>JAHJKD010000021.1 GCA_018822435.1 Patescibacteria group bacterium
AAAATAATTTTTCCATTTAGTGGGATTTGGCACATACTCTTCAACGGCGTCTTCAGCCTGGGTGGTAGCGCCAAATTCATTTGGCCCGCTCGGTATCATAACTACCTTTTCTCCTGATTCCTGCATGCCAAATTTTTCTTTTGCTTCTTTTTCCAGGAAAGCCGATGAATTGAGAGTTTTTAACAGATCGTCCATTTCTGCGTTTTGCCGTTCAATTTCAGCAATTTCCACTTCTAAAACTTTTATCTCGTTGTTGATTTCTGCTTTTCTGATAATTTCTTTGACTAACGAAATTGAAATCGGGATTAAGATTATAATGCCGAGAACAATAAAAATTTTGGAATAAAAAATTGCTTTTAGACTGAATTTTCTTTTTGATTTTGGCGCTTTAGTTTTGGGCATTTTGTTTTAGACATTGTATCTGGGTGTGATGAATTTCTTCCCTCACTTTATCCGGGTTTTTTACCCTTCTAATTCGATAATTTATGCCTTCATTTTTTGTTTGTATCTTAATGTCACCATAATTAAATATGGTGGCAAATAAGCCTTTCTTATTATAACTAATTTCTGCAATATTATCAAAATCTGTCTCCTTTACTGCTTTGTGGAAAAGTCCCTGCTGAATACATCCCAGGATTCTTTTATCGGTTACGATAAAAATATTATTGTTATAGAGGAAAAATGCCCGGATCCCAATAATTATCCCGAGGGTTAAAAATAACATGAAAGCCAGGATTCCCCATAAACGATATGAAAATAACGGATATAAGAAAAAAAACGGTAATAATATGAGAACTATTGACAAAACCCCGTGCCACCAGTAAACAATAAAGTATTCTTTATAAGTTTCAATCAGTTTTTCGCCGGCTCTTAGGTTTTTATTTAACAATTTTTCACTCATGCGTTAAAATATATTTATGTATAGTAAGAAAAAATTAAGAATTGCTTGGATAATAATCGGTTCAGTAATGATTATCGCCATGCTTTTATTTACAATCCTACCGGCTATTTATTAAAAGGTCTGAAAATCAAGTAAAAACAATATAAATCCAATAACTGCCATTACTCCGGAAATGACCCAAAAACGCATTACGATCTTAGGCTCAGGCCATCCTTTAGCCTCCAGGTGATGATGTATTGGTGCGGACAGGAAGATCTTCTTCTTCCTGATTTTTTTTGAACCCACCTGTAGAATTACAGAAAGGGATTCTATTACTAAAATAAATCCAATAACCGGCAATAATAATGTGTAATTTGTCAGCATGGCAATGATACCAAGCGTAACTCCCAGGGCCATAGCGCCGGTATCGCCCATGATAAACCGGGCGGGATATATATTAAACCAAAGAAAGGCCAGGAGCGCCCCGGCAATAACTCCGCAAAAAGCGGCTAGGTCATACCGGCCCATAGCAAAGGCAATGGCTCCGTAGGCGCCGAAAGATGTTAACAGAACGCCGCCAGCCAGCCCATCTAATCCATCAGTTTCATTAACGGAAAAAGCAGTGGCAATCACAACGATGACAAATATTGGTATATACCACCATCCAATTTCAAAATTTCCCACAAAAGGGACATGGATGACATCCCAGTCAAGCTTATAGTAAAACCATAGCGAAGCAATAGTGACAATAACTGTATATAATAAAAATCTGTGTCTTAATCTGAATCCCCCGCCATTGGTGTAGATCTTTTTAATATCAATCAAATCATCAATGAGGCCGACTAAAGCAGTTACTATTAAAACACCTAAAGGTAAAAGGGTCTGGGCTCGGCTCAAAAAATTAAACTCTGAAATAACGGGAATTTCAAAGACAGAGCCGACATAGAAAAAAAGGATTAGCACCAAAGCCGTGCCCCATATCAATATACCGCCCATGGTTGGCGTGCCAGATTTTTTTTCGTGCAACTTTGAATATACAGGCGCCTCATCTCCGCTCCTGATCTGTTTTCCCAGTTTATATTTGTATAAAAAATGGGATAACGCCGGAGTAAACATAATAGCCACAATAAAAGCCAGAGTAGTCAGAAAAAAGATTTTAATCATTTGAAATGATAGATCGTCCATGTCTAGAGATTAATATATATTATTGAAAAGGCAGCTAAAGCCAAAAATATTTGGCAGAGAATAACTGTCACCATTAGAAAATAAGATATTACCTTTTCTTTCTTATAAATTATTAGGGAAATCACTAAATTAATCAAGAAAAAAATAAGACCGGATAATGGAATATAATACATCTCGAACCAGGGACCGATTAAATCAATTCCAAAATAAATGTTATAATGTAAATAGATGGGTTCCTCTTGAGGACGAATCCTCCAGAATAAAAATGCCCAAAGAGCTAAATTTAAACAAAGAGAAATTAAAAAAGAGATAAGCATGAACTTATCAGCAATCAAGCACTCCTGGAACGTTTTCTTTAAACGGTATGTAAAATTTGTAGCCATATTAATCTTAATTGTAATGTTATGTTTGGAGATTTTTTCGGCTTATCAGGAATCCCAGACATTGGATGAAGCGGCTCATTTATTGGCAGGCTATCAGTATTGGCAAGATTATTCCGTGGTATTAAACCCGGAACATCCACCGTTAATAAAACAACTAGCGGCCTTGCCTTTATTGTTCATGGATCTGAACTATCCCTGGGAGGACCCAACTCAAATCATACAATGGCCTGACTCTGACGCGTTTTTATATGAGCTCGGAAATCCGGCTGATACCATGATTTTTTGGGGAAGATTGCCCATCATGCTGTTATCTTTGCTTTTAGGATGGTTCATTTTCAAATGGACAAGGCAAATAGCAGGTAATTATTGGGCTATATTTGCGCTTATTTTGTTCGCATTTGACCCGAATATAATAGCACATTCCCGATATATTACAACAGATATAGGGGTTTCCTGCTTTATGTTCATGACAATGTATTTTTATTGGCGATTCTTTTTGACGGAAAAGATGAAAGACTTGATTTTTTTAAGCGTGGCTTTAGGATTTGCTATGTTAAGCAAATTTAGCGCCCTTGTTATTGGTCCGGCCATGCTGATTATATTAGTGGCGGTTAAACACTTTAAGAAAAATATAAATTATTTGTGGTTAGTGCTAATCGGTACTTTGATCGTAGTTTCAATGATTACGGCATTTTACTATTTTGAACCGATTAAATATTTTGAAGGTTTTCAGATGGTTAATGAGCATAACAGTTATGGCCATGATTCTTATTTATTAGGTGAAAACGGGGAAGATGGCTGGTGGTATTATTTCTTGGTTGCTTTTGCTGTAAAAACTCCTGTTATTACGCTCGCTTTTTTTGCCGGCAGTTTATTGTATTTCTTTTTTTTCTGCATATCACTATTTAAAAAAGGAGAATTTAAAAAAAATAAAAAGACTTTACAAACTTTTTTATTTCTATTACTGCCAATAGGCGTTTATTTTGCTATTTCCATGACGAGTAAGATTAATCTTGGTGTAAGGCATTTATTGCCCATTTATCCTTTTGTATTTGTATTTATAGCATATAGCTTCTCTCAAATTGGGGAAAAGATGCAGATGAAAATGCTAAAAAATTCTTTTAGTTGGTTAATATTTGCGGTACTACTAATATACATGGCTTCAGCTATTATTGTATTTCCCAATTATCTCTCTTACTTTAATGCTGGCGTGGGCGGTTCTGAAAATGGACTGGATTATTTAAGTGATTCAAATATTGACTGGGGCCAAGGCTTAAAAGCTATGGCAAAATATATGGAAGAAAATAATATTGATGAACCCATATACATGAATTATTTTGGCCGGGCATTCCCGGAATATTATGGCATTGAAGAACACGAATGGTGGGATGGCGAAAAAAAGGATCGATTAATCTTTATTTCAAGAAGCTATATTGTGGCCGAGGATAGTACTGCTAAGTGGTTGTTAGACATTGAACCAAAAGATGTAATTGCAGAATCAATAGAAGTTTATGACTTCCGGTAGTTTATTTAAAAGGTGAAATTTTTCTTAATTTTTCAATAATCGGCGGCAGTTTTTTCAAAAGATATTTAACATCTTCTTCTGTATTAAAGCGCCCTAAAGAGAATCTGGTAGAACTATGGGCCCGCAGAGGGTCGTTTTGCAGCGCCATCATGACATGAGACGGCTCAAGCGAGCCTGATGAACAAGCTGACCCTGTAGAAGCGGCGATTCCCTCCATATCAAGAGATATTAATATGCCCTCGCCCTCAATGTTTTTAAAACTAATATTCAAGTTACTAGGTATTCTTTGTTCTAGAGATCCGTTTAAATCCGCATTTTTAATATTTTTCTGAATACCAGCCCATAATTGATCACGTAATTTTTCTACTTTGTCATAATCTTTCTTGCCCTCTTTGGAAATAAGCTCGATCGCCTTTCCTAAGCCGACAATTCCAGGAACATTATGGGTACCAGCCCTAAGACCGGCTTCTTGGGCGCCGCCTTGCTGGATCTGCTTTAAGGCTGTCCCCTGCTTTACAAATATTGCTCCAATACCTTTAGGGCCGTAAATTTTATGGCCAGAAAGAGAAAGCATGTCGATATTCAGCTTCTTAACATCACAGTCTAAGTAATTCACAGCTTGAACCGCATCGGTGTGGAAAATGGCTTTGCCTTTATTTTTTCCAATTTCGGCAATTGGCTGGATAGTCCCGATTTCGTTATTAACATACATGATTGAAATTAGAACGGTGTTGTCTTTTATCTCTTTAATTACGTCTTCAGCTTTAATTACACCGTCTGGCTGCGGTTTGATATAAGTCGCCCCTATTTTTCCTTCTTTTTCCAATCTTTCCACTGTTTCCAAAACACAATGATGCTCTATGGCTGAAGTAATTACATGCGGCTTGTCTTTACCAGAATATGCCTGAATAATGCCTTTGATCGCTAAATTATTTGATTCAGTGGCTCCGGAAGTAAATATCACTTCTTGGCCAAGGCAATTCAGGAATTTAGACACGGAATTACGGGCATTATCTAAGGCTTGAAGAGCAATTTGTCCGGGTGTATGCACAGACATAGGATTGCCGAATTCTTCACTAAAATAAGGCTCCATAGCTTTAAAAACCCTGGGATCCATGGGTGTGGTGGCGGCGTTGTCGAAATAATGGTATTTCATAAGGTGAAAATATAACTTATTCTTGACAATTTGGCAATAATATTATAATCTATCTTTTGTAAATTAACACTAATATTTAGTATATGGCACACACAAAAGCAGGCGGATCAACACAGCTCGGACGAGATTCACGTTCACAAAGATTAGGCGTGAAAGTTTTTGGCGGTCAAAGAATTGGTGCTGGTGAAATCATCATCAGACAAAGAGGTACAAAGTTCAGGCCTGGTAAAAACGTGGAACGCGGTGAAGATGATACTTTGTATGCAAAAGTTGGCGGGATCGTTGATTTCACGGAAAAGAAAATAAAGAAATTTGACGGTAGCCTCAAGAGCGCAAAATTTGTTTCCGTTGTATAACTTAAATCCATGAAAGCGGACATCACATGTCCGCCATAAAGAAAGCGGATGTAGTGACATCCGCTTTCTTTTTTATTTCTTTCTTGATTTTTTTACTTTTTTCTTTTCTTGTTTAACCATAGTTTCCACCCATTTCACGTATAAAGGGTGTGGATCTAGCGGTCTTGATTTAAATTCCGGATGGAATTGTACGCCTACGAAGAAAGGATGGCTCTTGAATTCAATTATTTCAACTAAATCCTGTTGGGTATTAACCCCGGAAAATACAACTCCGGCTTTTTCTAGTTTTTGGCGATACTTATTATTAAATTCATATCTGTGTCGGTGACGTTCTGAAATAGAGGGTTTACCATAAGCAGAATAAGCGATCGTGTCCTTGGAAAGCTTGCAAGGATAAGCGCCTAGACGCATAGTACCGCCATATTTATTTTCCAGAATATTTTTAGTCTGAAAAGGATTAACGTGAATAATCGGATGCTTTGTTTTCGGATTGATTTCCATGGTATTGGCTCCGGTTAGTTTGGCAACGTTGCGGGCGATCTCAATCGAAGCCAGTTGCATGCCGTAACAAAGTCCTAAATAAGGAATATTATTTTCACGGACATACTTGATGGCTTTGATGATGCCTTCAATGCCGCGGGAACCGAATCCACCCGGAACGATAATGCCGTCATATTGAGAAAGCTCATTTATTTTAATTGGAGTTTTTTCATATTCTTCAGAATCAACCCAAACCATCTCTGGTACACGGTTATTAGCCCAGCAAGCATGCTTAACAGCCTCTAGGACTGATATATAAGAGTCTGCAATGGTAAAGTCGCCTGTGCCAAAGTATTTTCCAACCACGGCAATTTTGAGCGGTTTTTTTGCTTTCTTAATACTGCTGACCATCTTGCGCCAATCATTAATATCCTGTTTTTTTGGTTTTAAGTTTAATTTAGCGAGGATTTTTTCTCCTAAATTTTCTTTATCAAATAATAATGGAATTTCATAGATAGAATCAGCGTCAGGCGCGGAAATGGCGTTGTCTGGATCAATGCCGCAAAAAGTGGCTAATTTTTCCCGACGTTTATTATCTAATTTCTGTTCTGAGCGAGCGACTATAAAATCAGCCTGGATGCCAGCGGAATTCAATTCTCTGGCCGCATGCTGGGTCGGCTTTGTTTTCATCTCACCGACTCGGTTCGGAATAGGCAGATAACTTACTAATACAAAGGCAACATCGCCAGGATGTTTTAATTTTAAGCGGCGCGCAGCTTCTAAGAACAGAATATTCTGGTATTCTCCAACTGTACCGCCAATTTCTATAATGACAATATCTGCTTTGTCTTTGGCTCCAGCTTTTTCAATGCGGCGATTTATTTCATTGGGGATATGAGGGACGACTTCAACACATTTGCCTTTATATTCTAGGTTTCTTTCTTTTTGAATAACGTCTAAATAAACTCGGCCGGTGGTCATGTAATTGACGGAATAAATGTTCTTATTTAAAAATCTTTCGTAATTTCCGATATCCTGATCAGTTTCGTCCTTGTCTTCGGTAACGAAAACTTCGCCGTGTTCGGTCGGGTTCATGGTTCCGGCGTCTACATTTATATAAGGATCAGCCTTAATGGCAGTAACATTATATCCTTTACTAACAAGTAGCCTGCCAATAGACGAGGCGGTAACGCCTTTTCCCACGGAAGACATAACTCCACCAACAATAAAAATATATTTTCTATTTTTCATAATAGTTTTTTATTAAAAATTAAATATATTAACTATGTTCCTTTTTCCAAGGAATCAGTTGTTACCCAAATGCCTATTTTTCTAAAGATATTTTCATCATCCTTGCTTAAAGTATGAGTAGAATGAAAATAACAATTATTTAAAAACTTTAATTGCTGTTGCGCCTTTTTAGCCAATGGATTAGAAACTGAAGAAACTGCTAATGCTAATAATGCCTCAGCTGTGGTCAGGCTTTTGCTGGCTTCTCCGATAAGGTCTTTCTGGGCATTTATTTGTTGGATTATTTGTTTGGAAATCAGTTCAAAATTATCTGGAATGCCAGCTAAATCTTTAATAGCATTAATTATGGCAGATGCTTCAGCATATAAAAGCTCTGAATTTTTCCCGGCGATTATTTTTCCGTCATGTAGTTCGATGGCAGCACCGCAATGGATGCCAGATTCACCCTTTCCTTTTTGGGAAACGGCTTCACGGGCGGCTTTTCTGGCCGCCGGAACTGTTTTTAAGTAAGTTTCTTTTATTTTCAATCTCTTTAAGAGGTTGTCCATGCGCTTTAATACGATTTCATCTACTAATCCCCTTTCAAATTCGCCGCGATAACGGAAAAGGAAGAAAATAATCTCTTTTTTTGCCGCTTCCTGGCAGACCTTATCATCAATAATACCTACACTAATACGGTTGACGCCCATGTCTGTAGGTGAATTATAAGAACTCATAAAATTGTTCTGGGGAATCATTTGTTTAATGAGATTCTCGATAATTGGGAACGCATCAACGTCCCGATTATAATTAATGGCTCGCTTATTGTATTTTTTTTTGTGAAAAGGATCGACCAGATTATAATCTCCTAAATCTGCGGTAGCGGCTTCATAAGCATCGTTGATCGGGTGTTTGAGAGGGAGGTCCCATACCGGGAAGGTTTCAAATTTAGCATAACCAGAATTCATGCCAGTTTTCTGATCAAGATAAATTTGACCGAGGCATGTAGATAATTTACCGGCGCCTGGTCCGGCGCCCCAAACAACGACTAATTTTTTCCTAGTCTTGATATGAGGATCTTTTCCATACCCGCGGCTGCTTAGAATTTTATTAAGATTATTTGGATAATTTTCTATCTCATTTCTCAAATAGACTTTTATTTTCTTTCTTTCAAGCAGTTTTTTGAAAATAATTGCTTCATTTTCACCGTCAAAACGATTTATGACAACGCAATTAAGAGGTAGTCCGAAATCTTTAAGATCATTCAGGGCTTTCAGGGTAGCTAAATCATAAGTCATGTTTAAATCACCGCGCATTTTCTTTTGATGAAGCTGTTTGGCGGAAATGCAATAAATAATTTCTAAATTTTGTTTAAGGGACAATAAAAGAGAGACCTTGGCATTTGGTTCATAACCAGGCAAGGTTCTGGAGGCATGAAAATCTTCAATTAACTTGCCCCCAAATTCCAGATATAAGCGGTCCGGAAAATGAGACAATCTTTCGTTAATTGAATTGGCTTGAGCGTTTAAATACTTTTTTGTGGAAAATCCTGCTTTCTCTGTATTAGGCATGGATTTATTATATTATTTTTCCGGAATTATTTCCAATTTAATTATCCCCTTTTCACCAGATTTGAATTCAAGATCGATTTCATATTCACCGATTTTTTTAATAGGTTTTTTGATTTTGATGATTTCTTCAGTAATTCCGGCAACACTGGCAATATCTTTTCCAGTTAAAGCTGCAAATAAACCGCCTTCTTCGTTTGCTTTGACTTTTAAAGTGACTTTTTTATCACTTAATTTTTCGATTGTTTCTTTATCTTTTTTGGTCAGATCCTCAGCTTTGGCCGCTTTTTCTTTTTGCGCTAACTCAGCTTTTTTAATAGCATCGGCAGTAGCTGAAATTGCTAATTTTTGCGGGAAAAGATAATTTCTGGCATATCCGTCCGCGACCTCCTTGATTTCGTTTGTCTTAAGGATGATTACTTTCATTTTATTGGTTTATAATTATATTTTTAGCTTCGTCTAATTGGGGATCAATGTCAGCATCAATGTCTTCTATTGTTCTTTCCACTTCAATGTCAGGAGTAATGCCGACTTCATCGATATTCTGTAAATTCGGCGTCAGCCATTTGGCAATAGTCAGTTTTAGGCTCGAGCCATCATCAAAAGTCTTATAATCCTGAACAGAACCTTTCCCAAAAGTAGTTTTGCCCACCAAAGTGGCCAGACTATAATCCTGAAGAGCACCGGCAATGATTTCTGAAGCAGAGGCAGACCCTTCATTAATCAGAACAACTGTTTGCATGCCCTTTAATTGAGGTGATCCATTGGAATTATATTCTGCCCGTGATCCGTCTGAAAATTCTTCGTATAAAACCGGCTTGTCTTCAATCCACTTAGAGGCAATATTGATGGAGCTGTCCAGATATCCGCCGGGATTATTTCTAAGATCCACAATTAAGCCTTCCGGATTTTCTAATAGTATTTCATTAACTGCCTGATTAAATAAGCCTTCCGTATCCACTGAGAAATGAATAATTTCAATGTAACCGATATCTCCCTGGTCTGTTTTCAGTATTTCCCAACGGACTGAATCAACTAATATAGTATCCCTAATTATTTCTATTTCCCTTATTTCATCTTCATCTTTTCCAATTACAGTCAGAACAACAGGTGTGCCTTTTTCTCCGCGGATCAGCTTAATGGCCTGATCCAGCGACATGTTTAATGTATCAGTATCATCTATTTTTAAAATTATATCACCTGTTCTGAGGCCGGCTTTTTGTGCGGGCGTATCTGGTAACGGGGCAATTACTGTCAATTCGTTATTACGAACGCCAATTTCTGCGCCAATGCCATCAAAAGCTCCGTTCATTTCCGCTGAGAATTCCTCGGTCAGTTCCGGATCCAAGAAAATCGAGTACGGATCCTGAAGAGAAGCGGTCAGGCCCATTAAAGAGCCGTAGAACATATCCTTTTCTGCAACTGGTTGTTTGTAGAAATTTTCATTTATTTCATCCCAAACTTTCCAGTAAAGCCTGAAATCAATATTTTCGTCTTCTACGTTTTGATCTGAAGTATTAATTATCCTTTGGATAGCCTGTTGCGGGCTCAGCCGAGCCTGGTCCCAGACTCCGGTGATGTAACCTCCGGAAAATCCTACTAGGATTAAGAAAATTAAACCAAAAATTGTCAGAATTATTTTCCCTTTAGATTTTTTCGGTTTATGTTTTATTACATTGATGCGTTCAAATTTATTCATGGCGGTCAATATCGGCATTTAATTGATTAAGACGGGCCTGGAGATTTTCATATCCCCGATCGATCTGATAGATATTGCCTATTCTGGTTTCACCTTGGGCAATTAATCCGGCAATAACCATGGCAATCCCAGCGCGAAGATCAGGACTTTCCACTTCTTTGCCATGTAATTCATGGGCGCCTTTAATAGTTATTTTTTGCGGATTCTCCATGGTAATGTCAGCTCCCATTTTTTTAATGGAGTCAATATACATGAATCTATCTTCAAAAATTGTTTCAAACACGGATGAATTGCCTTCAGCTTGGCTAAGAAGGACAGTCATTGGCGCTTGCAAGTCTGTGGGGAAACCAGGATATTCTTTCGTGGATATATTTATGGCGTGAAGTTTCTTTTTAACCGGACGGATTTCAATCCAATCTTTACCCCAGGAAATGTCTGCCCCCATATCTTTGAGCATGGTTAGGGGCAATTCACATTGAAGCGGGTTGCAATTCGTGATGCCAATACGGGAATTCGTAGCCACGCCCATTATGGCAAAGCTGCCGGTTTCAATCCGGTCGGGAATTATTTTGCACTCACCGGCTGAAATAGATTCCACGCCTTCAATAGTGATAGTATGGGTACCAGCGCCTTTTATTTTGGCGCCCTGCGAATTCAGATATTCAGCTAGGGCGGGAATTTCCGGTTCACAAGCACAGTTTATGAGAGCAGTTGCGCCTTCAGCCAAAACAGCGGCCATCATCATGGTTTCTGTGCCTGTAACAGAAGGCTTAGGAAATCTAAAGCGATTTCCTTCAAGTCTTCCTGGTTTTTTAAAAAAATATGAATCGTTTTTACAATAATATTTCACCCCTAATGAAGTCAGGCCGTCTATAAATACATCAATTGGCCTTTTGCCAATGGAACATCCACCCGGATGAGGTAAGCTTACTTCATTAAAACGAGCCAGCAGCGGTCCGATAAGAACGATTGAGGATCTTAGGGTAGGCACTAATTTTTCGTTCAATTTGGGTTTTGATATTCCCTGGCTCTCAATTTTTAACCGGCTATCTGTTTCCCAGGTGGCAACCGCACCTAAATCCTCTATGATTTCAATAAGACGATTCACGTCTTCAATTCGGGGAATATTTGATATTATCATGGGTTCGTCAGAAAGTATGGATGCGGCAATGGCTTTTAATGCCATATTTTTCGCCCCTTTTACTTCGATTTCACCCTCTAATTTTTTTGGTCCGGAAATTTCAAAAGAAGACATATTAAGTCTTGTTGTATTAATTTTAACTTATGTTATTATAGGTATAATAATTTTGGATTATAACAGAATAATATTAACTCGTCAAAGTAATGCTGAGAAAAAACAGAAGGATTTATTTTTGGATATTATTTGCTACTGCCCTCTTTATTATATTTGCGGTCATGTTTTTCATCAGCGGCTATCGCATTAATTTTTGGGACAGACAAATCAGCACGACCGGCAGTATTTTTCTTAAAACTGAACCAAAAAAAGCTGAAGTCGTCCTGAATGACAAGCTTTATAAAAAAACAACTCCTATTCTAATAAATAACCTTGCGCCGAAGAAATATAATATTAAATTAGACTATCCGGATAGATTCAACTGGGAAAAGACCTTGGATGTCGAACCCCAAAAGACCACCATAATTGATGAGGTTATTCTTTTTAAGGAAACGACTGAACCAGAACAGATTGAAAAAAAATATGAACGAGAAGACATTATAGCTTATTTCACCCCAGTGGTTTTTAAAGAACAATACTCTGATTATATGTTTCCAGATTTTCAAACCAAAAACAGGATCATGTTTTATAACAAACATGAAATATGGGTGTGGGATGAAGTTGAAGAATCAAAATCTCTGGTGGTGAGATTGGGTTCAGAAATAAAAGAAGCTATCTGGCATCCGTCTGGAGCCTATATTATTTATACTGAGTCTAATCATCTCAGAATAATTGAAGTAGACGGCACAGATTACCGCAATAGTTATGATTTATTAGATCATGGTGTAGAAGACATAGAAGTGGATGGTGATGGTGAAAATATCTACTTTAAGAAAGATTCTAATTACTGGAAGTTAAATATTCTTTGAGAGCGTGTTTCCAAGATCGCATTTTTGGAAGTTTAGTGTTAAGTAAAATTGAATATTCAGGTCGCTTGGCTGGTCTAGGAAATTCATCGGTCGTGCAGGGATCCAGTTTTGTCTGGATCTTTTTTATTTTAAATATTTCTTTTGTAAATTCATACCAGGTGCATTCATTTGAATTAGTAGCGTGATATACCCCCAGTTCCAGATTCTTTTTTATAATATGCTTTGTCATTTCAGCCACATCTCTAGTGTATGTAGGACTACCGTGTTGATCGTTCACTACTTTTAATTCGTCTTTTTCTTTACCTAGATTAATCATAGTGTCAACAAAATTCTTGCCGCCATGGCCATAAAGCCAGGAAATTCTGATAATATAATAATTATCACAATTTATTTTAATGGCTTCTTCACCTTCAGCCTTTGACTGGCCATACATGTTTATCGGATCCATATCTGAATAATCTTCTGGATAGCCATTTTTATTCTCACCATTAAAAACATAATCAGTGCTGTAGTGCACTAATTTAATATCATATTTTTTACTGATTTTAGCTAAATTTTCCGGACCAGTTGCATTTACTGCTAAACAAATATCTTTATTCTCTTCGCAGCCGTCCACATCTGTATAAGCAGCTGCGTTAATAATGTAATTTGGTTTTTCTTTTTTTATAACTTTTTCTACTTCATCAATATTTGTAATATCTAATCTATTTTTATCAAATAAAAGTAAATCATAATCTGAAAAAACTTGGGCCAGATCCTGCCCAAGCATGCCATTGGCACCGGTAATTAAAATTTTACCGTTTTTCATATTGGTCTTCATAGTAATCCTTATATTCTCCGGATTTTATGTTTTTCCACCAAAGTTCATTTTCCTTATACCAGGCAATGGTATTATCAACGCCTTCTTCAAAGCTGATTTTTGGTTCCCAGCCAAGCTCATCTTTAATTCTGGAAATATCAATAGCATATCGTAAGTCATGGCCAGGTCGGTCTTTGACATACTCTATACTATCATCTCCTTTGCCCATTTTTTTAAGAATAGTTTTGGTGATGGTCATATTGTTTTTCTCTTCTTCGCCACCAACACAGTAAGTCTCCCCTATTTTGCCTTTTTTTACAATAACATCAATAGCCTCGCAATGGTCTTCTACATATAACCAGTCGCGAATATTTTTGCCATCGCCATAAACAGGAACTTTTTTGCCTTCTATTAGGTTTGTAATAAATAAGGGGAATAATTTTTCTGGAAACTGAAAAGGGCCATAATTATTAGAACAGTTAGATATCGTGATTTCTAGACCGTATGTGTCAGCATAAGCGCGTACTAGATGGTCTGAGGAGGCCTTAGACGCGGAATAAGGGCTATGCGGGTCATAACAAGTCTTTTCATTGAACCTAATCACCTCATCGAGGTCCAGAGAGCCGAATACTTCATCAGTAGAGATGTGATGGAAGCGCTTTTTATATTTCACAGCCGCGCCTAACAAAACCTGTGTTCCTAGAATATTGGTTTTTAAGAAAGCAGCTGGTTCTAAGATTGACCTGTCAACATGAGACTCAGCCGCAAAGTGGACTATCAAGTCGACTTCTTTAACCAGTTTATCAACTAGTTCTGAATCTAAGATATCGCCTTTTACGAATTTATGATTTTTATTTTCTTCAACTGATTTTAGATTCTCTAGATTTCCCGCATAAGTCAAAGCATCCAGATTGATGATCTCGTCTTTGGGGTATTTGTTGAGCCAATAAATTACAAAATTGGCGCCGATAAAACCTGCTCCTCCGGTAACTAATAATTTCATAATGCAATTAAATTAACTCGACTTTCTTATAATAGTCAATAATACTTAGAACAGCCTTAGCTTGCCTGCGGTCTATTAACCTGACCTGGTTTGTCTGGTCAGTGGTGTCTCCATCTAAAAAGACAAATATGTCTTTTCTACTTAATTCATTGATTCGATATGCAATCGCTGAATCTTCCCCAGATAAAGGGACGAAATCCTTTGCCGGAACTCCAAAAATATCTCGATCCCGATTAGCCGCTAAGAGAGCAAAAAACTCATCAATTTTCTTATCCCATTCCGGACCCATGACTTTTTTTAATTTTGTCAGAAACTTTGGTTTTTCAAGACCTAAATCAGGGCTTTTTCTAAATAATTCAACTTTCCTAACAATGTCTTGGGCTTCTTCAAAAGGAATTCCATATAATTGGGCGAGGGTTTTTTCTATACTTGCTCCAGGATGAAGGCTCATGTGTTCTTCTACTAAAATACCGTCCATTTCATAAAATAAATCATCAGATATTCTTCCCGCCTCTAAATCTTCAGCATTTTTTCGACGTTGCTCTCCTATAGATCGAATTTTTTCCGTGTCATGCCGAGCCACATTTCGCCTTTGAACTTCAAACTGTGATGAACTTAATAATTTTGATAATCTTTTTAAATCATCAACTTCAGGAAGCTTTAATTTTTCCGCACCTCTCTCAAGAGACATGTTATGTGCCTAATTGCCAAGAAGCTAAATATTCAACTTGTTCAGGAGTTAACGTATCAATTTTTATACCCATGGAATCAAGCTTGATCTCCGCGATCATGTTATCAAGTTTTTCCGGTAAGACATAAACCTTGTTTTCCATCTTTTTATGATTTTTCTTCACGTACTCAGCCGCTAAAGCCTGATTGGCGAAACTCATATCCATGACAGATGGCGGGTGTCCTTCGGCTGAAGCCAGATTAATTAATCGGCCTTCAGCCAGAACACGTATATGTTTATTACCAGGCATTGTATATTCCATGACAAAATCCCGGACTTCTCTCTTTTTTATAGAATTTTTTCGAAGCCATTTCATATTAATTTCATTGTCAAAATGACCAGAGTTACAAACAATGGCACCATCTTTCATTTTTTTCATGTGTGGGCCATCAACCACATTTAAATCACCGGTAAGGGTGACGAAAAAATCTCCAAGCGGAGCCGCGTCCATCATAGGCATGACCTGAAAGCCATCTAAGACGGCTTCGATAGATTTAATAGCATCGACTTCAGTTACGATTACATGAGCGCCCATGCCCCTGGCTTTAGTGGCAAAACCGCGGCCACACCAACCATAACCAACCACAACAATTGTTTTTCCAGCCAGAAGGACGTTTGTGGCCCTGACAATTCCATCAACAGTACTTTGGCCGGTTCCGTATCTGTTATCAAAGAAATGCTTTGTTTTTGATTCATTAACTGCGATTACCGGGAAAATTAATTTGCCGGCTTTTTCCATGCTTTCCAGGCGAACAACTCCGGTGGTAGTCTCTTCGGTGGAGCCCCAGATATTTTCGGCTAAATTTTTCCGTTTTGAATGAAGCAGGGCGACTAGATCGGCGCCATCATCCATGGTTATTTCTGGCTTGGTATCCAGAACAGCATTTAAATGTTTGTAATAAGTTTTTCTGTCCTCGTTGTTGATCGCAAAGACGGGAATCTTATAGTCGTTAACAAGAGAAGCGGCCACGTCATCCTGGGTGCTTAGGGGATTAGAAGCGCATAAAACCGCATTAGCGCCCCCTTCTTTTAAGGTCCGCATGAGATTGGCTGTTTCCGCGGTCACGTGAAGGCAGGCCGCGATGCTTATATTTTTTAAAGGCTTGGTTCTTTTGAACCTTGTTTTAATTGTGCGCAACACGTCCATTTGTGATTCCGCCCATTCGATCCTTTTTTTACCTTGAGGAGCAAGTTTGATGTTTTTAACGTCTGATTTCATTTTTAGATTTTATTGAGACGCGATAAATCGCGCCTTTACTTAAAATTAATTATTTATATATCTTGTTTAAAGCTCTCTTTATATCTATTTTTAAATTCGTCGATTTCAAAAAAGTGTTCTTGCGTGCCGTATTCTTCCACCGCATAAGTAGCTGTGAGTGAACCTAATTGGCCGCAGGTTTTTAGGTCTTTGCCATTTGTCAGGCCATGAATAAATCCGGCCCTATAAGCATCACCGGCTCCGGTCGGATCAGTGACTTTTTTTGGCTTCACGGCTGGAATTTTTATTTCTTCATCTTTAGTTCTGATAATAGATCCTTCTTCACTGTTGGTAGTCACAACTATTTCACATGCATTTTGAATTTCTTCAAGTTTTAAACCTGTTTTCTTTTTGGTCAGCTCTAATTCATATCCATTAGAGAAAAAAGCCTTGGCACTCAAAATTAATGAATTAAGCTGATCTTTGTCTAAATAGGTCAGCATTTGTCCGGGATCAAATAAATAAGGAATTTTTTGGTCCAGATAAGCATCCTTATAATGTATCATGTCATCTAAATTACCTGGCGCAATAATGGCAATATCATTTTCATCTCCGTTTATCTTTTGCTTTGATGGCGTGGCCATGGCTCCCATATAAAAACCAGCGATCTGATTATCAGCGTCGTCTGTAATAATGTGAGCAGTGGGTGTAAGTTCATTATTGACCTTTTTAATCTTTGACAAGTCAATTTTATGCGTTTCCAGCCAATTGCGGTATTTATCGAAGTCTTTGCCAATCGTGCCTAAAACAGTCGCTTCTTGCCCAAATAGGGACAAATTAAAAGCGATATTGCCAGCTGTGCCGCCAAATCTTTCTTCGATTCTTTCAATTGGAAAACTCACGTTCAGAACGTGAATCTTGTCCGGCATGATGTTGTCCTTAAAATAACCGGGAAAATTCATTATCCGGTCATAAGCTAAACTGCCTGATACAAATATTCTCCTCATAGTATTATTGATTTTTAATTTCCCAATCAAAGCCGATGCCAGGATCGTCAAACGCGATTCTTTCCTCGTCCGGATCCTTAGGATCGTATGATTCGGTTGTAAAATAAATTAATGTGAATGGTTTTTCACCTAAAACCCGGTAACCATGCGCAACGCCTTTAGGAATTACAATTAAAACCGGTTCGGCATTGTCGCCGACAGCAATTTCCATGGTCTCGCCTTTTGTGGTTGAGTCTTCCCGTAAATCATGCAGCACTACTTTGGCATTGCCGGAAACAGCATACCAGAGGTCATCTTGCCGCTTGTGCCAATGGAAAGCTTTGATAACATTTGGGTAAGTTACTGTCATTGATGCCTGCCCAAACTTTTTTAATAATTTATCATCATTGCGCAAGATTTCACGGAAGTTTCCCCGGTCATGGGCAAGAGTTTTGATTGGTCTTAATTGGACTCCGTCTATCATATATTATTTAATCCAGCCCTTCGATACTGTTTTTGCTTCGCAAAAACTTACTCAGGGCTTTACTTTATTATTTATTATTATGTCTATCTGCGGCCAGGTTACAGGCTTTGAGGTAAGAATCAAATGATTCGCCGCCATCGCCCCACCAGCCGGCGAGTTTTTTATATGTAAGCTCTCCTTTGTCGGCGTAATAATTATTTACGTCAGTTATCTCCAATTCTCCGCGGCCTGAGGGCTTAAGATTTTTAATAACATCCCAGACCTGGGAATCATAAATATATAAGCCGATGACTGCCTGGTCTGTTTTTGGATTGGCCGGCTTTTCTTCTATGCTTTTAATTTTATCGCCTTGAATTTCAGCTACGCCGAATGACCTGGGATCCTGGACTTCTTTCAAAAAAACTTTAGCGCCTGTTTTTTGCTTTTTGAAATCTTCAACCGCGTCCTTAACGGGATCTTCGATCAAATTATCACCAAGCATTACCATGACCTCTTCGTGATCAGAAAAATCTTCACAAATTCCCAGAGCCTGGGCAATGCCGCCGGCTTCCTCTTGCACGCCATATGAAAACCGGGCACCGAAGTCTCCGCCCGACTTTAATAATTCTAAGAAATGTCCGGCATGGCCCTTGCCTGAGACGATCATTATGTCTTTAATGCCGGCATTAACCAATGTTTCTATGGGATAATAGATCATTGGCTTGTTATATATGGGCAGTAAATGCTTATTTGTGACTTTGGTCAAGGGAAAAAGCCTTGAACCAGTTCCTCCGGCTAAAATTATTCCTTTCATACTCGCATTATTATAGTTTTTTTTGCAATATTTGTAAACTGCCGAATATTAGGCCGCAAACCACAACTATCCACAATATAATATTTAAATTAAAAAAGTATTGAAAAAAGTTATTAGTCAGTCCATTAATCACTAAAAACAGCAAATAAAATATCAGGGAAATCGAAAATAAATCTTGGAAAATCCTGGTCATTTTTTGAATATTTTCTGCCATAAACTTGGTCTTTCTAGTTGAATATTTATATTATGCACTATTATTTTTTCACTAACCTGATCCAGGCCTGGGGCCGACAAAACAAAATTAAGTTCTTTTCTGTCTCCAGGAACTCCTTCAAGATTAAATTCAGACATAGCTGTTATCCTGTCTTTGCTCTCTTCGGGGGATTGATAATTACCGACAATTATATAATCAAAGCTATTGATATCAGAATAATATTTCAGCTTTTCGATATTCGCATCGGGATTAAAGAACATATCCTGATCAAGGGCAAAATATCCGTCGCCGATTATTTCCAGATTGCCTTCAGGCAAAATAATATTTTTTTCTTCATTGTCTCTCCAGTTAAAAAGCTTCATGACTTTATTCAGGACCAGATCCTGATCGTTAATCTGAATGGTCTGGAGTCCGGAAGCGATCCAGGGACGGAAATTTACATCAACGCTATTGGTGAATAATTCTACATCTTCAGAGTCAGCCGGATAGATCTTGTTTTTCAGGACCATTTTTTGCAAATTGGTCTTAAGATGGTCTATTTTGGTATTTTCACTAGCCGTGATAGATACGCTGACCATGCCCGGACCCAGGCCGACCAGATCCATCTCTTTGGCATTTTCCTGAAATGATTCATTGACCAGTTCCACTCCGCCTTTTTTGACCTTGAGGTTTATGGGGCTGGTATCACCTTGTTCATCTATATGGCGAAAATTGAATTGCAAATAGGCATCTTCGCCTTCGCTCAGATAAAATACAAATTCGTGCGTGCCAATCAGACCTAATGGAATTTCTTTTACTTGGTCTGACGGCACATAATCATTAATATTAATTTTTGGATTGAGATTATAATGATATGTGCCGATCTTACCGTCGGTGGGCAGATTTTTTTCAAAATCCCCGATAGTTTCAAATTTATTTTCTTTTTGGTAAAGAGCGCGGCCGTCTTCTTCTATTATATTCCAGTCCAGATTATCAAGGGCTTTAAATTCAAACGGTTTTAATTCAAAATTGCCTTCTCCGTATTTTTCTATGCCTAATTCAACTAATGATTGTTCTGGATTTGTGTATTCTATTGTGACCAGGGCGGAATCATAAGATCGCGGTACTTGCGCCGTAAAATAAACCGGATCAGCCAAAACGCGCTGGTAATATTCATTGCTGCTTAAATTGTGTTCCCTGCCCCAAACGCGGCCGGACGGCTCTAATTCAGAGATGTAAGTTGCTTTATGAGAAAAATCGTAGTTAGCGGTGAATGACCCGCCGATAGCAAAGTATCGGTATAAAAAAGTAATCAGGATTAATAAAAATATTCCTATAATAATTACTTTGATAATATTTCTAATAGAATTAAATTTCATTGGGTAAATAAATTTTTAATATAAGGTAAGAGCGGGCGATAAAAAGTCGCCTTTGTCCCGGTAAATTTCATCATTGTTTCCAGGGGACGGATATGCGGCGCTACAATGGAAAATTTTACTTTATCATTTTTCGTGAGCCTGAATTCAGATAAATCGAAATTCGATTTTAAGGTAACATTTTCACCCCTTATTTCAGGTTGATCATATTGATTTGTAGTCATGACTAAATTAACTTCACTTAATTGGGGCGGATGATTTCTGTTCTCAAGCAGGTGAAATAAATATTCCGCAAATAAACGGGATTCCCTATTTACAACTGCCACTCCGTCAGTTTGGATTGTAATATCATTTTTTGCAATAGCCAGCTTATTGAAATATGTGGGAAAAATATTATGTTCGTATTTTTCTCTTTTTTTCCTAATCTCAACAGCCTGGTCATTTAGATACAAAGTTTGCTTACCTTCAACATGGACGGTTTCGTATTCAAGGTTATTACCAATAATATAAAAGGTTGTGTTAGTATTTTGGTCATCCATATCAATTTTACTTGTCAGGCCTAAATATTTTTGTTTTGTATCAAACGACATTAAGCGAGTGTCATTGGCCATCGGAATCTTGATCTCATATATCCCGGCCGCTAAATCTTTTTTTACATATTCAACCGTATTTTTAAAATCATATAACTCATACGTTGTTTTTTCAATAATTGAATTTCCAGAAAATAAAATAATTTCAAATGGCTCAATACCAGGCGTCTTGCCTAGGTCCTTACAATGAAATCGCCAAGCCAGTTCTTCGCCGGGACCGATATATGTAAATATAGAGTGAGAGCCGCGCAAAGGGATTAAATAAGTTTCGTAATCTTCTTGGGCAAAATAATTAGGGAAATCTACAAATTGAAAATTATTAACGGCAAAATATGTATTTTGATAACCGAGATTACTGTTGAATTCTTCCAAAGAATTGTACTGGATATTTTTTTGCCATAAAGTAACACCGGAATCCTCATCAATAATATTGCTCCATTCTGATGATGAATTAATTTCTTCCAAGGCTTGGTTGTATACCATGCGATTATCAAAACCATCATTGCTAAGCGGCATCGCCAAATTGAACACTGGTACTGGATTTTGAATATCTATTTCCATGTCAACGCTTTGCGGACGGTGCGGTGGAATGACAGAAATATAAGCCTGATCTTTAAACATGACCTGGAAATCTCCATCAACGGAAGTCTCTAAATTTTCCGGCGGCTTGACTGTTGAGACATTATTGAATTCACGGGAGTAATCTTGCCTGTAAGTGACCTGGCCGGTGAAGAGCAAGAAATTATTTAAAAGAATAAGTACCAAGATACATAAAATCACTCTGAGAATAATTTTCACAGCCAGCTGATATTTTTCAAATGGAGTCCTATTCTCTGGTCTCATCGTGTTCAAATAAAATTAAATAGCTCATGCTAAAAATTATTATTCCGGAAAATAATGCAATAATATATGAAATCCAACCAAGACCGATTAATTTAGCAAATATAATAAAGGCTCCGATGATGGCGTACGCACAGACCAGTATCCAGGTCCAAATATTTATATCAGTATCTTTCTTTATGATCTCGGGTTTACTAAAAAAAACATAAATAGCGCCGCTAAGAATCAGGGGCACTAAAATATAATTAATATTTATTTGGTCAAAAATTACGCCTGTGTAAAGATTCTCTAATAAGATCACAACCAGGTATAACAAAAAAATATCCTGAAAGAATTCAGAATTTAGATAGAGAAAGTAGTCCTTTTTTGTCCTTTGCAACGAGGCCATTCAATTTTGACTTTTTATTCAATATGTGTTTTTATTATACAAGTAAAATAAATAAAGTCAAATATGAAAACGGTCGTAATTATCCCGGCTTACAATGAAGAAAAGACCATCGGAACGGTCCTGGCAAACGTGAAAAATCATATTCCTGCTGAGAATATTATTGTTATTGATGACGGCTCAAAGGACAGAACTCCCCAGATTGCTGACTCCCATGGTGTCCATGTATACACCCACAAATTAAATCGCGGCCTGGGCGGTGCTCTTGGCACAGGCCTGGAGGCCGGGAAATTACATGACGGCGACATCATCGTAACCATGGACGCGGATGAGCAACATGATCCGGCAGAAATAAAAAACCTGATTGCACCAATAGAGCAAGAAAATGCGGATGTCGTTATCGGATCCAGGTTACTTAAAGGCGAAGGCATGCCCCTGACCAGAAAAGGCTTTAATTGGGTAGGAAACGTTATTACCTGGACTTTATTTGGAATCTGGACAACAGACAGCCAATCAGGTTTTCGCGCATTTTCTTATAAAGCTTGCGAACAAATCAAGATCAGGACTAATAAAATGGAAGTTTCTTCTGAGATTATTAAAGAAATTAAAAGAAATAGATTAAGGTTTGAAGAAGTACCGATTAAAGCCATTTATACCCAATATTCCATGTCTAAAGGCCAGAACTTTTTTGAAGGCATAAAGACCGTAACAAAATTAGTTATTCTTAGATTTCGAAAATGATCATTAAATTTTTAATAATTTTATTTATTTTGTTTGCCCTATCCCGACTGATACTCAGGTTTAAGGACGGGTCGGTTGGCATATGGGGCTTTCTTCTCTGGGGGGCTCTTTGGATTATAATAGGAATAGTAACTTTTCTGCCTCAAACAACTACGGTGGTAGCGAGCATTTTAGGTGTTGGACGTGGCGCAGACGTCGCGGTTTATATCTCTATTATCCTCCTTTTTTACGCTGTATTCCGATTAGGAATCAAACAAGAAAATATTGAATCCCAAATCACAGAACTAGTGCGAAAAGACGCACTAAATAGTAAGAAGAAATGAACATTCTTTACTTAACAGAATTTTTTCCGGTGCGTAGCGAAGAAATCACCGGAGGCGTGGAAGCACGCTCCTTTTTTTTGGTTAAAGAACTTGATAAACATAATAAATTTTTAATTATTTCTTCTCGCATTAAGGACCAGCCAGAACAAAGTTGTGAGTTTACACAAGTAAAAATTTTTCGATGCGGCAATGGAGGAGATTATTTGCATGACGGGGGTTTGTGGCAAAGATATAAATTTTTCAAAGCCGGATTAAAAAAAGCGAAAGAATTAGCGCCAGAAGTTGATATTATAGAGGCCTCGGGTTGGTTGGGTTATATAATTGCCATGCATCTTAAAAAAATTATAAAGAAACCATTTATTATTACTTATCATGAAGTCTGGATCGGCCAATGGAAAAATTTATTTGGAATATCCGGGAAAATCGGTGAATATTTTGAACGGAAAATATTAAAGCAAAATTGGAATAAAATTATTGCAGTAAGTGAACAAACTAAGCTGGCGCTAGAGAAGCAGGGAATTCCAGAGAATAAAATTAGCGTGATCCATAATGGCGTTGATAATAAAGAAATCTATTCAGCCGAAATAAAAAAATATGAAAAACCGACTGTCGTGGTTGTGTCCCGATTGGTTAAATATAAACGAGTTGCGGACGTAATTTCTGCTATAAAAATTCTAAATAATAAAGTTGATCTGAAAATTATCGGCAATGGGCCAGAGTTAAAAACGCTCAAAGAATCTGCTGAGAATCTTCCGGTGGAATTTTTTGGCCATATTAAATCACACGATGATTTAATTAAAGAAATTAAGAAGTCACATATATTAATATTTCCGTCAGAGAAAGAAGGTTTTGGCATTGTTATTATCGAAGCAGCCAAATCTGGCACGCCTTTTATCGTGTCTGACATTCCTGTATTCAAGGAAGTTACAAAGAATGGTAAAGGCGGCTTGATATATAAAGTCGGTGATTGTCAGGATTTGGCTGATAAAATTAATAATCTTATAACAGATAAAAAGGTCTATCAAAATAAAGCGGAAGAAGCAAAAGAACTTTCTCAAGATTATAACTGGACCAAAATAGCGGATAAAATGGAGGAAGAATACAAAAAATGCGCATAGCCGTAATATCAGAAGTCTGGCCGCCAGCCATAGAAGGCGGGGCTGAAATCCATATCAAAGAAACATGCATCCGCATCGCCGCAAGCGGCAATTTTGATTTTAATATTATTACCAGAAAATTAATTGATGCGAATGATGTTAAATTTACAAACTTAGGCCATGACGGAAAATTACTGATTACCAGATGTGGATTAACGACAAAATTTTCAAATATTCTGGGCCGGCTCTGGTATATCCCCTCCTCTATTTTAAAAATTATTAAATATAAGCCTGATATTATTCACGCTCATTCTTTTATTCCTGGAATAATTGCCAAGCTAACAAGAATTTTTATTAAAAAACCTATCTTACTGACAGTTCACGGCACGACTCAATTCACATCTCCAAAATCCATCAGAGCGAAAATAGAAAAATGGCTGGAAAAAATTATTACGACGAAGTTCGAATACAACCAGGAAATTTCTGTGGCGCAAAATTTTTTAAAGTTGCCCAATAAAAATAAAGATATTGCGATTGTTCCCAATGGTGTGGATATCCAAATATTTGATGACGTCCAGGCCGGAAAATACGATAAATTTACTCTTATTTTTGTTGGGCGCTTTGACTATGTAAAGGGATTGGATTTATTAATTGAAGCCATTAAGGAATTAAAAGACCAGGATTTACAATTGAATCTAATTGGTAATGGATATGAAGAGAAAAACTTGAAAGCTTTAGTTGAAAAAAATAAATTAGAAAATAAAATAAATTTTCTGGGAAGGTTATCTGGTGGTGACCTGATTACTGAAATAAAAAAATCCCACGCATTAATATTACCTTCCCGATCGGAAGGATTTCCGTTGACAATTTTAGAGGCGTGGGCAGCCAAAATCCCTGTAATAGCGACTGATGTAGGAGAAAATTCGTACTTAATAACAAAAGGAAATGGATTTTTAATAAAGCCAAATAGTATCTCAGAAATACAAAGTGGAATCGTTAAAGCGGTTGAAAATAGTGACCGACTAGAAGAAATGGGGAAAAATGGCTATAATTTAGTAGTAGAAAAATTTTCCTGGGACAAGAGCGCCCAAAGCCTGAAAGTAATTTATGAACAAAGCATTTAGAATTATTTTATTAATTTTAATCCCCTGCGTAGGATTGTTTTCAATCCTGTCTTTTAGCATAAATCCAGATAAAAATATTTTTTCCCGGGATGCACTAGCTCATTCGGCTGAAATTAAATTCATTTCTGAAACTGGTAATTATGATATTGATAAAAGAATATTATGGGAAGAACAAAATAAATATCCTCCCATGATCTATATGATTGGAATTGGGGTTCTTCAAATTACTGGAATTTCTGATTTTTACATTCTTTCTCTTGTGATAAATTCAATTTTTTATATATTGCTTCTTCTCCTCTTTTATATTTTAGCGAAAAAAGTGTTTAAAAACGAAGATGCCGCCCTCCTTAGCGTGTTAATCCTAAGTATCAGTAATTTTATTATATATCGGTTCACATTAATGCTACCGGAGAATTTTGCCATTATTCTCATGCTTTTATTTTTTATCATTTTTATTTCCGATAAGATGCCTATTAAACTCAGGATTATTTTATGCAGTTTTATTTTGGCAGTGATCGGCATTACCAATATTTTGACTTTTTTTGTGGTTGCGGCTGGCTTAATACTATATATTCCCGTCAAAATCTGGGAAAAAAAATATATAAACGTTCTAGGCTTAGGATCAATATTACTTGTCAGCGTGGTTGTGAACATTGTTTACCGTTTATTAAATGGCTTCAACCTGTGGATGATATCTCTATTGCTTATTCCTTTTATCTTTGCAGTCTTGACGTCCGGGCTGGCATTTTTAGGCGGGAAGATAAAAAGAAAAACTCTTTATCAAATTCTAGGCATTGCTGGCATTGTTATTTTATTAGGAATAATTTTGGTAATCACTTTTAATGAACCATTTATAATTAATAACCTCAGTGATACACATGTGGATCCCACCTATTATAAAGAACATATTGTGAATAATATTAGATTGTTCTTTTTTGGAACTAGCGACAATCACATAAATATGAATGGCGTGATTTCTATAGTTGTGCTGTTGGGAATATTTTTTATGTTTGTAAAAAGAAAATATGATCTGGCTATCTTTCTAATCATATTGTCGATAGGCTGGGTGACGATGATATTTGCACCACTTTTTGGATTGGATCCCCTGCAGAACACGCCCCGAGCCATGATGTATATATCTATCTTTGCGGCGCTCTTTGCGGCCTATGGATTGGTTAATTTTAATTCTAAAAAGCTGGCCATAACAGCCCTGTTTTTTATCATGGTCACGTCTATCCCGAATGCGGTCGTGGCATCGAGCTACAATTCTTCCTTTTTTGTTCCCAAAGTAATCAAAGACTATCTGGCTATTCGGATTAATGACCAATTAATTTTAACAGATGACGTAACAGCAAAATCCCTATATATTTCCGGCCCGGACTTCAATCATATTATTAATACCCCGGCTGTAAAAAAAGATGATCTTCAGGATATGAATATAGATTTCTTTAAAGAAAATAATATCAATTTTATTATCACTTCCCCTATTTATAAAGGGGGAGGATATAAAAATCTATTGGAAAAATATTTTAATGCCGTACTAGAAGAAGACGGTTACATTCTGTATATGATAAATAACTAGGCTCACCTCCAGAAATCAAGGCTTCTTCCGATCATTCCCTCTAATTGTTGAATATCTTCCTTATAAAAATCTTGTAATAATTCTCTTTGTTCCGGCCTTAAGGTCGGTTTTGATTTTGTTATTTTTGAAAGCGGCGTTTCAATCAGTCCGTAATATGCTTTACGAACAATGCGCCTACCTGCCAACTTGCGTCCGGTTTCGGTTTTTACGAATCTGGTAATAACATTTATATGAAATTTATTATACCAACCAATATTTTTAACATTGGTGGGATTAATGATTTTATTCGCAGTTTTCGGCACAAACTTATCTTCAACTTCCAAAAATTTGTATATATATTGGATAAATCTAACTGGATCTTTTTTAATGTCTTCAAAAATCAGAACCTGAACCTGGTCTCGACCAAATAATTCATAATATAATGCAAGCGTATCCGCATAAAGGCTTTCGGTGAGAAATTCGTTATCTTTTTCTTTGACAAGTTGGGCAAGATCCCGATTTTTTTCCTGCTTACTCCACTGACGATGTAAAAAATTCGATGTCGCCCGATCGATGGGATTGCGGAGACAGACAATGATCTTAACATTTCCTAATTCTTTTTTAATCCGCCTGGCTGCTTTTTCATTAAAATAGCCGGAAGAATATTCTCCTGCCTTAGCACCAGGTTTGCAGTGGTCAAAAAATCGATTGTAATAATAATCCAGGCCCCGGGAATAATGATGATCATCATAAAAAAAATAAGACTCTTTGTTTTTAGAGAGGCAAAGTTGCGGATGCTCACTCAGGCATTCATAGGTCCAGGTAGTGGCGCATTTTCTTGTGCCCACGCCCATAAAATCAAGTTTTTTCGGAATCATTAATAATTTATTAATTTTTTATTTCCAGCAATCCAGGTTCCTGCCAATTAATTTTTCCATTTGCTCTATATCATCTTTATAATATTGGTTTAGATGCTCTCTTGTTTCCGGTTTAATATCAGGTAAAGATTTAGACATCTTAGCCACCGGCTTTTCTATTATATTATAATACATTTTCCTGGCATATGCCGAACGATAGAGCCGCATGCCAAAAGGACCCTTTTTTATCCGGTCAATCACGCCAAAATGGAATACTTTATAGATTCGAGACGTTTTTACGTTAGTAGGATTAATGACCTGCTCGGCTGACGGAGGAACAAAATTATCATTCACGCCTAAAAACTTAAAAATAGATTGCTGAAAAGCAACTGGATCATTTTTAATGTCCTCGTAGATTAAAACTTTGATTTTTTCCCGGCCGAATAACTCATAATAATATTTTAATCTTTTTGCATATAAGCTGTCTTCAAGAATTTGATTTGTATCAGCTTTAATTAAATCATCAAAATCTTTTAAATCATGATGCGAATCAAATTTGGCATGATAAAAAAAAGACATGGACCGATCAATCGGTTTTCTCAAGCAAACTAGTATTTTTATATCCGGAAAATTTTCTTTGAACCTGGCTGCACACTTATCGTTGAAATAATCAGTCGTGAACTCCCCTTTTATTTGATTATCCTTACATTGATTATAATAAGTTGAGAAATAATAATCTAAACCCTTATTATAATTTTCATCATGGCTAAAAAAACCTGTGTCTTTTATATTAGACATGCAAATATCCGGATGCTCGGCCAGGCATTCGTAAATCCAGGTGGTAGCGCATTTGGTCGCTCCGATGCCGACAAAATCCAATTTTTTATTGTTTGAACGCGTCATTATAAAAAGGCATTAATTTATTTGTAATTATGTAATCCCAGTTATGATCTTCTACGATCCTATCCCATGGTTTCAGTTTTAATGTATCAAAATTTTGAAGGGCATATTTCATAGCCCGAATAATATCTTTTTCCTCCACTTTTATCAACAAGTTTTTCATCTCATCATCAAACCAAGTAATAAACTCGGAAGCGCCGGGTGAGTTCGAAACAATTGTCGGCTTATTACATGACAGGCATTCGATTGTTTTTAACGGAGGTTGATTTTCAAAAGGATCGTAGGCCAGACAGATATCCGCACTATTTATATAATCTGGGATTTTTTCAAATGGGACAGCCTCATGGAATAATATTTTTTTTAAATTGTTCTCCTGAACATATTTAATTAAATTTTCCCTGTCATCACCCTGGCCAATAAATATCAAGAAAGAGTCAGACTGCCCCTGATTGATGTCCTTAAAGGAATCAATTATAATTTTTAGATTTCTAGCCTTGCCGTGCGTCCCAATATAAAGGAATATTCTGCACTTACAATCAATATTATATTCTTTTTGGAGAAGATTTGACGGCTTAGCAAAAAACTTTTCCTGATTGACGCCAATAGGAAGAATTTTAATATTTTTTATTTTCTTAAAATTTTTCTGAATTAATTTCGGAAAAATCTCATCTTTTAATACTTCCGCAATAATACTGACCTGATCAGCAAATAAACTGGCCATCACGGTTTGCCACCGGCCAATAACATGCACCAGCCCCCGGCTTATTGGTCCGGTCTTAATGTCATAAAATGATTTAATAATCTTACTTGGAAAAAATATCTTTTGCCAAATTATTAATAAAGCAACGGCTGGTGAAGGCTGGATGTAATGAATAATTGTCTTTTTATTATCAGCTTTAGATTTGTTTTTAATAATCTTCCTGGCATCAATAAAAAACCTCCAGATACTTCCCAATGAGATGCTATCATCTGCCCTAGTATGAAAAACTTTTACGTTTTCTTCTATTTGTCCCTGATCATCTTGTTGCTTTGCACAGATAACATTTATCTCTAAATCGTCTTTTTTAGACAAAGCATCAACATAACCAAACATTTCTGTGGCTTTTACATCGGGGAAGTAAATTGGCTGGATAATTATTACTCTTTCTATCATATTGATTTTTTAGATACAACAGATATAATAATAGAAATATATGAATAATTCAAGCCCTATACTGATTACAGGCGGGCCGCGTTCCGGATCAACCTGGGCTGGTAAAATTATCAGCAAATCCCCTGAAGTCGGTTATATCCATGAACCGTTTAACTTAAAATGCCACCCGGGCATATGTAATTGCCCGATTGACAAGTGGTTTTTTTATGTTAATGAAATTAATGAACATGAATTTTCAGAATGTTTTAACAGGACCTTGCATTATGAATACAATACAAGAGCCCAATTAAGCCGTAGTTTGACCGTAGGAGCCAAACAATGGCTAGATTGGCAATATTATCGAATAACCAATAAGAGACCTCTTATTAAAGATCCGATTGCTATATTTTCGACAGAATGGCTGGTAAAAAATTTCAACATGAAACCGGTTATATTAATTAGACATCCGGCGGCTTTTATTAGCAGCCGAAAAAAACTAAATTGGGCTTTTCCGGCAAAAGATATATTATCCCAACCAGAGTTGATGAAAAAATTAGGGCCATTTAAAGAAGAGATCGAGAAACAGGCTGTCCAGAAACACGACATAATCGACCAAGGCATACTAACCTGGAACCTGATGTATTATTTTATCAACGAACTAAAAGAGAAGCATGATGAATGGCTATTTATCCGATATGAAGATCTGGCCAAAGATCCTTTGAAAAAATATGCCGAAATATTTACATATCTTGATTTGGATTTTTCTAAAAAAATTAAAAATTTTATTTTGGATACAACCAGGGGAAAAGAGGTGGAAGTGGCCGTTGAAGACAGGCATGCCATTAAATTAAATACGGCCAAGGCTTTGAATAACTGGAAAAAGAGATTGTCTGAACAAGAAATTGAAAAAATAAAAATAGGGACTGATCCCTATTGGAAATATTTTTACAAAGAGTCTGATTGGACGGACTAAAAACCGGTTAAGTAATTTTTAATCTTAATCGGCATCGCAGAAAGTAATATTGATTTATATTTATTTTTCTCCTTAATATTATATTTTTTATAAATGTCCCTTTTTTCTTTTTCCAATTTTATGAATTCACGCCGGCTTTTAGGAGTGCTTACACCGCCTATTTTGAAGGTTGCGAACGGCATTCCTAAGTATTGGAAAGAAATTTTATTTTTTACGGCTCGGGCCAGCCATTCGTAATCGGCGGCTACGGGATAGTCCGGATCAAAGACGCCAATTTTTTTAAAAACATCGCAATGAACAAAGAAGCTTTGCTGGGTTATGCCCGGTTGAAAATAATTTTCAGGGGATTTGTTTTCCTGCTTTATCAATTTTTTTTCACGGCTTGATTTTTCAATAATTATATCTCCATAATAAATTTCCGCATTATTATTTATATTCTCCTTTACTTTGCTCAATACTTGATCATTGCAGAACCTATCTCCACAATTAAGGAAAAATATATATTGGCCAGCCGCACGTTTGATTGCCCTGTTCATCGCATCGTAAATGCCATTATCTGCCTCACTAACCATGATATCGATATTGTCTTTATATCTTTTAATGATAGGGACAGTTGCATCAGTTGAATTTCCGTCAATAATAATAAACTCAAAATTATTATTATCCTGATTGATCAAACTTTTAATCGTGGAAGCGATCTCTTCCTCACCATTATAAACAACCGTAATAATGCTGAAAAATGGTTGGGTAGGCATTAATATTTGGCCATTAATAATATTACTATCGCAACGGCCAGTAGTAGCAGATTAAGGACAACAACTTTTTTCAAATAGATAAATATATTTTGATGGACTGACTTTAGGGACTTCACCAATGGCTGCCAATTAAATATAACCACGCGCGATACTAATTGAGCTAAAATAATCCCAACTATGCCCCAGCGTCCGAGGGTGAGGGCGACCAATACCAGGAAAATGATGGCCGATGCAATATAATGTTTATAATAAATTATTTTATTGGTGGTGTAATATAACTGGATTCTGGTGAAATTATGCATGTCATAAAACCAGGCTACCATCATTAATGCCCAAATAGCAACAGGGACGAAGGCAACATTGGCTTTAATTAAAACTAAAAGCGGTTCAATAAATATTCCGGTCAGACACGCGGCCAAACTGAAAATTAACAAGCCGATATTCGTTTGCCGATTAGTAAGAGCGGCAAGTTTTTCCAATTTTCCTTGAGCCCGTAATTTGGAAAAAACGGGAATATGACTAACATATGGAGCAAGAGCCAACTGATAAATAACTGTGATAAGGCGCAAAGAAAATAAATAGGCAGCCACATCCGGCGTGGCGCCGAATTGAGCAAAGATGATGCCACTGCCCTGGGATACGCCTCGATTTGATAAATCACTAAGACCGGAACGCCAGGCCGGAGCCCAAACTGACCGAAATAATTTCTTATCAAGGGAAAAGGGCTTAAAGGCGCGGTATTTTTTATTCTCTAATTTTAATAAATAGAATCTCATTATAATCATGGCAATAATACTGGCTAACTGTTGGATTATAATTAAATATAAAATACTTGGCATATAAAGTAAGATGCCAATGGATAATATTAGAGAAATTACCTGAGAAAAAAATAAACAACGATTGACTAAAGCCACCTTATTCATGCCAATTAGGACGCTCTGATATTTTTTTCCAAAGAATATAAGAGTAAAGCCGCAAAAAAGAATAATCCAGGCTATCCATAAATCTGAACCTCCGCCCGCCAATGTAACTGTCCGATATACAAATATTGTCCCAAAAATGGCCAGGGATATGAAGACGATTCCGGTTAAGATCAAATATATGGATCCGATAGTCCCATATAACTTTTGCATCAAGGGCCAATTGGCCGTGCCATCGCCGTGCTTTTTAGGGTCATTGCCTTCAAAATGAGTAATGTCCTTTGCTCCGGCCATGGTATAGGAAACCATGCGGGAGAAACTGGAGAAAAATCCAAAATCGAGAAGTTGAGTCAGAGCGGTAATGGAATAAAATAAATACCAGACGGCTATTTCGTCGGCTTCAAATACGCGTAAAAGAAAAGGGGCTAAAATTAAAAATTTTGAAATACCCATGAGGCTCTGGGCCCATTGGGTGATTGTGGGTGAACTCCAAATTAATTTAGCCCATTTCTTAACCATAGTTTTCATATACTTTAGTCAATCCATCTCTAAGCTTTGTGGCTGCTTTCCAGCCTAAGTTATTTATTTTTGTTACATCTAATAATTTTCTCTCCGTGCCGTCCGGTTTAGAAGTGTTCCATTTAATATCGCCCGAATAACCAACAATTTTTTGAATTAATTCGGCTAATTCTTTAATAGATAAATCTTCCCCTGTTCCAATATTGACATGAGTTTTTAAATCAGGATAATTAATATTCTTCATTAAAAATATACAGGCATTAGCTAAATCATCGCTATAGAGAAATTCACGCTTAGGTTTGCCTGTACCCCATACTTCAACAAAGAGTTTATTCTCTATTTTTGCTTCATGAAATTTTCTGATCAAAGCCGGGATAACATGTGAAGTGCTTAAATCAAAATTATCATTTAGTCCATATAAATTAGTGGGCATCACAGAGATGTAATTAGTTCCATATTGAGAATTAAAAGCCGCACATGTTTTTAGTCCGGCAATTTTTGCAACTGCATAGGGCTCATTCGTGTGTTCTAGCTCACCAGTTAATAAATATTCCTCTTTAATCGGCTGCGGACAATTTTTCGGATAAATACAGCTTGATCCCAAGAATAAAAGTTTTTTAACTTTGTTATTATAACTGGAATTTATTATATTGCTTTGAATCTGTATATTATCATTTATAAAATCCGCTCTGAATTCATCATTAGCCTGAATTCCCCCAACTTTAGCAGCCGCCAAGAAAACATACTCAGGCTTTTCTTCTTTAAAAAAATCACTCGTTGCTTGTTGATTTCTTAAATCTAATTCATCAAAAGATTTACCGATCAAATTATTATAGCCTTCTTTTTCTAAACGACTCCAGATAGCTGATCCGACCAAGCCCCGGTGGCCGGCAATATATATTTTTGAATTTTTATCCATTGGTTTGCTTAAGATCAAATTCACACATTTCTCTAACAAGATCATTAAAAGAAATCTTTGGTTTCCAGCCCAGTTCTTTTTTAGCCTTAGAAAAATCACCGATTAATTCTTCTACTTCAGCCGGTCGAAAATATTTTTCATCTATTTCAATTATTGTTTTACCTGTTTTCTTATCAATGCCTGATTCTTCCGTGCCCTTTCCCTGCCATTCGAGGTCAATATCAAAATGGGGAGCAGCAATTTCGCAGAATTCTCTTACGGAATGATTTTCTCCGGTCGCGATCACATAATCCCGGGGCTTGTCCTGTTGGAGCATGAGCCACATGGCTTCGACGTAATCTTGGGCATGGCCCCAGTCTCGCTTGGCTTCCAGATTACCTAACAATATTTTTTCATCAAGGCCGGCTTTTATCCGGGCCAAGCCCCTGGTTATTTTTCTGGTCACAAAAGTCTCGCCTCGTCGCGGAGATTCATGGTTGAACAAAATTCCGTTGGTAGTGAAAATATCAAATGATTCTCTGTAATTAACAGTAATCCAATAAGCAAAAACTTTAGCGCACCCATACGGGCTGCGGGGGTAAAAAGGAGTTTTTTCTGTTTGAGGAGCTTCTTGTGCTTTGCCAAACATCTCCGATGAGGAGGCCTGATAATATCGGACCGGCTTCTTCTTATTTAGCTCTTTAATTGCATCTAATAATTTAACGGCTCCGATAGCATCAACATCAGTTGTATATTCAGGCAGTTCAAAGCTCACTTTTACATGTGATTGGGCACCTAAATTATAAACTTCATCTGGTTCAACTTCAAATATAATATTTCTTAAGCTAGAAGAATCGGTTAGATCCCCGTAGTGCAGGAACAAATTTACCCCATTAATGTTTGGATCATTATGCAGATGATCAATTCGACCGGTATTAAACGTACTGGCCCGGCGGATAATGCCATGGACTTCATATCCTTTATCCAATAAAAGTTCCGCCAGATAAGAACCATCCTGACCGGTAATTCCAGTAATTAAAGCCTTTTTCATATTTTGTAATATTCTTTATACCAGGAGATAAATTTATTTATGCCTGATTGAATATCTGTTTTTGGATCATAGCCAAGTAACTTTTTGGCTTTATCTATATTAGCGTATGTTTCTAAAACATCCCCTGGCTGCATGGGCAGCATTTCTTTTTTAGCCTCTTGTCCTAATTCTTTTTCTATGGTCTGAATAAAATCTAATAAAGCGACTGGCTTATTATTTCCCAAATTAATAATTTCATATGGGAAGGGATTGTCTATGCATTTAATAACACCGGCAACGATGTCGTCGATATAAGTAAAGTCTCTTCTTAAGTCTCCGTTGTTGAAAACTTTGATTGTCTTGCCAGAGAGAATGTCTTTAGTGAATGAGAAATAGGCCATATCAGGCCGGCCCATAGGACCGTAAACCGTAAAAAAGCGCAATCCGGTCATATTAATGCCATACAAGTGGTGATAAGTATAGGCCATAAGTTCGTTCGCCTTTTTTGTAGCCGCATAGAGAGAAATCGGGTTATCAACATTATCTGTCTCAGAAAAAGGAATCTTTTTATTCATACCGTAAACAGATGAAGAAGAGGCATACACAACATCTTTTACTTCAAAATGGCGGGCCGCTTCAAATATGTTTAATGTTCCGGCTAGATTTGATTTTTCATAAGCATGCGGATTTTCCAATGAGTAACGAACTCCGGCTTGGGCTCCTAAATGGCAGATCTTATCAATTCTTTCGTTCTTAAAAATCTCTTCTAATTCATCATAATTAGAAAAATCTGTACGGTATATTTTATAATTAGTATTTTTCTCTAAAAGCTTAATCCGGTCTTCTTTAAGACTGGGATCATAATAATCGTTAAAATTATCTAGGCCCGCCACATTATCTCCCCTTTCGAGCAAAACCTTGGAAATATAAAAACCAATAAAACCAGCGCCCCCAGTTACTAAAACATTCATGTATTTTTTTTATTAAAGATTTTTTTTCCGTAAAAGGCAATAAGTCCGCCTAGAACTGCCAATATTAACAGAATTTCTAGAAAAATATTAAGAGTTGTAAGTTTAAAACCAATTAAATTCATTAGGAAAATTGCCACCGGAACTATCGCCATGGAAAGGCCTATGCTGATGAGAATTCTCTCCAACCAGATCCAATTACTCTTGAAAAAAAGAAAGCTTAAAAGAAAGCCAGGTAAGAATAATAAGTATATTAACCCGAAGACAATTCTAAGTAAATCAAGAAAATCCATTAAAATGATTGATTTTTTTTAATTAACTTGTATATTATAGTAAGACTAATAGCCAATGTCAATGAATGAATTTCTAAAAAAATACTTGCCACTCATCGCCCTTGGGGCCTTTATTATCATATTACTAACTTCTCATATAAGTATAATTCTTGAAGCGCCTTTTTCATCTAATACAGATAGTATTATTTATTTTGAAAAGGCTAAGAACATCATTGCTGATCAAGGCATAAGTTTTGCCGGGAATTTTGAAGCTTATGACCTGACCCCATCCCTCTTTTTATTGCTGGCCGGCTTAAGTGGCTTTAGTGTAAAGATTATTCCTTATATCGGAGTGCTACTTTTATTATTACAAGTAATATTTATTCCTATATTTACTTTTTGGCTAGGGAAAATTATTCTAAAAAACTCCTGGGCCGCCTTGTTAGTGACTTTCCTTTTTATACTTCGAGCCGATCAATTGCTATTTGAGGGTTATGACCTGGCCTCCTTCTTTTTACTGCGCACTAGCAATTTTTCTTTCATTCTTTTTCTTCTGGCCGTGATTTTGGCATTTAAATTTTTTACGAGAATAAATACAAAGATATTTTATATTATACTTCTTACTACCCTGGCGATGTTTTCATTTCATCACCAATCCGGCCTGGTATTCTGGATCATTTTTTATTTATTTTTTTGCTCATGTTTGTATTATTTGTATCGAAATAAAAAAATCCAAAAAAAATATTTTTTTATATCTCTGGGAGTATTTATCTTTCCATTTATTGCCGGGGTAATAGCAGATATAATTTTAGGAGGCAAAATTTTGGAAACACTTTCATTTTTAACGGACGGCTTAGTGGGCGGGTATTCGGAAAACATTGATCCATTCAGCCTAAATTATATTTCTTATCTAGGTATAGTAATTATTCCCTTGGCTATTTTAGGATTGATTTTCCTCATAAAAAAACGAAAGGATAATATGTTTACCATATTTTTCTTAAGTGCTTATTTTTTAATTATTTTTCTAGGCATATATCAAACTCTTTTTGGCTTACAGATATTTGCAGAAAGATTTTTGTTGTTACTCTTTTTTCCCATGTGTTTATTGGCAGGTGTATTTTTTGTTTATATATTTAAGAAATCAAAATATTTTTTTGCCGGTATAGGTATTTTAATTATCATAATTGGCACGGTGAATTATTTTTCTATGATGAGCCAGATAAAATTTAATATGCCTTGGCCGTATTTTAAAGCAACTGCCTGGGCCGCGGGGAATTTTGACCAGGATTACAAATTTATGACTGATGTCAATACACTTATCCAATTTCGGGCCCTAACATTCAATGAGCCAGCGTTTTCATTCAGACGAACAAGGGATCTTAATAAACAAAACAAACAAGAACCCGTAAAAGTGATTATTAAATCAGAAGACGCACAGACAGCTTATGATTATATGATTGAAAATAATATTAAATATTTTATTTTTGACACAAGAATGGGGCCCAGATCTTCCCCTGGAGATTATAATAAATTTTCTGATGAATTATTATTCCAGGAAATATATAGAGAGGAATTAAAAGAGGGTCGAGAAATGATTATTTACGAAACTAAGTAAGATTGACATAAATTAATATTTCTGGCAGAATAATGTAGCTATGAAATATTCAGTTGTAATACCAGTATACAATGAAGAGGCAAATATAAAGGAACTTTTTGCCCGAATCAAGCCGACTATGGATAATCTCAATGAAGAATATGAGGTTATTTTTGTTAATGACGGCAGTACTGATGGTACGCGGAAAATGCTTGAAGAATTATCCCCTATTACGGTTGTTAATTTCAGGAAAAATTTTGGCCAAACTGCCGCTTTAGATGCTGGTATTAAGCAAGCAACTGGAGAATTTGTAATAACCCTAGACGGAGATTTGCAAAATCCACCAGAGGAAATTCCTAAACTGATTCAAAAACAAAAAGAAGGCTATGATGTGGTTTCTGGATGGCGAAAAAACCGACAAGACACTTTTGACAAACATCTAATTTCCCGCGGAGCAAATTCTCTAAGGAAAATATTTATAAACGAAGGCATTCATGATTCCGGCTGTACTTTAAAGATCTATCGCCGGGAATGTTTTGCTGATTTGAATTTATACGGAGAGATCCACAGATTTATCCCGGGAATTTTAAACTGGCAGGGTTATAAGATCGGCGAAGTAGAGGTTCAGCATGATCCGCGCAAGCACGGAGAAACTAAATACAAATCCAGCCGAATTTTAAAAGGCCTGGTCGATATGATCGGTGTCTGGTTCTGGCGCAAATATTCTTCCCGGCCATTGCACTTGTTCGGGGGCACAGGCATTATCTTTACTATGGCTGGTTGTATTATGTTATTAGTCCTGGCTGTACTGCGCATAATGAAATTAATGTCTTTAGCTGAATCTATCTGGCCATTAATATCTATCTTGTTGATTCTGGTTGGTATTCAATTATTTGTTTCCGGATTACTTGCGGAAATCATGGTAAAGAATTATTACAACAACAATCGTACGCCTTATAACATCAAGAGCGTGATAAAAAAATAACATGAACATTCTGGTGATCGCGCCGACGCCGTTTTTTGCGGACCGGGGCTGCCACATAAGAATATACGAAGAAGCGAAAGCAATGAAAAAGGCCGGCCACAACCCGGTCATTTTTACGTATCACAACGGCCGTGATGTGGGCGACCTGGATATCAGAAGGATCATGGATGTGCCCTGGTATAAAAAGGAGTCAGCCGGTGCTTCCTGGCATAAAATTTATTTGGACATATTACTGCTTGGTCGCGTACTCGCCGGAAGTTATGGGAAAAAATATGATTATATCCATGCTCATTTACATGAGGGCTGCTGGATTGCCTGGTGGATTAATTTATTCCACTTTGGCCGCCTGCCCATTATTTTTGATGCTCAGGGAAGCTTGGTTTCTGAAATGTGGGCGCATAATTTTATTAAGAGCAATTTTCTGAAAAATTTGTTTACTTTCATGGAAAATTTTATTAATGCTTTGCCCAATTTTATTGTGGCGTCATCCCCTGCTTTTAAAGCAAAAAGAGAAGTGATTGTTGTTGAAGACGGCGTTGATACAGATTTTTTTAAAGTAGATGTTAAAAAAGAAGCCAATACTTTAATTTATGCGGGCGGCCTGTCTGATCATAAGGGCATTAATATGCTGCTGGATGCAATGAACAAATTGCCGGAATATAAGTTAAAAATAATCGGATATCCGGTCATGGAAAAATATAAAGCCAAGGCTGGTGATAATGTTGAATTTATTGGCAGGGTAGATTATTTTAAGATGCCGGAATATCTGGCGAGAGCACAAGTTGGAGTAGACCCCAAACCGACTGGCACAGAAGAAGCGTCGGGAAAAATTATTAACTATATGGCCGCTGGCTTGCCCGTTGTTTGTTTTGATACGCCGAATAATAAGAACTTGCTCGGTGAAAATGGTTTTTATGCCAAAGAAAATGATGTTGATGATTTTGCCAGACAGATCAAACTAGCAATGGAAGCGGATTATAATGGAGAGGCCGAAAAGAAAATAATTCATGATAAATTTAACTGGGACAAGAATATATGGAAAATCCTAAAGTTGGTGTCGTAATCCTTAATTACAATGGATTAAAACATCTTAAGACATGTTTGGATTCTGTCTTGGCCTTAGATTATCCTGATTTTGAAATATTTTTAGTTGAAAATGGATCTAATGACGGTTCGCTTGAATTCATCAATGACAATTACAAAGATAAAATCACGTTAATTGCGCTTGATAAAAATACGGGATTTGCCAAAGGTAATAATATTGCCATTAAAGAGGCTTTTAAGGATCCTGAGATAAAATATATCGCTCCGCTTAATAATGATACGAAAGTTGAATCTGGTTGGTTAGGAGAAATGATGAATATTATTAGAAAAGATGAGAAAATTGGATCAGTGTCATCTAAGATGATGTTTTATTATGAAAAAGATCTGATAAATGCAATCGGGGTTTTAATTTCTAGGGACGGAGGCGGCATTAATTTAGGATACAAAGAAAAAGATGAAGGCCAGTTTGAAAAAGATATGGAAATTTTCGGGCCGTCAGCTGGTGCCTGTTTGTATTCCAGAAAGATGTTAGAGGATATTGACCTAGGCGACGGCGAATTTTTTGATAATACGTATTTTGCCTATTATGAAGACGTGGATATATGCTGGCGAGCCAGATTAGCTGGCTATACAAGCTGGTATTCCCATAAATCAGTCGTCTATCACGTCCATTCAGCCACAGGCGTGTCTCACTCCCCTTTTAAAGCCTTTCATATTCAACGCAACCGCCTTTTCAATATTTTAAAAGACTTTCCTTTCTGGAGTGCAGTTTATGCTTTTCTAATTATTACCCCGGTCAGATATCTTCATCTTTTAAATGCGGCATTTTTCAGAAAATCAGGTCCGGCTGCGAAAACCAAATCAAAAGCTGGCTCAGGCTCTCTTTTTAAACTTACTTTCAAGGCATGGGCTGATTTTTTCAGGCTTATGCCGGAAATGATGAGGAAGAGAAGAAAAGTTATAAGATCTAAAATAGTAAGTAATAAGCTAGTAAGAGAATGGTTTAAAAAATACAAATCAGATTTAGAAACAGAAATTTATAAATGATAAAAAGAATCTTAGGCAATACAATCTGGATTACAATCGGACAAGGACTGGGAAAGTTTGTGGCTTTCTTGTTAATGATTTTTATTGCCCGATATTTAGGCGATGAACTTTATGGTCAATTTTCTTTTGCTATCTCTCTCGTTGGCATCCTGGTTTTATTCGGAGACGCAGGCCTGGGCGCATATATTACCCGGGAACTGGCTAAACACAAAGACCTGACCAAGCAATATATTGGGCAGCTTATTACACTGAAAATATTTTTATCTCTGCTGACCTTTGGATTGATATTTTTGTGTTTGTTTTTACTAGGTAAAGATCCTGTTACTCGTCAATTAACTTATATCGCGGCATTGTATGTGGTGGGCATTGGTTTTGTGGAATTTTTCTTTGCCGTGTTCCGCGCCTGGGAAAAAATGAAATATGAAGCCATTACTAAGATCGTTTACAACTTATGTTTATTTGCCATAGGCATGGCCTTTATTCTTCTGAATTTGAGCGCTCAGGCGCTAATGAGCGCTTATGTGATCGCGACTCTGATTGCATTTATCGTGAGTTATAGTCTTATTAAAAAATATTTTACTGGTTTTAAGCTGGGCTGGGACACTAAATTCTGGAAAATGACCCTGAAGCGTAGCTGGCCTTTTGCCCTGTCTTCTATATTTGTCGTGCTTTACTTTAAAATAGACACGGTTATGTTATCAGCTATGCGGACCGACGCGGAAGTGGGTTGGTACAATGCGGCTTATAATTTGGTGTTTGCATTAATTATGATCCCCACGATTTTTGATATTATTTTTTATCCGATTTTATCTAAAACATTTGGCCATAAAAAAGAATTCACCCAAGTAGTGAATAAAATTTTTAGCTACGCCGTTTTAATTGCCGTACCTGTAGCAATATTTGTTTATCTGATCCGTGGCCCTTTAGTGGAATGGATTTACGCGGGAAAATACGATATGGCTATTCCTATTTTAGGAATATTAGTATGGTCTTTTATGCTTAACCTAATAAACCGCTTTCCATTTATATTAAACGCGGCTAATCTGGCGCAAATTATCACTTTTCAGGCCGGTTTAGGCGTTCTGCTTAATGTCGGGTTGAATTTTATATTAATTCCAAACTTTGGCACGATCGGAGCGGCCTGGGCAACTGTAGCCACAGAAGTATTAGCCATTGCCGTGCTTACATATTTTGGACTGTATCGATATAGAAAACTTATTTTTTCCTCAAAGTCTGATCACTCCAGCGATACACCTGCATATTAGTATCATTTAAATCCTCCACTTTTTCCATATTATTTTTCACGTATTTTTTCAGCTTGTAGCGCAAGTGATATTCTTTGTATTTGGGCCAGACAACCCAACCGGTCTTATTTTCTGAAACAATTTTCTTGAGTTCACCTCTCGTGAACTGCTTGTCTTTCTTTAGCTTCTTTATATTAAGGTCAGGATTGGAAAAATAGTAGGTGTGCACACCCTGGATGATAACGGGTTCTTTTGGTTTAGCATTATCTTCTATATATGCGTACGCCTCAGAAAAGTTATGGACTTCATCATCTTGGTAGGTCCAGTCAGCTCTGGCTTTTTGAAAAATCCCGCTGGCTTCAATGCCAGGCCAAGAAAGAATAGGGCCAGTAACCAGAAATAAGATTATGAAAACAAGGTTAATAGCGTATTTTTTCTTGAATAATTTTTTAGAAATATTATACAAGCTATCAGAATATAAAATTAAAACAAACGGAATAATAAATATTATATATTTCTTCGCCGAATACCGCCCGGCAAAAAATGTAAAGAATATCAGAACAGGGATAAACATGGAATAATAATAAACGCGCAGCTTATTCCATTTCCAGGCCGCGAGTAATCCTAAAGCTAAGACTATCCAGCCGAGATAGGCAATTCTGATCTGATTGAAGGGAAAGCCTAAATATTCCCAGGCTGGTTCATCCCTGATGGTGATGTAATCCGGAATTACTATGGGTGCAATTAAAAATTGAAATAGCAGGCCGATTATTATTGCTCCTAAAAAAATGGCTGTAAAAGTAAAATACCGGTTCCACTTGAATTTTTTCTGGATTAATAAGTGGATGGCATTGGCGCCAAAATAAAATAATAGGCTTAGCCCGAATAATAAGGCTGATTCATGGACTAAATAAGCAAAGCCAAGGACTAATGCTCCGGGGACGAGATAATACCAGTTAAATTTAGTTTTATTTTTTTCCAGTCCTAAAAATATCAGCCAGCAAGCCAGAACAAAGAAAAACACAAACATAGAATACATCCGCGATAAACGGGACGACCAAATAAATATCTGGTCAAAAGCAATCAGAGCCATGCTGGCCAAAGCCACAATATGATTTTTTGATAATCGGTATGACAAATAATAAACAAGCGGTAAAAGCATGATGCCAAAAATTACAGACATAATGCGGCCGGCAAATTCATTTGTACCAAGCACTGTAAAACTTGAGGCCACCAACCATGTGTAAGGAAATGCCCGCGTGTATTCAGTAATCGGTTCTTCGGCCATAAAATCCCAGGTAACAAATTCCCCTGTCTTTAAATATCCGGTGGCGGCATCTAAATGGAAGTATTCGTCATTCTGAAAATCGATGCTGCCAAGATTGGCGTATCTTAACCATAGTCCGGCATTGAATATGATCAGGAATACTAGGGCAATAAGAATAATAGCTATCCATTGCTTATTTAATTTCATATGGGCAAGTATATTAGATATCTTGATTAAAATCAATCTTACCCCCAATGAATTGGGGGCTGAATAATTTAACATATTTGACCAAGCCCCAAATTTATTTGGGGTATTGGTCTTGATTAAAATCAAGGTTTATACTATAATAGCGCTCATGGATGAAAATATAAAGATCTCAATAATTATCCCGGTTGTGGGCGAAAAATTACTGCCTGCTTGCTTAGAATCAATTAAAAAACTGGATTATCCGAAGGAAAATCTGGAAATAATTGTTGTTAATAATTTACCTGAAAACACTAAGATTAAGGAAGTAAGCGATAAATTTAATGTTAAATATACAGAAGAAAAAAAACGAGGGTCTTATCGGGCCAGGAATATGGGCGGATTCAAAGCTCGGGGAAAGATATTGGCATTTACTGACGTCGATTGTGAAGTTAACCGCGAATGGCTAAAGCAGGCGGAAAAATCTTTAGAAAATTCAGATATAGTAATTGGCTGGAACGAAGGCATAAATGCCAATAAAACGGCGGCGTTAGAACAGGCTTTTTACGAAAAAATCTTCACTGATTTTACCAAAAAAGAAAAACTGGACCGGATTGATACGCGTAATTGTGCCATGAAAAAAGATGTCTTTAAAAAACTGGATGGTTTTCAAGACAAGCTGGCTTTTGGCGGTGATATGGAATTTGGGGCCCGGGCAGCAGATGCCGGTCTGAAAATCACTTTTAATAATGACATGAAAGTGAAACACAGAAATCCGGCCAAGCTCATGCCTCTGATTGCCAAACGGATTACCCAGAATTTTGATAATTATAATATTACGGAGTTTCATGATGATGAATTTTTGAAAAAATATTTTCCGCATATATATGATTATAAATTGCTCGAGCAGAAAAAATTCTTGATAAATTTAAAACGCATGTATTATCAGATGATATTAGGACTGAATTATTTTCTAGCGCCGGTTTTGATTTTGATTTTACCAGGCACGCTGGCCTATATTTATTATAAAAAGCTGAATGGCCTTTGCATGCATTTCGGCTTTTTGGCGAATATTTCCCGGAGGAAATGATTTTTAAAAAAATCGCATCAAACTTAACTTCTATAATGGCGGCCCGGATTTTATTCCAGGTTTTTAATGCTGTCACCCAGATCACGATCGCGCGCATGCTCGGGGTGGAACTTTTTGGCGTATTTTCAACGGCCCTCGCCCTGGTAAATGCATTTTTAGTAGCTAATGACATCGGCATGTCCACCCTAATGATAAAGGAAGGGTCGCATATGCGGGAAAAAATCAAGTTTTTCCTGGGCAATACCCTGCTGGTACAGCTATTTGCCTCCCTGCTGTTTTATACCGTTGCCTTAGTTGTGGGTTTTTCCATCGGGTATTCGTTCCAGATAATGATGCTGGTCATGATACTCGGCGTGGCCTACATGATCTTTGAATTCCGCAAACCGTTCCGGGCGGTTTTACGCATATTGCTCAAACTGAAGAAAATAGCTGTTTTTGAAATTATTTGCGGTGCCCTGATCATGGTTTCGGTAATTTCCCTTTCTTTTACCGGCCTTTCCAAAACGACGCTGCTTCTTGCGGTCGTATTAGTGGAGTTGGCCGGGTATATAGCCCTTTCATTGGCTATTTATATTTACATGCGCCGATTTATTCGTCCCGATTTCAGCCACCGAAAGCAGATCAGGAGCGAACTGAAAATATCGTGGAAGTACTCGTTTTATAATGTCATGTTCATCCTGTATTTGCAGCTTTCCATCATTATGACCGCGGCCATTGCCGGCAGTGAACAAGCCGGCCTATATTCAGCGGCGTCCAAGCTTGTCGTTCTCTTGTTTATGGTGCCCCAGATGATATTTCAAATCGGATTGCCTCTATTATTCAAATATTTTAAGACTGACCGGGAAAAATATAAGAGGGTCCACGCCTTTATTTTCAAATATCTTACCGCTTTCGGCTTTCCGGTGGCCGTGGGCATGTGGATGCTGTCCGACCCGATAATTTCACTGATATACGGGCATGAAGGATATGGCCCGTCTGCGCAAGCTCTCCAATTTTTTGCCATTTTTATTATGTTCCGCTTCCTGGGAAATATTTCCGGCCAATCATTAACGACATCAGACCGTCAAAACCAGGAAAATATCATTGTCTTGATCTACACGATATTTTTAGTTATCGGCAATTATTTCATGATCGGCGCTTACGGCTTCATGGGAGCCGTTTATATGACGGTAATTTGCGAAGTTTTGCTCCGGGTGACTTATATGATCGTTGATTTTTCCCACCTGCGCATCGCTATCTGGCCTTACCTGAAAAAAGTCTTTCCGGTTGTCCTCTCTTGCGCTTTTATGTCCGTCTTCATATACTTTACACAGGACATTTTTAATGTTATTATCGTCATTATATTTTCAGGCATTTTCTATGGATTATTCCTTTGGCTGTTCCGATTTTTCGACAAATATGACAAAACATTATTTTCCCAATTAATTACAAAAAATAAAGGTTAATATGCAAACAATTATCCTGGCCGCTGGCCAAGGTACGAGGCTAGCCCCTCTGTGCGATGAGATACCAAAAACATTACTGGCTTTGGATGACAAAACCATTCTTGAACATATTTTTAATGTTTGTGTTAATTGTGGTTTGTATGATTTTTCGATTGTAACCGGGCACGGGCATCAGGCAGTAGATACTTTTTTAACCGATTATTTAATTCAGAGACCAGACATAAGAACAGAACTTATTTACAATGGTGAATATTTGAAAAAAGGAAATATATATTCTTACTACATGACTAAAGAAATTTTTCATGATGATGATCATGTAATAATCAATTCCGATACAATTTTTCACCAGAGCATTTTAGAAGACCTGCTTAACCATCCGGAAAAAAATGTTATGGCAATTGATGATGAAAAGGAGCTATCAGAAGAAGAAATGAAAGTCCTGCTCTGTGATCAAGGTAAAATAAACAAAATTCATAAATCAATTGACCCCGGGGAAGCTAAAGGTGAATATATTGGCTTAATGAAGCTCGGCCGGGAATACGCTTCTCAAATTGAAGAAGGTTTGGAAAAAACAATGTCTGAAGATGACTCTCTTTATTATGAGGATGGTTTGCAAAAAGCGATTGATTTGGGCTTGACTATTCATCCCTTAAGCACAAAAGGGCGTCCGGCCATGGAAGTTGATACGCATAACGATCTCGTAGACGCCAAGGAAATGATCAAAGATATTAGACTTTCATAATATGTCCGTAATATCCCGAAACATTCCTGCTCCCCTTTTTATAAAGATAGAATCTGGCGCTTTTCGGAAATTAAAAAAAGTCCTGAAAGAAAATCATATTGAATTTGATAAACCGTTAATTATTTCAGAACGGAAAGTTTTAGAACTGGGCGGGAATGAAATAGTACGATCATTCGGCGAACCCGGCATTCATCTGGCCAAAGATAATTCTATTTCAGAGGGAGATGAGATTGGCATCAGCTTAAGGCAAAATAATAATGACGTCGTAATTTGTATCGGGGGCGGACGCATTCTTGATCTGGGAAAATATGCCGCTACCAAAGCTAAGCTAAACTATATCAGTATTCCTACTTCACCTTCTAATGACGGACTAGCTTCTCCTGTGGCTGTCTTAAAAAATAGCATTGGATTAACAGAAAGCCTGGGCGTGAACATGCCCATGGGAATTTTAGTTGACCTGGATATGATGAAATCAGCCCCGATTGATAATATTAAAGCCGGCACTGGGGACCTGCTCTCTAATTTCTCTGCTTTAGAAGACTGGAAACTGGCTTACGACGAAAATAAAGAGGGAATGGATGACTTTGCCGCATCCCTGGCTTATTCCGCGGCCGACCTGATGTATGGCAAGTTTGCCGGGTGCCAAAAAGTGGAACTTGATGAAGAGAAATTTTTAAAAACCCTAGTCAACGGATTGATACTATCAGGCATTGCCATGAATATTGCCGGATCTTCCCGCCCTTGTTCGGGCGCGGAACATGAAATATCCCACGCGATTGATAAATTATTTCCGGGCCGGTCCATGCACGGGCTTCAGGTTTCTCTGGGTATTTTGATAGCTGAGAAATTAAGGAAAAAAGATTTTGAGAATTATAATAAGTTTTTTGAACTGATCGGCCTGCCAACCCGGGCTGAAGATATTGGCCTGACTGATGATGAATTAATGCAAGCATTAGAACTGGCACCCAATACTCGACCGGATCGGTTCACAATATTAGAAAAAAAGAATTTAGATAAAAAAAAGATCAAAGAATTAGTTAAATCACTTTAATGGAGGAAAACGACCCAAGAAGGGTTATTAAAAAAGAAGACGGCCTGTGGGCTTATTATTTTATTGCCCAGCTGGGCAATATTTTTGCCCGCATCGGGACTCGGGAAAAATTTCTAACTCCTAATCTTTATACTACTCTGTCATTCCTATTAGTAATGGCCGCATGTGTTTTATTTGCTGGATTCAGAGATTATTGGTACATGATTATCGGGGCTGTTCTTATTAATTTAGCCTTGGCATTTGATTGCGCTGACGGACAGCTGGCCCGCCTATCTAATCAGATGAGCAAGCTGGGCCATTGGTATGATTATCATTCTGATAAAATCAAAGACGGCATAATTTTAATATCTCTTACTATTGCCGCTTATTACCAGACAGAATGGATCTGGTTGTTTTTTGTTGCCTTCGGCACCATATTTTTCCAGTTTCTCAGAAATATTACCCGGTTGAACAGAGTAATTTTTCAATTAGAGACTAAAGGCGAAATTAAAGATAAGAAAGCAGTTGAGGATAGCAAAGTTAAATCGCAGTTCATGCGCAGCTTTCGCCATTCGCTTTTATTTAAAGAAGCTGATCGTTACTTTCTGTTTACAATTGCAATTGTTTTAAATCAAGTAGCAATAGGTTTAATTATTTATTTCGCTTTAGAAATTATTTTTGCCGCCGTATCAGCGGCAATATCTTATAAAGAATACGCCCGGTATGACCGACGCATGGCAAGATAGCCATGAAAGCGGATTTCACAAATCCGCCTATATGAACCCGTCTGCCAAAGCACGTATGGCGGACATGTGATGTCCGCTTTCCATAAATATAATCAAATATAAAATATGAACAAAGTAGTAGTAATCGGACTTGATGGCGGAACTTTTAAATTACTGAAACCTTTAGCCGAAGAAGGCGTCATGCCGAATTTCAAGAAACTTTTAGACCAAGGCTCTTCTTCTATTTTATGGTCCACGATGCCGCCGATGACAGGCACAGCCTGGTCCAGCTTTGCCACAGGAAAAACTCCGGGGAAACACACGGTGTATGACTTTTTATTGCCGGATGAAGATCTATCACAATTTCATATTACTTCGGGAAAAGATATTAAAGGAAAGACTTTACCAGAAATAATATATGAAAATAGCAAACATCCAATTACGGTAAACATGCCTAATTCCTGGCCTCCTCGTCTAGGAAAGACCGGCGAGGTAGTAATTACTTCAATTCTGACCCAGGGCGACCAATGGATCTGGCCGGAAGGCTTGGAAAAAGAAATCCCGGAATTAAAAGATTATCAACTTACGCCAAATGAATCACTCCGATTAAAAGGAGCAAAAGACTCTTATGCTGATGCGGTCCTTGATCTGGCAGATAAACAAATGGCTTGTGTAAAAAAATTATTCAAGCAAAAACCCTGGGACTTCTTCTTTTATTTATTTTCATCAACTGACTGGATCCAGCATGCTTCTTTTGACGAGTTAATGGAAAACAGGGCTGAGTCCCCACTTAGAATCTATAAACAAGTCGATGAATATCTCGGCTGGTTTATGGATAGCCTGCCAGAAGGGGCTGATCTGATGATCATGTCTGATCATGGCTTTAAATCATTCAAGAAGACTTTTTTCTTCAATAAATGGCTGGAAAAAGAAGGTTACTTAAAAACCAAATCTACGGGAGATGATTTTAAGCAAGCTGTGACCCGCCGCGCTAAAGAGACTGAGAAAGTCCGGGCGAAAAAGAAAAAGTTCAGCATTGGAAAACCGATTTTTGATCTGATGGAGAAAATGCCTTGGTTAGAAAAGCCGGCCAAAAATGTTTATCATAAAGTTGTAAAAAAATACCTGCCTGTAAATGTGAAGGTTGATATCGGCATTGATTATGATCATACCAAATGTTGCTTTCCTAAAGGATCATATATGACCAATGCTTATATTAATGATACGAAGAAATTTAAAAATGGCGTGGTTAAAACTGACGAGGAATATAATCAAATTCGTGACGAAATTATAAGGAAAATTAAAAATCTCAAAGGCCCTGACGGCGAACCGGTCGTCTCTGATGTATTTACCAAAGAACAAATTTACGGTGAAGACACGGCCACTATGTGCCCGGATCTTTTCTTTAAGCACGCGGACTATTGGCTGGACGGCCAGTTCCACACGGGAAAATTATTTGAAGAAGGCGTGGTTTCCAATAAACATGATTTTGACGGCGTATTCATCGCCTATGGCCCCAGCTTCAAAGAAGGCCATAAGATCAAACAAAAAATCGGCATCAAGGATATTGCGCCGAATATTCTGCACCTGATGGATGTGCCCGTACCGAAAGATATGGATGGCGTAATTATTGAAGAAATTTACAAAGAAAAAAAGCCTGTTAATTATCAGACGGAAAAAAGTGAAATCAGCGGCATGCTGGATGATATTGATATATAAAATTTATGAAATTTGAACGGCAGGAACCTAAAGGTAAAATTGATGTGGACATTACCCAGGGTGAAAAAGTCGGATCCGGACATTTTGGGGATGTTTATTTAGTGGAAGGAAAAATTGGCAATCATAAAAAAGAATTTGTTATAAAAAGATATAAAGATGATCTTGGCGATAGTTTTGATTCCCTCATGGATGCCAAAAAAGCTTTTAGTAATCATAGCAAGGCAAAAAAAGCCGGCTTAAAAGTTTTTCCTACGTATAGGCTAAGTGAAGACAAAAATAGCATTTTAATGACCTCAGCTGCAGGTGAGGGGAAATATTGCCTGGCTATAACAATTGATGAGATTGATCGGAGCTATGTGGATTCTAAAGGTTTTGAAAATATTAAAGAAATTCCTAACTTTGAAGAACTGGCCAATAATATTTTTAAAGGAGCCGTAAAGGCAGCTGAAAATAATATTTTTCTCTATATGGATTCTTATTTTTTTATGACTGGTGAAAATGAAGATGTTGATTATGTAATTGGAGATCTGGATCTTGTCTATGAAATGCCGGATGTCAAATCAGAGAATTTAAATAAAGTAAATTTAAAAGCGGCCAAAAAGGCGCTGGATCAATTCCTGGCCACTTATACGGATTGCCGTGATAAATACAAACCTGAACTGGAAGAGATATTCTCAGCTTATTTAGAATAATAGCTAAAAACTATCCTGCCCCTTCAGGGGTAGGATAGTTTTTTATTTACAAAATAAATTATTCTGCTTTAGATAATCTCCAAGCACTTAAAACCTGCTTGATAATAAGCGGTATACTGATCAGAATGATGAAGACCAGTAAATATATTTCAATGTTGAAGATAACAGCCAGAGAAACAGCATAAATGGTGATGTCGACCGTGCCTAAATAAATTTTTTCCGTGATATAAAATTCAGCGGTCCGCGTGGTGGGCCAGCTGGATTTTTTGGCTTCGCGCAGATAGCCGACCATCAGCCACAGAACCATGGCCGCGGCGCCAATAACAATGCCGAAAGTAAGGTGGGTTTCCGACCACCAGAGATAAGTCATGGCCGCGAACATGAGCATTTCTTTGATGCGGTCGGAAATAGAATCAAACCAGGCCCCGAATTTGGAAGACATGTTCTTGATACGGGCAATCTCACCATCAGAGCAATCAAGAGCAAAACCGACCTGTAAGAGAACGACACCGAATAAACGCCACCAATAATAAGGCATCATGAAAAATACGGCCGCCAGGATCGTGATCATGAAGGACAGCATGGAAACCTGATTCGGCGTAACGCGCGGATCCAGCTTCATCAGCCAGAAAGTGAACAAACGAGAAAGACGCCGCGTGAACAGCGTGGAAAATATGCTGTCGTGCGGTTTTTGATAGGCTTTGACGTCGCTAATCTTTTGGGGTAAGTTCATATATTTTTACTTCATCTACCAGGTCAAACTGGTAAGAGCCGTATTCATTTAAATTATAATTTTTATTTAAGAAATCATTGGTGACTGCTTGGGTGCCGGAATCCTGCCAGAAATAAATTGTATAACCTTCGTCCATTAATTTGTCCATGAACTCCCTGACCTGATCATTGTCAAACACAAACTTTTCCTGTTCCATGGGCGTGCGCACTGTTTTTAAGCCCGTATGCGTTTCCATGGTTTCAGACAAACCATATTGCCAGCGGCCACTAAACATGAGTATTGGCGGCAGACTGTCCTGCCCCTTTAGGGGTAGGACAGTCGAGCCAGCCGGGGCAGTCGAGCCAGCATGCTCTTGATTAATACTATCACCTATCTCAATTAAGGTTAACAGGTCATTTTGAGAAATAGCCTTGTTTTTTAACACTTCTAATTCTATATTTTCTTTTACCTCAGAATAAGCCGGAACATAGATGACCAGAATCGATAGGACCGCCAGAGCGCCCACCAGATACGATATGCGCTTGGATTTAAATAAAGATGGAATCAGTACCGATAAAACCCAATACAAGCCAAAAGAGCCTAATATGGCCAAGGCAGGAAAGGCCACGATCATATACCGGGAATAAGGATTGATCCACATGCTGAAGAGAGCAAGAAAGCCAAGTACCCATAATGCCAGAAAGGCGGATAAAAATTTATTCTTGCGCCAGATAAAGATAATGCCGATTATGACGAGGATCATGAAATAAGGGATCCACGACATCCGGTTGTTCATGATATCCCAATAATGCTTCAGTCCCCCGTTTTCAGTTTTGAATTTTCCGCGGCTTTCGAAAATATTTAACGGGCTTAATGAAGTGACATGATCAATATTTGATACGACTACAGATCCGGAAGTGTCTTTTTTCTTGAAGGCCTCTTTGTTTGCAGAAATATCCACGGAGTTTTTGATAGTCAGGCCAAGGGGAATAATCATGAGGATGGCAAAAACCAGGAGCAAGCGCGATATTTGCATCGTGTTTATTTTCCGGGTTTTTTGCTTGTCCCAGAACAGACCGAACAAAACAAGATAAGCGGGTAAAAATGCGACTCCGGTATGGCGGATGTTTAAGCTAAAGCCTAAACATAAAATACTTAAAATAATTAAAGCAAGTTGAAAGCGGACGTCACTACGTCCGCCACCACCGGATGATAGGCGGATTTTGTGAAATCCGCTTTCAAATTGGTAAAAAGCCAGCAAAAATAAATAAACAGAAAGAAGTATAAAAAACAATGAAGGGATCTCACGCATAGGCTGCGAAATCGCATAGTCATAGTATAAGCTTGAGAATCCGACAGTTATGGCCGCGAGCAAGCCAAATGCCCAGCCCCATTTTTTTATTTTAAGTGCTTTGAATAAAAGCTGACAAATTAAGAAGATTAATATTAAGTTCAAGGCGGCCAAAACCGGAACAACCGAATATATAGAAAGGTCGTTTCCAGTAATAGTTGCGGTCCAGTACATAATATAAGACAGGCCAACCGGATATATTGAAGACAGCCAGCCATCCGGAGAAATTATTTCATGATGGGTCGGGGTAAGCCAGCGGGCCAGGCGCTCGTCGCCGAAATGTTCTATCCCCTTTTGGACGAGTTCATCCTGATAAACCAAAGGCTCGCCCTGAAGCAGGCGTCCGGCCAAATACAAATAACCCGGACTGTCATCGCCCCAGGCGCCATATGCGTGGTTCTGCCAGTAGATCCAGCCGAAGCCCAGGCCTAAAATTAAAACAAGGATAATCGTAATTATCCAGGCGTACTTTTTCATAAAAACATTATGGCAGAAAATGCTGATTATTTCAAGGGATTATGATTTATTCTTCTGATTAGGAAAATTGCCGATGCTCCAGCAAATAAAGTTAAAATAAGAGTAAAATATGTGAATTCAGGTACGCCAGGTCCGGGCGGCTCCTCATCGCTTTCATAAGGGCCGATATCATAACCGGATCCCTGCGGCCGGGCCGTACCCATAATATCTATTGTCACGGCCGCGATCGTAAGGCCATTATCCACTCCGCTCCAGGTATTATCGCGGATAAAACGGGTGACATAAAACGTATCACTGGCGCCGACGCCGTAATCTGAAGGCGCATACCCTATTTCCGGTCGGGCCACATTAAGAGTATTTTCGTCATTATCAATGATATACCACATATGCCGGGTGTCGTCGTCCGGCACAAAGTAATATCCGCCCATCATGAACTGGTGCGCTGTCCACGGACTGCCGCTCACGTTGATGTCTGTCACGAAGTCATAGGCATTACTACCGCTTTCTGTTAGGGAGCTGACTGTTCCGGTAGCGGTTTTTATGAAATTCGGATCATCACTATTTGTGTTTGGTCCTTTTGAACACTGGTCGAGATATATATCACCCCCATTGTTGTACCAGCTGTTGTAATCAAAGGTGCCGCAATTCGAACCTAGCAATCTTCGGAGCGCATACCCTTCAGCTCCATAAAACATATTATTGTAAAAAACCGGAGCCACCACATTATATAGGTTCAATTGGTTGGTGGTAAACATGTTGTTATAGTACAAGGGTGAACCAAATATATAGGCGGGAGGACCGCCCCATGCAAAGATACTATTAAATGCCTGTAGTGATGGAGGGTACTGACCGTCTCCGTTTGATAGACGCGACTGATAAATATTGGCAATACCACCACCGGTTGGAGTGCTTACGAGGGCCATGGGGCCGCCGGCCAGTTCTGAATTCTGCAAAGTGCCGGATGAATTCATTATTATCTGAATCCCGCTATTTGAGCCAGTGCCATTCTGGGTAGACCAAACGTCATCAAGCGTATAATTCGTACAATTACGTGAATCAATGCCATTATTGATATTTCGGTTGGCCCAGATGCGCGTGACAACCGGACACGCAGTTGCGGAAGGGCTGATCCAGATTCCTGCTTTGCCGGTTCCGGCACCGGTAACCTGTAAATCCTGAATGATTACCGCGTCACTTAGGGCATTGGCGTCAATACAATGGTCAACGGGCGAAGCGCCTGAGCAATCAATAATAGTTTGTGTCCGTCCTGCCCCGAGCAGGTCAATTTCTTTAATCAGGTTTACATCTTCAAAATATGTCCCTGCGGCGATGCTCATGCTGTCGCCGTTCGCACCCTGGCCGATTGCATAATTGATCGTACAGCACGGGCTTCCCGCGGTCTGGCAATTTCCAATATCCGCGCAACCATCATCATCAACATAAAGATCAGCCGCCATGGCCATGCCGGCTGCTCCGAAGATTCCAAAACATAAAATTAGGAGATATCCTCCGATTTTCATTGAATTTATTATACCAAAAATAACCTAAAATGTAGAGGCAATGTCTTTGGCTACTTCTTTCCAAGTATATTTTTGGGCATATTTTTTATTATGTTCAGAAATTTCTCCAAGTTTAGGATTTTTTAAGAGTTTTTCGATTTTTTCACCCAATTCATTGACATCTCCTTCGGAAAAAAGTTCCCCACATTCAGGCGTGATTATCTTTTTAATTAGAGGAAAATCCGTTGACACTACTGGTAATCCGCAAGCCATGTATTCAAAGATTTTAAGGGGTGAAAAGTAAAAACCATATTTTTTGAATTCCCCTTTTTCACTTAGTTTTGTGTTAAAAGGAGCCACGCCGATGCGGGCCTGGCATAAATAATTTTTCACTTCTTCAATCGGCACTTTTCCGGTTATAGTAATATTTTTTAATCTATATTTTTGAATCAATACTTCAACCCTTTCCCGCCGTACTCCGTCTCCTATTAATAAAAATTTTATTCCTCTATAACGTCTTGCTACCTCAACCAAGTCTTCCAGACCATCCCACTCTTTAAAAGCGCCCAAATAGGCAACATCGTACTTTTTTTCCTGCTTGACCGGATAAAAATACCTAGGATCAAAGCCAGCATCAACTAATTTCACTTTTTTCTTGTATGCCGGCTGGAAAAAAGCATTGGTGTAGGCAATAATAGCTTTGGCCCGCCTTTCCGACATGAAAGAAAAAATATGGTCAATAGTTTCCAAAACTAAGGGCCGGCCCGTTAATTTTGAGGCGATAGCTCCGACCCCGCGGGAATGGCCTCTTTCAATTATTATATCGGCTTTTTCCTGCCTGATCAGTTTGGCAATATGCTGGGCTAAAATTGTATTCGGGATTATACGAAGCGGACGCAATAAAACACGAGCTCGTGTTTTTTTGATGGACTGAGCTGATCCAACTACAGTCCGGTTAAGACGATATATTTTTATCCCGTCAATCATTTCAACCTCTTTTTCGTTGGGATATTTCTCGGAAATAATAAAAACCTCATGCCCCATTTTTGTAAGTTCCTTGGCAATGGAAAACGTGTGCGTGGTCGCCCCGATCGCTTCATTGAAATCAGAAGAGATGTGAACAGTGGTGGTTATGTAGAAAATTTTCATGTATTTCTTGAAAGCGGACATCACATGTCCGCCAACAGTTTTTTATAGGCGGATGTAGTGACATCCGCTTTCATCCCATTGAAAAATGTACTATTCCTTAGTATAATATATTATATGCCAGCCTTAGAAAAAGTCAAAGACAAGTTCTCAACCGGATTTTTCCAGTTCATCGCACTCGGAATTCTTTTTGTAGTCATTATTTTTGTGGAAAAGCAATTTTTCCCTTCTTCCAAAGAACTTGTCCAGTTCAATGTGGTGGGCCGCAGTTCCGTGGTCCTGCCTCTTTTAATGATGCTAGTATTCTTTGCCTGGACAAAAGACAAGCTTTTTAAAGTAAAAAAATTCGCTTTCCGGTATAAACAAGCGATTTTCTTTGGACTGCTTCATTTAGGAGCATTATTTGCCTTTATTGCCCTGAAAAACTTTATTATTTACGATGAGCCGATTGCCCTTGAACATTTTAATCTGATCGTGTTTCTTCGTTATTTACTACCGGCTCTTGTGGTCATATTTCTGGCTCTGGCATTATTTTCCCGGACTTTTATCAGACATTTTATCTGGCCGCTTTTGGGTTCGGCCGTACTGGGTTGGATATTTTTTCAATTAAGCCTGTATTTTAAGAGATTTTGGGAAGTTTTTTCCGATGCAGTCGGTTATTCTGTCTTTTGGTTATTACAACTCTTTGGTCAAAATCCCACTTTCTCTGAGTCAAATTTCGGGCCGGTAATTGGGTTTCCGGAATTTTCTTTACGCATTGAAGCACCATGTTCTGGCATAGAATCAATTAGCTTGTTTATTTTTCTTTTTGCCCTGATCGTTATTATCGACCGGAAAAAGCTGATTCCCTGGCGAGCGGTATCAATGTTTGTAATCGGAATATTAGGCGTATTTTTGGTAAATATTCTAAGAATTTTTATTTTGTTTTTAATTGCCATTTATATTGATCTTGAATTTGCCGTCCACACTTTTCATACTAATGCCGGCTGGATATTATTTATCATGTACTTTGGATTGTTTTGGTTTTTTGTTTATGGTTTTATTAATAAAAAACAAATCGATACTAATATTCGACCGTCTGATCTGAAGGATTAATATTAATTTTAATGAATATGTTTAGCCAGCCTTGGCTGGTTTTTTAGATTGTATTGTGTTTCTTGTTCAATCGCCCGATCAGCAGGATCAAGCCGATGCCGGCGCCAAGGGCGAGCATCATGGTAAGGATGGTGAATTCCGGCACGCCACCGCCGCCGCCGCCGTCAAGCTGGTCAGCACCCATGGACCAGGCACCGCCCCAGGGCCTGGGGTCGCCGTCATAGTCATCATTAATGCCTACAATAGTGGTTCCCAGGTCATTAACTGGCGAGCCAGCCTGGATGTGGAGGTTGCTCGGAGCACTGACGAACTGAGGATTTACATCAGTGGAATTGGCGTCTCCGGAAGAAGCTGTCTGCCAGTTGGCCAGCGTTTGCTGGGCGCCGCTGACCCAATAACCGGCATTAGAACCGCCGCCTTCAAGATAGAAGTCATTGTAATTGGATGCCAGGCCGGAAGTGGAAGCGGCATTATATACGTAAATTCCATAAGCTGCCCGGCTGGGTATGGAAAAAATATTGTCTCTAATGACGGTGTTGGTGGCTGGAGAGCCCTTGGAGTCGCCCAAATTTACGCCAACATCATTATCAGCAAAACTATTGTTGACCACGCTATTTGAATCGTCGTAAGCGGTAAATGTCACGCCATTAAGGTCATTGCTGTAAATAAAATTATTGGCGATAGTCACGTTTGACACCGAAAAACTCACAGTTCCGCCCAATGCAATGCCATCTCCCGCGCCGCCTCCATTTGTAATATTATGAATGGCATTCCGCGTGATGGAAAGGCCGGAAAAACTATCCGGTGTTGCGCGAGAACCGTTAATTCCAGCAACTTGGTGGCTAAATATATTATTTTGAGATATAACAATGTCAGTTCCAGACGATATGTTAATGCCGTTTCCGCTGCTTGATATCGTGTTGTTCAAAATAGTGGCATTATGCGAGTTAGAGCCGATCATAATCCCGTCAAAAATTGCCGTGGTAATAGTAAGATCGCGAATAGTCACATTCAGGGCCGGGTTGCCCGCGTCGCCCAGAACGAATCCGTAGAACGCAGTCGGAGGATTTGGCGGATCAACTGTACAGGAATTGCCGGACCAGTTGTCCCAGGTAGTGTTGTCATGGCCGGCTGAAGAACCAAGAGTGATTTGCTCATTAAATGTTCCTTCGCAATAGATGTTTTCCCCGCTGGTTGAGGAGGACGCGGCCGTTACCAAAGAGTTACAGGTAGTTGCCGGAGTCGGCGGCAGAGCTTGGCGGATGCAGGGATTGGCGCCGCCCTGGTCTGACACCCATAAAGCGGCCCAGGATGCCTGAGGCATTAATAAGAATCCGCCCAAAACCATGGCCGATATCAGGATTTGGAGGGATTTTTTTATTTTTAGATCAGCACGCATAGATTTATATATATATAAATTTAATTAAGGGCACTATGAGATTTGTTGATTTTGGAAATAAGAATAATTACGCCCAGGCCGGCGAACAGGGCCAGCATAAGGGTGAAGAGGGTGAATTCCGGGACGCCTGGTTGGTCTTCCAGTCTTTCATCGGCACCAATGTCATAGGCCGGACCCTGGGGCCGGGAAAGGCCCTTGTGGTCAACCAGGACGCTGGCAATGGTCACTCCCTCGTCAATTGCCGGCGAACCGGCTGATAATCCCAAACCGTCAATTGTAGGATTTTCATATAAAGGATCCTGGTCAATGGAATTAACAGATTGGCCAGTTAATGTTTGCCAGTGAGCAAGAGAAGTGGCAGTTGTTCCAGCCCATCGGCCGATACTAGCTCCACCAGTTGCATATATGTCGTTGTAATCAACCGTCATGGTGCCAGTTGAATTCCCATCAACTACAACCATTTCTCCCGCACCAGCATTGCGGTAGTGGGCATTATTCCGGTAATTAGTGTTTGAACACGGACCAGCAGCTGTACCAATCTCAATTCTGTTCTGATAAAAGGAATTATTCCAGATATTTACATTACTTGCTGTCGTATGGCATGTCAGAGAGGGAAGAAAACTTTGCCCTTGCTGACCGAAATAAGTATTTTTTATGGTCACGTCATCCCAATTATCAATCGCCATGCCGGCTTCAAAATTGACTTTGCTGTTTGTGGAAACCGTGCCCTTATTAATGGTTAAGCCGCTGGGATTATTGGTTGCAGGATCAAAAGCATATATTCCATAACCGTCATTATTTTTAACCTCAGGCCCGATTAAACTGACATCGAATGAACTGGCAATCTCAAAGCCGGCATTATCAGATTTATTAACAGATATGGTTTCCATGACAATGTCGCTGGCAGCCGCCCGGATCCATACCTCCCGCATAGTATGATCTTTTACTTCAAAATCCTGGATATATATATGATCAGCCGCAAATATTTCAATCCCTTCTTGTACAGATCCTCCACCATTAATGACTGGCCTTACTTCACCGGGCCAGCGGATAATGCTTTTTCGATTGGCAGCACTGGCGCCCGAGTCTCCCGCACCAACACTAAAGGCTGACAGATTTCCAGATGCCCAAATAGTGTCACTGGCAGTAACTGTTTGAGTCAAAGCATAATTAATTGAAGCGCAGGCGGATGAGGTGGATGCGCATGACTGGCAATTGCCGGCATCAGCCCCGCCCTGCCAAACGCAAAGAGTGGCTGCTTGAATTAATGTGGGGACAAGCAGTATAAATGCACAAATGAAAAATAATATTTTTTTTAGAGCGCTTTTTTTCATCTTACTAAATGTCTAGCGAACTTCTAATTATTCTATCTACCAATTCTTCAAAACCAATGCCGGCGGCTTTGGCTGCCTTCGGCAGCAGGCTTGTGCCGGTAAGTCCCGGTAATGTATTTACTTCTAAACAGAACGGTTCCAAGTTGTTGCTCAACCTAAAATCTATCCGTCCATACGCTCTGCAATCTACAGCTTTATAAGCAAGCAGCGCATCCTTCTGTAAATGCTCGACTACATCCGCCGGAAACTTTGCAGGAACTTCGTATTCGCTCATTCCGTGAGTATATTTACACTCGTAATCATAAAACGAGTGTTTCGGTTTTATTTCCAGAACCGGCAAACTTTCATTCCCTATTATCCCGACCGTGATTTCATGTCCCGCGATAAATTCTTCGATCAACACTTTTTCAGAAAAGTTAAATGCGAGATTGACTGCACCTTCCAATTGCGTATCATTTTCACAAATTGTGAGACCGATTGCCGAACCTTGATCATTCGGTTTTACCACGCAAGGGAAACCGATATTTGTTTTGACATTAATAAGTAATCGCCGGTAATCACAATCTTTTTTATTTATTGAAATCCATTTCGGGGTATTTACATTAAAATGCTGCAGCAGCACTTTTGTATGTTCTTTATTCATTGAAATAGCGCTTGCTAAAATTCCTGACCCGGTATATCGTATTCCCTGAA
>JAHJKD010000022.1 GCA_018822435.1 Patescibacteria group bacterium
ATTTATAATTGGTTTTAAACTATCCAACTTTTCTTGCCTTTCATCAACCACGATTATATCTGCCCCGATGTCTTTCCCGAACATAATAAAATCCATGCTATATCCGTATTTTTCCGGCAAGCCAAAAATAATAATCCTTTTTGCATCAGTAAAATTATCCAATATTTTCCTTTTTAGAAAATATTCATATGCTGTGCCGGCTCCCTCGCCTTCAGTCACAGCTGGCATGTAAAAATCTTTAATAGAATATTTTTTCATAAATATTTTTTCTCTTTATACCAGTCAACTGTTTTTTTCAGACCCTCATCCAGGCTGATCGGATTGAAATCCAAATCTGCTCTGGCTTTGCTCGTGTCAAAGGCTCGGTTCCCCGTAAAAAATTCTATCATGGCTTTTGTAATCGGCGGATCTTTTTTTACCAGGCTACTGGCAGTTTCTACGGTAATTGCCCCGGCCAAGGCCAGGCGGCGCGGTATTTTTATATTTTTTATTTTTGTATCCAGGGCACTGGCTATTTTATCGGCCAATTCTTCTACTGATAGATATTGTTCCCCGGCAATTATATAAACTCCATTTTTATCTCTTTCTAATAATTTTTGTAAAACAAAAATCAGATCATCAATATAGGTCGGATGCAACACGGATCGGCCTCCGCCAAATAATGGAAAATAGCCCTTTTGAATTTGTTTAAATAATCCTAACACGTGCATATCTCCTGGTCCGTAAATAAATTCCGGCCTGATAGCTGTGACTTTCATGTCACTGTCTGCATTCAAAACATGTCGCTCTGCTTCTGCTTTCGTCTCTTCGTAAATATTCGAAGGGTTATATTGATATCTTTCATCAGCCACAACCCCATTTGGCAATGGTCCTTGCACGCCCGCGCTGCTCAGATAGAAAAATTTATTTACACCTTGTTCTTTGGCAAGATTAAAAATATTTTTCGTGCCTTCAACATTGACATTCCTATAATCCTCTTCTGGCAGGCCGTATTTCCCCAGCAAGCCAGCCAGATGATAAACTGCTTCTGCGCCTTGTAAATCAATATCCTTGTCAGTGATATCATATCTCTGCCTGTCAATTTCCACTACTTCGTGGCCCTGATCCTTTAATGAAGGTACTAAATGACCGCCAATAAATCCAGTTGCCCCGGTCACGAATATTTTCATGATCTTAACTTTAAATTCCAGGCTATCCATATGCCTTCCCAAAAAATCCTTTTATCCAGCTTGCTCTTGCCTTTGACCCGGTCATAAAAAACTATCGGCACTTCGGCCAACTTGAATCCTTTTTTCATGGCCTTATAATTCATCTCGACCTGAAAAGAATACCCGTCTGCTTCGACTTTATCAAAATCAATTGCCTCCAAAACTTCGCGGTGAAAACATTTAAAACCTGAAGTCGTATCAGTCAGGGGCAGGCCAGTCACGATGCGCACGTAAGAATTGGCTGTCCGGCTCAAAATCAGCCTTTTCATGGGCCAGTTGACCACGGAAATGCGATTATTCATATAGCGCGATCCGATCACAAGATCGGCCTGGTCCGCCTTATTAACAAAATCATTTAAAAATCTGGGGTGGTGGGACAAGTCTGCGTCCATTTCAAAAATCAAATCATAGTCTCCTTTTAAAGCTTCCTTAAAACCGGCAATATAAGCTGGCCCTAACCCTTCTTTTTTTCCTCGATGCAGAACTTTAATATTTTCATATTTTACGGCCAATTCATCCAATAATTTTCCGGTTCCGTCCGGAGAATTATCATCAACAAATAATAAATCAAATGAATCCTCTAAATTAAAAATTTTTTCCAATAATTTAGGAATATTCTCTTTTTCGTTATAAGTTGGAATGACAATCAATTTATTCATAAGTGGCATAATTTTACTGGAAATCGGTAATAAAATCAACCTATATTTTTTTCAGCACTTCTTTCAGGCTCACGCCGATATAACTCAGGGACAAAAGACCAAAAATAGTCAGCAGGGCAAAAGAGCCGATATGGGCCAAAGCAGAAGCAGCGGCCACGATCTCGCTGGCAAAGCCGAACCCGAGCACGAAGACCATATACCATATCATTTCGGCATAACCGATCTGGCCGGGCGGGATCGGAATAATATAAAATATCTGCCGGACCAAACTAAAAATGACAACGGGCATCCATGGCGCTTCAAATCCGACCGCGTAAAAAACTAGCCATATGAAAACAGCATCGACCACAAGGGCGAACAAAGTCAGCATGAGCATGCCAATCGCGTGCCTGGGGATCTGCCTGATCACGCCCACTCCGGAAATAAAATTCTCAATAAACAATTTCACCTTTTCCTTGAACTTTGCCGGAACCATAAACATCAATTTCATTAAAAAATTCACGACCGCGTCTTTCCGGAAAAGGGACCACACTAGCATTATCATTACCATTAAAAATATAATAAGAACTGTGACCAAACCATAATAAACAAAGCCGCTGATGTCAGACGGGATAAAAGGCAATAAAAATATTAAAATAAAAAATCCTACAATTTCAAATAATTTATTTATAAAAATCGATGGCAAAGATTTCGAAATCAAAACGCCGTGTTTTTTCTTGAGCAAATAGCTCTGGCCGACCTCGCCAATGTGGATTGGAATATAATAATTAATAAAAAAACTGGATATATTCATAGTAAATGCATCCAGGATCTTTATTTTCTTTATCGGGCTAAGAACCAGCTCCCATCTGAAGGACCGCGCCCAGAAACGTAATATAAATAACATTACTAAAATCGGTACGACCCACCATTTCAACTGACTAAGTTGCTCCCAGGTCGCCTCAATGTCAATCAGTTTGAACCAGATCAGGATCAAAATCAGGCCAAAAATCAAACCTAAAAATAATTTTGTTTTATTTTTCATTTCTTTAAATATTTCAAACCAACCTTGAACAATGTTGAATAATTGCATAACATGGTTGAATAAGCGGCATTGGCCAGCGGACAGTCGCATTCTTTATTCTTAATGCTCTTTCTTGCCTTATCAGCCTCTTTACCAAACCAGACTTCCTTAAAATCATAATCATGATTTTTCAAATCACCCAAATCATTTGCCCGCACGCAGCATGGCCACGCCTCGCCTTGGGGATTGATCTGGGCTGAAGCCACGCCCGCATAACATGGCAAGATCTGCTCTTTTCTGATTAACCAATCTTTTACCATTTGATAATATTCTATTCTAAATCCTTTAGTCAGTTTTCCGATCTTCTTTACTCGCCTCTCTTTTAATTTTGCCAGTAAAAAATCAATCGCCTCGCTATATTCTTTATAATCCGGCGTAATCAGCATGCCCTCCGTATCCAGCTCTTTTCTTTCTTCGGCAATCTCGGTTATGTATTGATCCGGATCTAATTCTTTTTCAACATAATTATATAATTCTTTTATGTGATGAAAATTTGCTTTTGAAACAACTGAATGAATACCAACTGATAAATTCTGAAAATCTAATTTTTTTAAAGCCTTATAATTATCAATTACTTTTTCAAAATTCCCCTCTCGTCCCCGAATCTTGTCATGCATTTCCCCAATGCCATCAAGCGATAAATTCAAAACTATATCTGCTTTAGGACAAGCTCTGCAAATTTCTTTTACCTTTTCAGAAATAAACTCTGCCCCTAAAAGAGAATTCGTGGGAATATTAATAATCTTTGGCTGGCAAATATCGTAAGATGATTTAATTAACTCAACCAAGTCTGATCTCAAAAACGGCTCGCCTCCGGAAAAAGTGAACCAATAAGGTGCTTTGCCCAGCGACCTGAATATTTTCCGCCACTCTTCCAGGCTCATGTCATGGTTCTCCATTTTCCAGGCATTGCACGTAATGCAACGAGAATTACATTTAAAAGACACGTTAACCGTATAATTCAAAGGCATCACTTTGGGCCAGCCCCAAACATGATACATTTTATAAAATGGAATTTTAAGTAGAATTTTTATCATCTTAATTTTTGAAGGCGGATTTCACCAAATCCGCCTTATTACGATCCTTAAAAAATAATAATCCAATAAAAGCTATGCCGGCAAAAACGGCTCCATAATAAAACGGATAATCCATATTAATATCCCATAACCAGCCTGCCAGCAAACCAGCCGGTAAAGTGGTTACAGATATGGCGGTATGAAAAGTGCCTAAAGCAGTGCCCCGTACGTTTTCTTCTGCCAGGTCAGACACATACGCCCTTTGCGTGCCGTCTGTCATTGCGAAAACTATTCCAAAAGCTATAAATAAAATAATATAAACTGGAAAAGATTCAAATAGTCCGAATCCTAAACAAGTAATAGCAAATAACAAGTACCCGGCCAGTAAAATTTTCTTCCTGCCTATCTTATCAGACAAATGCCCGATCGGATAAGAAAAAGCGGCATAAAAAATCATGAGCAGTACATACAGTAATATCGGAAATACGATCGCGTTAATTCCGGAAAACAATGATTGCACTTTCAGCACAAAAAACATATACGTAAAATTACCCAAAGAGAAAATCGCCATTATCACGATCAGCCATCTTAGCTTCGGGCTCAATTTCTTAAATCCTACCTTCAATTTTAACCTTTCGTGATTTTCGCTTTTTCGTGCTTTCGTGTTCCTGACCTCACGGACAAAAAATATCGGGATCAAAGCGAAAAAAGCAATAATTCCCGCTGCTAAAAAAATAGATTGAAACGATAGGCCCCAAATCCATATCAGCAATAAAGCTATTAATGAGCCAAATACGGCTCCAGTCGTATCCATGGCCCGGTGCAGGCCGAAGCCCTTGCCCCGGTTCGATTTTTGGGTACTGCCGGCAATAATAGCGTCGCGCGGAGCTTCGCGCACGCCTTTGCCCACTCTTTCGATCGGCCGCAATATCAGGATCGCGGGCCAGGACTTGGCCAAGGCAAAAAACAGCTTAGCCACGGCCGAAATTCCGTATCCTAAAAAAACAAAAGGCTTTCGTTTTTTAAACTTATCAGACCAAAATCCGGAAAAAACTTTCAGTATGCTGGCCACGGAATCGCCTAACCCTCCGATCAGACCGATTATCAGCCCGGTGGCTCCGACCGACTCTAAAAAAAGCGGCAAGATCGGCATGATCATTTCCGAAGATAGGTCGGTCAGCAAGCTGACGATCCCTAATAAAATTATATTAAGATTCATTTATTTCTCAGTTCCTTTAATTCCTCCTTGAGCTCAATTATCCTCTTTTCCCGGCCAATCATGACTTTCTGCATCCTTTCCAGCTGATCGATCTTTTCTTCCAGCTGTTTGGTGCGCTTTCCTACTTCCTTCTCCAGATTCCGGGAATATCTATTCAGTTCGGCCTGAGCCTTTTCCAGCTCTGCTCCAGTTTTGTCCACCTCTTGGGCCAGTTCGCCGATCTCATCCGAAGACCTAACGTCTGTCTTTAGGCTGTATTCACCGCCGGCGATCCGCTTCAGGCTTTCGTTCATCTTTTTAATATTTTTCACCATGGGCCGGGTAAATATGGAAGTCAGAACAAAAGCTAAAACAATACCCAGTAAAAATATCGTAAACACGACCATAATAAAAATATTGGCTGAAGCCACTACTTCGTTCTCATCAATGACAATGCCCAGCTCCCATTGGAAGCGGCCCTGCTCTTCGGTTGCGGTAATGTCAATGCTCTCGGTGAGATAATTAAAATCATTCGTCGGTTCTCCCTGCTCGAGTAGCATGTCTTTGTCCGGATGGGCAACAAAGCGGCCATGCGTGTCCCGGAGAAAATAAAAGCCCGACTCCCATGGCGTCGGCCGGTCAATGATCTCCCAAATGCCGGTCATGTCCATGGTAATAGCCATGACTGACTCTATGTCTCCGTCCCCATTTTTCACAGGCGCAAGCAGATACAGGGCCATGCCGAAAGGTTCGGGGAAAATGACCACGTCAGAAATGACGGTCCTGCCTTCTAATGCTTTATTAAAAAGCGGATTATCCTGCCAGGATATGCGGTAATCATAGCTGGATGAGACCATGGCGTTGCCGTCCCGGTTAAAAATGGTGATGTCATGATAATCCGGATGATTGGCAATAAAATTTTGGAGGTGCGCCAATTTGTCTTCCGCCGGGATTTCCGGATCCGCGTATAACATATCCGTGGACAAATAGCCGATGTCCGCGGCCGCTCCCTCAAGAAAGGCGATAAGTTCGTATTTTTTTATTTCGATCGATGACAATAATTGTTCCTGCTCCTGGTCCATGAGCGTATCGCGCAAATACCAGGCCACGCCGGAAAAAATCAGGGCCTGGGGCAGGAAGACAGTCCCGATGAAAATTATAATAAATTTTTTCTTAAGATTGAGTTTCATGGTTGAGATCAATTTATTTTTTCCCAGATTTCCGTGTAATATTTCTCATCCGCGCCGAGCAAAGGCCATTCCTTCAGCCTGTCTATGACATCCTGGGGCGGATAAATGACTTTATTATTGAGAACTTCCTCGTCCACTAACCCCTGCTCTACGGCCGCCTGATTAGGATTGCTGTAGCCGGTGTAGGCGCAGTTCCGCGCCTGGATATCCGGGCGCAGCAGGAAATTTAAAAATACTTCGGCCGTATATTTGTGCGGGGTTCCCCACGGCACAGCCACCACGTCTGTGAACTCGCCGGCGCCTTCCGGCGGCACGGCAAATTCCAGGTCAGGGTTCTTTTCCATGGCAATAGCCGCCTCGCCGCTGTATTCCTGGGCCAGCCAGAGTTCGCCTTTTACCATCTTTTTTCTAATCTCAATCGGATCGATAAAACCGATGATGTTTTCCTTCTGTCCCTGAAGTATTTCATACGCCCGGTCAAACGGCTCTTTTGAACCAGGCGTAAAATCATATCCCAGGTTTAAAAGCACACTCCCGATCACTTCTGTGGGGCTGTTTAAAAGGGCGGCCCGGCCCGCGTATTTGGGATCGGAAAACATATTCCAGGATATATCAGCCGCAGCGGCCTGGTTTTTATCATAGATGATGCCGGTATAGCCCCAGTCATAAGCCACGGCATGTTGGCTACCCGGATCATAGGCCGGATTCTGGTACTGCGGATATAGGTTCTTAAGGTTAGGGATATTTTTAAGATCCAAAGGCTCGGCTGTCTTGCCAATGATCATTTCCTGGAGTAGTTCTTCGCTCGGAAAAACCACATCATACTTCCCGGGCACGAGCTTAATTTCATTAAACATCTCATCTTCATCCTCATAAGTATCCAGATTCACTTTAACGCCAAATTCCTTTTCAAAATCCGCTACTACTTCCGGGTCGATATAGTCATCCCAGTTGTAAACATTAAGTTCTTCGGCCAGCTCTTTTTTAGCCTGATCAGCCACGCCATCCTCTTGTTTTATGGCAAACCAAAAGACTGCCGCTATCGCCAGAACCAGTATAATAACAGCTCCAATAATTAATAATATTAATCCAGTTTTTTTCATACGCCTCCTTTTAGTGAATATTGTTTTAATTATACCGCAATAATAGATTATTCTAAATACCCCAAGCTTTTCAATCTCTTTTTCACGGAATTAACATCTTTTTCCGTTAGCTTTTTATCGTCCCTTTCTTTCACCTCATACACGATATCCCGGAGGCAATACACGATAAAATCCGTGACAGAGTTGAATCCCGTGTCATCTGTGATCTTTCCCAGATTGTCATAAAGTTTGCGCGGAATCTTGATAGTGACTTTGTTTTCTTTAGCCATATTTTTATGATTTAATTAAAAAAAATAACACTCTTATTGTAGTGTTTTTTAATTAAAAAATCAAGAACTTTTTATTTCTTTTCGATTTGTTCCTCTTTCTTTCTAGATTCCAAATAAGCCGCAATAAAAGCGGTTAAAGGAATCGCCCCGATCAAACCGATCGAACCAGCCATGGCCCTGATGATTTCGTCCGCAATAAAATTAAAATTCAGAAGTTTTATCACGGGCTGGTCAAACGTGGCAAACAATAACACCATGGCTAGAGCCGAACCGACATAAGCAAAAATCAAAGTATTAGACATCGTCCCCATTACGTCCTTGCCGACATTCATCCCTGACCTGAATAATTTTTTAAAACTAATTTTTTGGTCAGCCTGCCTGACTTCAGATACGGCCGAAGCTACAGATATGCCCACATCCATAATAGCGCCGAGAGCACCAATAGTTATTGAAGCGAATAAAATATTCTCAAAATTCAGATCCCTATTAATATGAAAAAGCGAATGCGCCTCATTACTGGCCAGCCCGGTTAGTTGAGCTAGCTTGCCAAAAATGACCGCCAGAATAGTCGCCACTATTACTCCTGCTAAAGTTCCAAGAATAGCCGCATAAGTTTTCTTTTTGAATCCGCTAATAATCACCAACGTAAAAAATGTAATAATAATAGAGAGTCCAATAGTAAGCCACAAGGCATTCCAGCCTCTTAAAATACCCGGAATCAGAACCCACCAAATCAAGCCAATAGATACAAGCAAACTAATGATTGCTTTAATGCCCTGCTTACCCCCGATTATTGCCAGTAAAACTAAAAATAAAATAATAAAAGCAATCAACCAGCCGATCCTGTACCGATCAAAGATAGAAGCGATAAAATCACCGCCGGAAAATTGTTGAGTTTGCATAATAATCGTCTCTCCTTTTTTCACTTTTACGTCTGAAGGTGAATCTAGAAAAACTGTTTCAGTTTCATGTAGCTCCCCGGCATGCTCCCCTCCTAAAATTCTCACTTTAACCTTTTGCCCATCCACGCTCTGGCCCATGGCCTCATCATATCTAGAAAAATCATCAACTTCTACTACTTCGGCTTTTTCATAACCGATCTCGGCTGCTTCCGGGACCTGAAAATCGCCTTCCTGGGCAAAAGCCGGGAAGGCCGTGAAAATAAATAAAAATATCAGAGCAAAATATTTTTTCATTCCGATTGAATTTTAGCCCGCTGGTTCTCCACTGCGTCTTTGGCTTTAGTTACGCCTTCTTTCAGCATGCCTTGTTTTTGCAGATAAAAAAATTCGTATGAAATGCCGCCTAGGACAACCAGGAAAAGCATGAAAAGTAAAAATGTTTCGGTTTTTTTAGTCATCTAAAAAATCCTACCTTTCTATCTGGATCTCGTCAATCTCCTCCGGATGACAGGCCGTTATCTTCACAATGCCGGAAGGGGTTTTATATATGGCGTAATAAGTCATATCATCCGTACCGAGCTCCGGATCTTTGGGAATTTCAGAAATATACAAATCAACTAGGTCACCGGATAAATCCAGACAAGACGCTTCAGTCATAAAGCCTCCCTCAATAATATCCACCTGATATCCGATTGCTGTCCGCACCAGTTCCGGAGAATAAGAGGCAGTATCTGTCTCAAATTCAGTCTGATATTGAATATATTGATCGTCAGTCACATTTGTCAGTGAAAACGAAGGCGTACCCAAAGTATCATTATCAAGTTCAGAATAAAAAGTACTGCCTGTTCCGTCCGGGCCGATAAAAGACTCGCCCGCACAAGCGGCGTCATCACATGATTTGACCTGGAATTTTAATCTATTTATTCCGCGACGATAATGATTCAGAACCTCCCCCGCTGGCATATAGGCATCATACACAGCCACTTCATCTAAGCGTCCTGCCATTTGATATCCGGTTGTCCCCAAGTACAAAGGTGTGCTGGTTGTACCAATAGCCGTACTATATGTATCAGTCGCCACTTCCTGGCCATTCATATAAATCCGCCTGGTTGACCCCTGTCTTGTACAAACAATGTGATACCACTGATTGGCTGGATAAGCCGCCGGAGTAATTAAAAAATTTGCGTTTATAAAAAACCGTACATGGCCTGAATCATCAAAATCCATAGAATAAGCATCTGTGTATTGGCCTTTTGTAACCATATCCGGAAATGTGCTGAAATCAGTCGGGTACACCCAAACTTCCATGGTTACATCGCCGGTAATGTCATAGGCCGGGTCATCCGCAAAACTGACTAAATCATCAGCACCGTCAAACCCCAGGGAAGAATAAAATTTTCCCGGCTGGTCGTATAAGGCTCCATTGTATGTGCCATTATTTCCTACGCCAGAACTATTGTCTATTAATCCGCTGGTTTCATTCAAGTGAGCCAGTAAAACATTATTACCCATATTGGCATTGCCGGCCGGATAGCCGGATTCAGTTCCCCGATTGTCCGGCAACTGCTTATAAGTTGGCCGGTATGGCCGCCAGGAAAGAGTCTGCCATACTGCTTGAGTGGTCGCGTCTTTTATACTAGAAGTATAAATGCCATTTCCATTTCCCAAACCCGTAGCATCTAATTCAACCCAGGCATTCCCTCCGTCCCATTGAGTATCACTGTAAGTGCCATTATTAAAATCATCAATATCATCATCGACAAATGATTTAGAGGTGCTAGTCACGCCTGAAGTCACCCCGCATGTCACATTACAGCCCGAAGTGGCCGTACCCAACATAAAAGCGTCCGTAGATATCCCCGATGGAAGCGCCCCTCTGTTATCAGCCGAATATGCAACCACCGCATTACCAATGGAGCCGACTTCCTCCCACCTGGCCGTATCCCTACTTTCACCAAAACGGACAAACGGATTAATGGCAATCAAAACAATTGCCATTAATATTGCGATAATTGCCATTACCAGCATTATCTCGACAATTGTGAATCCTTGTTTTTTCATATTATTCAAAGACAACCGTGCCGCTGCCTAAAGTTATATCAAAATCGATCTTAAATTCCGCTTCTTTATTATTCTTTGATTTAAATTCATCCGTCCCTTTCAATTTTTCCTCATCTCCTATATTAATGCGGCCGTTCCCGATTTTATGCTTTATGGAATAACCGTAATTTTGCGGCAATATTATTGTTACTACGCCGGAGCCAACTTGCATGGTCGATTTTATATTGTCCTTAATAATTTCATGATCAGTATCCCCGGAAAAATCTAAAACCATATCTCCATTGCCAATCGCACCGTCAAACTGGGTCAGATTTGCATAAGCCAGGCCCGCTAAATTTGCCGTTCCCGAACCAACGTCATATTGCATGGTTAGGGATGTATTATTAGGCGCGCGCAAACTGAAATCCAATTCACCTGATCCCACCTTGAATTCCACTTTCTCTAATGTTGTTTCTTGCAAAACAACTTCTCCGTCCGCCGATCCTATTTCCAGATCCAGTACAGTCGGAAATTTTGGGTCAGTCAGGTACAAGTCATATTTCGCCACCATATCTGACCAGTTGAAAATGTGGGTATTTTGTTCACTGGCACATCCATAAATAATATTCGCTTCATCCGTATAGCTTTCTTTAATTTCCGGTTCAAGATCAGTATAATTATAAACTGCTTTTGAAGAAAATATTTTAGTCGCGTCCATTACACTACCAAGATTAAAATCCAGAGGGCCCAAATCCACTTTTAAATTAAGCTTAGACACATCAGGATGTGATTTCTTTGTAACGTCAAAAACTTTTTCTGTCTCTTCTATTTGTTCGCTCGGGCTGACAATTTTCAGCTTGTCTTCAAAATTCTGTTTAGGCGTCAGCTCTAAACCCATATATTTTAAAGTACCGTAAACTAAAGCGCTAAAAAATAATAAAAGCGCAATTGCCAGTAATATCTTCCACCAGCTTGAAGAATCTTTTTTTTCTTCTTTAATTTTTTCCTCCTCCATAATTTTAATCTTTAAGGACAATACTGATTATCCAAGAGCCGATCCAGATAATAATACCAGCCAGCAGCGTTGTCCAAAAACCGATAATTTCCACGCCAGGAAGCAACCAGGCTGTCAGCCATACTAGCAAGGCATTAATAAGCAGAGAAAACAGGCCTAGAGTAATAATAGTGATTGGCAAAGTAAGTAGCCGTAAAATTGGACCAATAATCGCATTTAATATGCCCAGAATGGCCGCAAAAGCCAACGCCCACCAAAAAGATTCAATAATAAAATCCGGCAGAATATAAGCCGTGATTATCGCCACAAAGGCATTAAGTATTAATCTTAGAATAAATTTCATTTTTTCCTCCGTAAATAATAAGTTATCTATATTATACAAAAATTTGCGAATTTACTCAATATTAAATA
>JAHJKD010000001.1 GCA_018822435.1 Patescibacteria group bacterium
AAATTAAGTTATATATTTATTAGTAGTAATAATAAGCTATGTGGATTTGTGGATAACAACTAAAGCGGTCATTAAACTAGGGATTTTTTATAAATTTGGACCCCTCCTTTTGTGTATATTCTGTTTCTAATGTTGGGTATATTTAAGGGGATAACTTTCCCTTAAATTCATCTCTATTTTTTTAACAGTTTTCCAGCAGGTTACTAACAGGGTTTTCAACAACCTAATATTCTTATTTTTAACTGTTGTATAATCTCTGTTTTACAAGATTTACATCCTGCTGTAATTTTTCATTCTCCTCCAACTCATTAGAAATTTTTGTGTAAGCATGCATGGCTGTGGTGTGGTCTCTTCCCCCAAGCTCTGTGCCAATTGAAGGATAGGATGATTTCATTTCTTCTCTCATTATAAACATTACTATCTGTCTGGGCACCACCAATTCTTTCTTACGGCAATTTCCCGTTAAGTCTTCTTGTTTAATATCAAAATAATCACTAACTGTATTTATTACTTGTTTAGCTGTTAGCGCTCCCTTTTTTGGTGATTGAGAGATTGATGATAGAATGCTTTTTGTGCCCTCTAAATCAGGTTTATTGCCCGTTAGTTGCGCTGAGGCGATAATTTGGTTTAAAGCACCCTCAAGCTCTCTGATATTGCTATGAACGTTTGAAGCAATGAAAGTAATTATTTCTGGATCAAGGTCAAATTCTTTTTCTTGGGATTTATTCTTTAAAATAGCAATTCTAGTTTCCAGATCCGGCGCGCCCACATCAACAATCATTCCCCATTCAAATCTAGACACTAAGCGCCCCTCTAATGTGGGAATGGCTTTGGGCGGCCGGTCAGAGCTGATCACAATTTGTTTATTGTTTTGATGGAGATGGTTAAAAGTGTGGAAAAAAGCTTCTTGCGTTTCTACTTTTCCGGCCAGGAACTGAATATCATCAATTAAAAGAACGTCTACAGAACGATATTTATTTTTAAAACTATCCCCCTTTCCTAAACTAATAGAATTAATAAATTCTGTTGTAAATGTTTCACAAGGCACATATAAGGCTTTTTTATTTGAATCTTTTATAACTTGATTGCCTATCGCCTGCATTAAATGGGTTTTACCTAAACCAACCCCCCCATATATAAATAATGGATTGTAAACCGTTCCAATTTTATCGGTAACTGCCTGAGAAGCTGCTTGGGCTAACTCATTTTTCTTGCCTACCACAAAATTAGTGAATGTGTAATTTGGGTTTAGGCCGACCTCTTTTGCTTTAGCGGAAGCTTCTTCTGTCTTTTCTTCTATTTCTGTTTCGGCCATAACAGTCGGCCCCACCGCTTTAACCTGTCCGTTCTTAATAGGAGAAACTTTATAATTTACATTTAAAATTTTATTTTCAGAAATATTTTGTAAAGCCTTTAAGATTTTTGAATGATATTTGTTTTCTAACCAAGTTTTTGTAAAAGCATTAGGCACACCAATCACAATTGTGTCAGAGCCAGCATCTAAAATAAACGTGTTTTTTAACCAGGTGGTAAAATTAGCTTTAGATAAATTCACTTCTAGTTCACCTAAAACAGCCTGCCACAATTGTTCTGTGTCCATGTTGAATGTTTGTTAAAAATTAAACCGTGTCTATTTAAAATAGCACAATTCCGACCCCCTTAACACACACAAAAAATCGTCCTTATGTTAACAAGGTGTGGATGATTTGTGAATAGCTGCCCCTTGACGAATGGTCTTGACTATATAACGCATGTTTGGTACTTTATATAAGTTAATTTCAAGTAATTATGCCCAAAAGAACACATCAACCTAAAAAGAAACATCGCAAGAAAAAGCATGGTTTCCGAAAAAGAATGTCTAGCCCGCAAGGCAAGAAGGTTTTAAAGTCCAGACGCCAAAAAGGAAGAAAAAAACTTTCCAAATAAATTTCCATGTTGGCAAGTAATTTTCGATTAAAGCAGCAAAAAGATTTTAAAAAGACTTTTTCAACCGGAAAGACGGCAAGCTCTGGCTTATTTGTTGTTAAATATTCAAAAAATAGTGCTAGAAACAGCCGCTTTGCTGTAATTGTTTCTAACAAGGTCAGTAAAAAAGCAGTTTTACGCAACAAATTAAGGCGTCGCGTTAAATCCTGGCTTCTGGAACAAGGCACCAATATTTTGCCAGGACAGGATGTAATAATTATCGCTAAGCACCAAGCGGCCGGGGCGGAAATAAATGAAATCAGAAAAAACCTGGAAAAAGCATTTGTTCGCGCCAAACTAATAAAAAATGTATAAAAAACCGTTACTTTTCTTAATACGTGTCTATCAAAAGACCATCTCCCCTGATCATGGTATTTTTTCTGAAACCACACCTTACGGCTGCCGATTTCATCCCACTTGCTCGGAATATACTTATCAAGCTATAGAAAAATACGGTATTATCAAAGGAGTTGGCAAGGGCAGTTGGCGCATTCTGCGCTGCAACCCCTTTTCTAAAGGCGGAGTAGACTTACCTTAATTAATTAATTTTTGTAAAGACGCGACCTGTCGCGTCTCAACATAAAACAAAAAATGGTTGAACTATTTTATACAGTCTTATATGAGCCATTATTAAATGGCTTATTATTGATATACACCTATCTTCCTTGGCAAGACATGGGTATTGCGATCATCATTTTGACCATAATCATTAAGTTAATCTTGTTTTACCCAAATTATAAGGCTCTGGCCGCGCAAAAACGCCTGCAAGAGACACAGCCCAAGCTGGAAGCGATCAAGAAAAAGTATAAAAACAATAAAGAAGAACAGGGCAAGCAACTGATTGATTTTTATAAGAAAAACAAGGTAAATCCATTTTCTTCCTGTCTTCCCCTCCTAATTCAGCTGCCTATCCTGATCGCCCTTTATCGCGTCTTCTTTTCTGGTATTCAGATTGATCCTGATACAGGCCTGCTTATTCAGGAGCAGATTGATCATTTATATCCTTTCTTACAAGGCATTTACTCAACCACTCCAATTAATACCACCTTCCTTGGCATAGTTGAGCTGACTCAGAACCACAACATTGTCCTAGCTGTCCTTGCTGGTGCCGCCCAGTTCATCTCTTCCAGGCTCCTCTACTCCAAAAAAGCTCCGGTCAAGACCAAGGGTGCCAAAGACGAGAACATGACCGCCATGATCAACAAGCAAATGCTTTACTTCATGCCTCTGATCACAGTTGTATTTGGTTATCAATTCCCGGCTGGCGTGACTCTATATTGGTTGACTAATACTCTCTTTACATTGGGCCAGCAATTAATAATGCTTAAGATGCACGACAAGAAAAATGGCCACAAAGACGGCGAACCAGAAGTAGTTGATACCCAAAAATCCGCTCCGAAGGCGGACTCACCAATGGGCGAGGAAAAGCTGCCAGAAAAAACCAAACAGTTAGAAGAACAACAAGAAAATAATAAAAATGAGGCTGTCAAATAAACAGATCCTTAATCTGCCCGTTTATACCCAGTCAGAAGACTTTCTTGGCCGGGTTATCGGTTTTGAAGTTGACGCGGCCAACCACCAAATTGTGCAGTACCATGTCGGCTCTTCGTCTTCTATGAAGAATATATTAACGAACACACCCGATTTTCTTATTTCTGAAAATCAGGTCATCGAAGTCAACGAAGAAAAAATGATCGTGGAAGACCTGGTCATTAAAGAATTAGAGGAAGACCCTGAAAAAGTAAAATCAGGTCAAACCGCCGCCACGAGCATTAATTCCGAACGATCTTAATTTCCCTTTCATTTTCACCAATTGTTTTAAAATAAATATCTGTCCTTTTCCGGGGCAGATATTTTTTTATCTTTTCCGGCCACTCAATGGCCACGATTGTATTTTTATCCTCCATATATTCTCCTAAGCCGAGTTCATCCAGGTTAATCATTTTTTCTAACCGATATAAATCCGCATGCACAAAATTTTTATAAGGCTTGAATAATAAAAAAGAAGGGCTTCGTATGGCATCTTTCACACCCAGGCTTTTAGCCAGGCCTTTAATAAAAGTGGTTTTGCCGCTGCCCAGGTCGCCCCACAAGGCGATCAGCTCGCCGCCTTTTAATTGTTCGCCCAATTTAGCCGCGCAAGCCATGGTTTCTTTGGCTGATTTAGATTGACAAATGTCTTTTTTCATGATATACTTATTATAGACTAAGTTCAAAGATTGAACTAGTCAAAAAATAAAAAACAAAATTAACAAAATGAAAAAAATATTATTATTTTTATTTCCCGTATTTTCCCTGGCGCCGGTGCGTTCAAGGGATTTTTTAATTGAAAAATATGGCCGCATCACCTTCCGCTAAAAAGATAATTGACGATTTACTGATTGAGGCAGCGGAAAATCGAGCCTCTGATTTGCATTTGCTGGCTGATGAGCCGCCGGTTTTTAGGATCGATGGCTTATTAAAACGCAAAGATAAAGCCAAACCCCTTTCTGCCAAAGAAATTCTTGAAATTATTACCAGCATGATCACCCGCGAACAGCTGGCTATTTATGAAAAAGAAAGAGAGCTGGATTTTGGCTATGAAATAAAAGACAAGGCCCGCTATAGGGTTAATATTCATTGGGAATTGGGCGAGGCCGGCTTAGTTGCCCGTGTCATCCCTCTGGATATCCCGACCATGGAAGAATTGCAAATGCCTGAGATCGTTTATAACCTTATGCATATGAACCAGGGCTTGGTGCTTGTGACTGGTCCGACCGGTT
>JAHJKD010000023.1 GCA_018822435.1 Patescibacteria group bacterium
AAAAATTATGGTCAATCCTGGTTCAATTCGTTAAATAAACTTGGAACCAGGATGAACCGTGATTAAAAGGATTAGCCCTGATTTTTTTTAATCAAGGATAATCTAAAAAATTATGGTCAATCCTGGTTCAATTCGTTAAATTAAATAAAAAAACTGTCCTACCCCTTAAGGGGCAGGACAGTTTTAGATATTCAAGAAAAATTAACTCTTTGACAATTCCATCTTGCCGATAACCGGCTGATGGTCTTGAAGCTTGGTGTACAAACGCTTGGTTTGTTTGGCAATGTCATCCCAGTTATAATGCTTTAACACATATTTTCTGGCAATTTTGCCGGTTTTCTCAACTTCTTCCGGAGAAGCCAGTAACATTTCCATTTTTTCCCTTAGGTCATCAACGTTCTTGTTTTCAAAAACAAGTCCGCATTCTTTGACAACTTCCAGGTTTGCCGGAATATCGGAAGCAAGTACGCACCTACCATAAGCAGCTGCTTCTAAAACAGCAATGGGCAGGCCTTCTGATTCAGAAGGGTGTACGTACATATAAGCGTTTGAGAATAATTCATTCAGAGCGCGGCCAGACTGATAACCGGTAAAGATGATGTTAGGGTTGTCTTTTGCCATAGCCTTAACTTTGGCAACATAGTCATCTGTAAAAGCGGTGTCTCCGACAATTACCAGTTTTTTGTCAGTGCCGTGTATCTGATTATAAGCGTCAATAAGATAATGGACGCCCTTATGCTGGACCAGGCGGGCCACCATAACGATGTACCCATCTTTTTCCAGACCAAATTCACTTTCTATAATAGAAGGCTTTTCATTTTGCACATTAGAAATGCCATTAGGAATATAAATGGTTTTTCGGTTGTAAACTTCATAGCAGTAGTGTCTGAGAGTTTTTGATACCGTCACTACTTCATGGGCAAATTTACAAGCGGCCCATTCGCCTAACCAGAGCATAAGCCTGGCCATTCTTCCCCATTTCTGGTGCTGACGATCAATACAATGAAAGGTCACGACCACTTTTGCCTTAGGCCTAAAGATTCTTGGTAAAAAAGACAATAAAGCTGGTCCGACAGCATGAAAATGATAGACATCAAAGTCTTTTTTCATGGCATCAACAGCAGAAGTTAAAGTATGGGAAATGGCGTCAAAATGCTTAGAATGCAAAGATGGCGTTGAAATCATCTTGATGCCGCGATAGGTTTTTTTATCAGACTGGGAATAATGAGGCCTGGTATAGACGGAAACGTCTAATCCGGCATCTACCAACCGAACGGAAAGTTCTTCCACGTGGCGTTCAATGCCGCCGTAGATGGCTGGGATTCCTTTTTGTCCGATCATTGCTATTTTCATAGTATTATTAACCCTTATATGGGCTTATTAATTCTCTCTCCTCAAAAATTGAGAACTGGCAATCTTAGCAGAAATACAGGATTTGTCAAGCCCTAAATCCAAAAAATTGGCTAATGTTAGCCAATTTGAATGAATATTTGGATCACGAAATTACGAAAAAGCGAAGATTTCGAAGGTATTTACTTAATTAATATTATTAAGGTAAATGACTATTTTTTTAGTAATTCGTATTACTGAAGCCTTGTCGGTCGATAAATCAATTTCAGTTTAAAATAAGTAATAAGGTGAATATTAAATAACAGAAGCAATTACCTTCGAGTATTTCGAAATTTCGTGTCTTCGTGATCCTAATTTAGTTACTTTTCCTCTAATATGGGGTCTTTTGTGCGGACTGCCCCGGCATATCGGGTTAAAACCACATTTGTATAGCTATCTTGGGCAGTTAGCTTGGAATCATTGGTAATATTAATGTGACTACCGACTTGCTGGAAATTTGGTGTGACCCGGACCTCAAAATTAGCACCCTGAGGATGGGTAAAAGCGTCTAATTTATGCACATGCCAGGTAACGGTTCTGGTGGCCGGATCATATGCAATGGCAGTACCATCAGATACTGAAGTAATGCCCGTCCATTCGACTTGAGAAGGAAGGGTTGTCTGCACAGTAAGATTATTAAGATCATTGGTAAAATCTTGGATTTTCCAAAATACTCGTAAAGCGGTAATGTTGCCTGCTTCCATAGGATAAGGGCCATAACCTAGCTGTGACCCTTCTGGCCCGTAATATTGAGCTTCAGCAATAAATGTCAGCCTGGAGTTAAAAACGACTCGGGAGGAAGAAGAAGCAGGAGTATAAGTTGTTACGCCAAGGTCATCGATCTGAGCAGTGGCAGAAGCATTAAAACCCATGCTGAAATTTTGCAGGTTCACGCCTGAACTGATCTGGGCATTTAAATTGACAGTTGCTGACTGGCCCGGCTCAAGATGCGGTATAACCCATATGATCTGATTGCCGCTGACTGATCCGCCCGGAGCATTGACGTAATTATAACTTCCGGGTGAACCTTCAAGATTACCAGTGACTACGACATTGTTTAACGGCGCGTCGCCGATATTATGAACCGTCGCAGAAAAATTTAAATTATCTTCAAAGTTGGCGACCGCATTGCCGGAACCATTGATGGCCGTAGTAATGTTCATGCGCGGGGTAAGGACAAATATCTGCCTTTCATCCGCTTGCTGGGCATAAGTGCGGCCGCCTTCAGCCACGGTCGGATTAACAGTAATAATATTGGTCACCCCGCCCGGGGCGTATGTGAACACGGCCGGAATGATGATTTCACCCTCCTGCCAGGCAGACACTTCGCCTAAATTTAAAGTTTTTGTATCGGCATTATAATCAAATCCTTCCGGTACGTTCAGCTCGAGGCCTTCAGGCACGCCTAAATTGATACGCACGTCTTGCTGGACCAGGGGCGAACTGTTCTTATATTTAATAATGATGTCAAAGGGATCGTCCCGCAGGATCTTGTCGGGCAATTCAACCAAGGTTTCAAAGGTGGAGTCCTGGACGATAAAATTCGTCAGAAAAGCATCCTTGGAAGAAGAGCGATGGAAGCGGTATGATATGGATCCGGTGACGGCGTCGCGCCGGTCCACGTCGCCGAGGTAATGGCCATGCACGATAAAATTTCCTTGCTGGCCGCGGCCAAGATCACCCACTGGAAAAATATTGTCTGTTCCCTCTTTCGGGGCCAGAGAAGAGTTGTCATAAGTATAGCCCTCGGGATAATCAAGGATTATTTCAACATCTTGTATGTTCTTATTAGGATTCTCAAATCCTACCGCAATATCAAATTCATGTCCGGAAATGACATATTCAGGCACAGTGATTTCCAGGCGGGCATCAACCGGAATCCTTTCCAGAAAGAACCAATATCCCAATCCGGCATTAAACGCAAATAAAGTAATCAAAATTAACGAAAATATGGTATCAACCACGAGATGATGATGCTTGTTTTTATAACGATTGGTCATGAAGTGCAGGATCCAGGGAAAGAAAAGCTTAGCCGTCATATGGACGCCATGTTTGCAAACTTTTCCAGTTATATAAATTATTCTGTTCATATATTAATCAAAAATACCGAAACTATTTGTAATAATCTCTTCTTTCTTGGTTTTATCTATATTAGCGACAGATACAAAAACGCCGCTTCTGTCTCCTTCATTATAAGCGAAAAAGCCAGGTTTTAATAGCTTGCCGTCGCCGTTAAATACCTGAATAAACGGAGTTGAACCGATTCCAGGCGCTGTAACTATCTCTTCTTTATAGTCACCAGTGACATTACCAACTGCGACAGAAACACCATCACGCATATTCGGGTCATAAGCCATAAAGCCGGGCGTACGGTCATAACAAGACCGAGACATGACTTTTACATGCGGTCCGCCTTCAGAGCGCGGGGCCACCACTATTTCACCGGATTTGCCGCCAACCACGTCACCGACAGCTAAATTTATGCCGCCATTAAAGCCTTCACCATATGGAAAGCAGCCAGGATGAATCAGGTCGCCTTTTAAACTATATTGTCTGATCATACCGCCGGAATCACGGGAGCCGACCACCAGGGTCTTGCCTTTGCTTTTCTTTTTATGCAGATAGCCGACATCAATATTTATCTGGCCGTCAAAGCCTTCGCCAAATGGAGCGAACCGGGCAAGCTCTTTGCCTTTTTTATTATAGATAGTCACCCATGTATTTCTGGCAACTATTGTTTTCTTATTTAGTTTAATAATCTGGGCACCGCCACCGTAGTTAGAGTCATAGATGAAAAACGGATTTCTTTTTTGCCGGCCCTTGCTGGAAAAAACTTTAGCATAGGCGCCGTTTATATAAGGAGCATTTTCAATTTGATTGATACGGCCAAGTAAAACCAGGCCGTCTCTTTTTGGGATAGTTACCTGTCCGACATTTTTTCCGTTATTCACTTCCGTATCCTGCGTGCCCGTAATTTTTTCATAACCGGTTTCTAAATTAACTTTTCTTTTTTTCTTGGTTGAATTCAGCAAAACAATGCCATTTTCATAATCACGGCGCCAGACGCCTTTTTGAACTTTCTTGGGGTGATTTACATTTAAAGTATTATACGCCGGGCCTAAAGGCTGGCCTAAAGCCACATTGTATTCGTCATACCACCAGGTCTGGGTATGGGATTCGTCCCCGTCGTCAAAACTGGAAAAGCCATTGGCCATCAAAGCCGAAGCTAAGCCATAACGCATTTTACGGTAATTTGTTTTTTTACCGCTGCCGTCTGTATTAGTATTAATTAATCCGTATTTTGGATCATATTCTGCATTCTTGATAATGAACATGTACTTTTCCATGCTCCAGGTCCAGTCTCCGTATGAAGTATTAGGAAAGTTTTCTAAAGCAGAGCCATTAAGTTGTTTGTAATAAGTGATGCCGCTGTTGCCGGATATAATAAATTTTGGCTGTTCTTTCTTGGCTTCATTGCGGGTCCGCTTTAAGAGCTTTTTCATGCTGGAGCGCCATTTCTCATCATGAAAACCAACGTCCTGATCAAGCCAGTCTATGCCGTCCCAGAGATTATCATAAAATATGCCGTCCCAGATCGGGTCGTCAGCAATTTCTTCCTGCACAAAATCGGCCATCCATTGGCGGTATTCCTGGTTGGTAATATCAAGAATGTAATTACCCGGCCACCATTCCGCCGGATTGCCATTAGTCTGCCTAAGGATCCATTCCGGATGCGCTTCAATAGCTTCGCCAATGCGCTTGTGATAATTGTTTTCTTTGAACGAAGTCGCGTCTTTTCTTATATCTACAGGAGATAAATATGCCAATAAAATAATATCCGGATTTTCTTCTTTAATTTTCACCAAATTATCCCGGCTATAATAAGCCGTCTCCATATCGATCAGGAGCATATCGTATTTAGCCAGCTCATCTACTTTTTTATCAGAGATATCCCATTTAAAGTACCAGTTGGCTACTTTGGGATATTGATTGCCACCAACAAACTTAGCTTCCGCCGCCGGCGCAAACCCTAAAGAGATAACTAAAATGGCAAGAATTAGGAATATTATTCTTTTCATAAACAGATTACACTATAATATTTACCGTGTTTTGTCAAGTCTTAGAGAAAAGTCGCTCATAAGCTTGGACCATATTATCCGGGGAAAAGGCTGTTTTTACAGTATTAAGACCATTAAAGGCTATTTTTTGGCGTAATGCCGGGTCATCCAGCAGTTTAATAATATGGTCGGCTAACTTCTCAAAATCTCCTACTGTTACTAAATATCCGTCTTTATTATGGCTGATAATCTCACTTGGGCCATAGGGGCAGTCAGTTGATACAACCGGGCATTGGCAGGCCATGGCTTCAGTGATGACATTGCCAAATCCTTCCCAGGCAGATGATAAGGCAAAAACTGTGGCTTGCTTCATATACTTAAAAGGATTTTTTTGATAACCAAGCCATTTAATATGTTCGCTAATGCCAAGCATATCAGCTTGCTTTTTTAGCTTTTTTTCCAGATCACCATCACCAATAATCCAAAGCTCGGCATCGGTCTTGTCCCGGACTAATCGAAAAGCTTTGAGAAGAGTAGGATAATCTTTTTGCGGTGCGAGCCGGCCCACCGCCAAGATAACATTGCTTTTTCTTTTTTGTTCCCCTGTTCCTTTTAGTAAATCAAAATCAAAGCCATTATGAATAACAACTAATTTATTCTTAGAGATCTTGAATTTCTCATGCATGTTATCGGCCACGCCCTCGGAAATGCAAACCAACTGATCGACTTGATGAAGAAGTTTTTTATAGGTTTTTTGCAGAGGCGGAATTTTTACATGGGCCAGGAACTCTCTTTCCATATTATTCCTTAAGTCTCCGATCACTTTTGGCTTGTGTTCAGATTTTTGCTTGGCCCGGACTGAAGCTATGGCTTGGAACCATTCCCGGGCTAATACAACATCAGGCTTAACTTCTACTATTACTTCTTTAATTTTCTTAGACATTTTTATTAAGCTCAATCCCCTTTTGAATGGCTTGTAAAAAAATTTTATTTTCTTTTTATTTAAAATATCTTCTAAATATGAAGACTCGTCTTTTTTATACAGTTTCTTGAAATATAAAAAGCTGACTTCGAATTTTTCGTAATCTAACTTATCTAATAGCAGGCCCAGGCTTCTTTCCATGCCGGCCCTGCCTAAATATGGGGTAATTATTAATACTTTTTTCTTCATTATTTTGATCCGCCCTTCGACCCGCTTCAGCCCTTCGGTACAATTTTTCTTCCGCTCCGCTACAGAAAAATCACTCAGGGCTTTGCTCACGGTTATTTCGTTAATTTATTATATATTTTAATTAATTTTTCAATATGATCTTCCTTAGAAATATGCTGTTTTCCTCCCTTATCTTTATAATTCAATATCTTGTTAGCAAGATCAGTCGCATCGCCCGGCTTAAAGAGATTGTCAGTCAATTCTGGAATGCCGCCAATGTCACTGGCCAGAATCGGAGTGCCCAGGGCAATGGCTTCTAATGCATTCAACGGATTATTTTCATACCACAGAGACGGAATAATAACTAACTTGGCTTTACTAACTAATTCATCAACATTTTTAACAAATCCAACATATCGGACATTATCCGTATCTTTAACTTGATAACTGCCTTTCCCGGCAATAACTAATCTCTCATTAGGCAACTGTTCCATAGCATCCAACAATACTTCAATCCCCTTTTCTTTTTCTATACGCCCAAAATACAGTAAATAATTATCGCGCTTTACATCAGTTTTTTTTGTTTCCACAAAATTTGGCAAATATTCTATGTCTTTCTTTACGTCCCACTCTTTAAATTTATTTTTCAAAAATTTTGATGGACTAATATATAAATCAATATTCTTGTCCCAGGAGTTTAAAATAGATTGGTGCAGATAAGCTTCACATGATCCGCCCAGGCTCAAGATATAAGAATCCTTCAGGCATTTATGGGTGAAGCAATTAATATATTTTTTATATTTACATCTTTCACAAACCGCATCTTTAGTATAGAGCCGATAATTCGGGCATATACGCTTGTAATCGTGCAAAGTCATGACACTGGGCACGCCGTGTTTTTTCAGGACATACAAGATGGAGGAAGAAAAATCATGATAAATATTATGCAGATGCGCGACATCCGGCTTGAATTCTTTGATAATATTTTTCAGGGTTTTGTCGGAAGACCAGGACCAAAACAGAGAACGATGCTGTTTCTTTGGCTCATCCATAGAAAACTTATAGACCTGATGGCCTTCTTTTTTTAAGGCAGCCGAAACATTGAGGAAATATTTGTCGGCTCCGCCTTTGGGGTATCCGTATTTATTGATTTGCAATATGCGCATATAGTTCTTTGTAACTGGCAATCATTTTTTGAAGAGAAAACTTTTCTTTGGCATAAGCATAAGCTGTTTCGCCCATTTCTCTTCTCATTGTTTGATCATTAATTAAAATTTCAATTTTTTCCTGCATGGCACCAACGCTTTCAGCGGGCACCAGGAAACCGGTGCGGCCATCTTGGATGACTTCGCCAAGCCCGCCCACGTTAAAGCCGATAACAGGCCGGCCAACAAGTGAAGACTCGATAGCAGCTAAGCCAAGCCCTTCTTGCCGGGACGGGACAACAGAAAAGTCAGCTTTGCCGAATATATCTGCCACATCTTTTCGGGAACCCAAAAACTCAACTTTTTTTCTAATGCCGAATTCTATGGCCTGGGCCTCTAACTTCTTTTTCTCTCCCCCATCTCCGACTATCAAACATTTATATTCACTTTCAATTCCGGCTAAAGCACGAAGAAGCAAGTCTTGGCCCTTGATGTGATCGAGCCGGCCCACGCAGGCAATGACAGGGCGTTCATTATCGGGAAAATCCGTAAATTTGAATATATTCGTGTCCACGCCGTTATAAATCGTAAATATTTTTTCTTTGGGAATATTAAAATCTTTTATCAGATATTGCTTGACTTGATTTGAGATGGCAACGAGCATGTCAGCCTTTTTTATGAATTGCTTTTTGGCAGAATGCTTGAGCTTGCCTTCTACGCCCCAGTTGATGCTATGTTCTGTCGCGATCCAGGGCAGATGCATTTGCGCGGCGGCCGTGCCGCCCATGAAATCAGCGTGCCAGAGATGGGTATGGATAATATTGGCCTCTTCTTTTTCTAAATATTTTTTAATATCTTTGATTTTCTTGGGAAATAATTTATTTGAAGTGCGGATAACCTCTACTTCAGGAAAGTCTTCTGCCATGGCTCCGCCCGCCAATGCCAACACTTTGGAATTGGGAATGTTTTTCACCAGATCCAGGAGCAGGCGCTGGGCGCCGCCGACTTTGAGGTGGCTAATTATGTGAACTATCTTTGGCTCCATCTTGGAGAGATTTTAATGCTAAGATCATGGCCATGCCCAGGGGCACCCATAATTTGGAATTGTAATAAGACGTTTGGAAGATCTGAAATGATATTGTCCCGATAGCGACCATCATAGCGCCTAATAAAACTTTACCCCAATAAGGATCATCTCTGTTTTTCAAATAGGCTTTGGTAATTACAAAACAAACATAGGCAAGTAAGGCGAGAAAACCAACAAAACCGAGAATCCCCTGTTCCGCGGCAGTTTGCTGAAGAAAGCCATGCGCATCGGCATATTCCCCGTATTCCAAAACATAAAACTTATCACTAAGCACCATTTCCCGGTAAACACCCGGGCCATTGCCAACAATAGGATGATCCCGGAAAAATTCCCAGGCCATATTTATGAGAACAGACCTGTTTTGCGTGGATGAAGACACGAATTCCTGCTGGGAAAACAAAGCCATGTAAATTGCGAGCGGCATCAGGATAAGCAGCATTACCAGGGTATATTTGAATATGGTCATTAATTTGGCTTTATAAACCAAAATCATTAATAAGAAAAATTCCAGTCCCAGAGAGATCCAGCCGGAACGCGAGAAAGTCAGCAGCGTGATAATGGCCATGAACACGGTAGCGACAACTAAAAATCTTTTAGAAGAATCTTTCTTTTCCAACCAGAATAAGATCAGAGCGAACGGAATCACAGCCACTAAGACTTCCGCAATCTGGTTATGGCTACCTCCCAGCGGATACAAACCAAAGAAAGCGGTCGTACCAGCGCGCCGGGCCAGGAATGAAACGGCATCAGAAAACAGATAAGCCCAAAAACCCATCAGACTGGCAAAGACGCCTAAGCCGAAGAAAATATAGAATATATTTTTAAACACTTTTTTATTGCCAAAATCCTTCAGAATATTCCAGGGGACGATCAGATACATGAGATAGAAAAATCCCAGCGGCCGGAAAAAATACTGAACACTGTCATTCATGTCAAAAGGCACGTTCATAAGGGACAGCCCGGCTGATATTAACCAGAATAAATAAAAGAAAAATCCGGGGAAGTTTTCTTTTAAGGTAAACTTCTTATTTTTTAATATTAAATAAATAACATAAGGCAGCATTACTAAAGCAACCATATCCACCCACGGGACGTTGATATCGCCCCATTCGAACTGGAGATTTATAAATGGAAATAGGGCTACGAGGAGGTAGACCAGTACCAAGCCAAACATACAAGGATGATTAAATAAATTAGTTCAATTCCCAGAGTTATCCAGGCGGCACCCAGAGCACCGTAAGCTGGAATCAATAATATATATAAAACTATAGCCAAACAGGACACAATAATCGTCGAAATCATCATCGCCTTTTGTTTTTCAATAGTAATAAGCAGTGATCGAACAAATTCGCGTAAAAACATGAGGCCGGCGGCAATGATTAATATTTTTAACAACAGAATAGATGGCTCGTATTCATCTCCACCAAGAATTTGCACAATGTAAGGACTCAAGATCATTACTAATACGGTCATTATTGCGGCAGATAAAAATAAAAAGCCAAATGATTTAAGGCTGGCAGAGCGGAACCACTTTTTATCTTTGGATTGCCAGCTAGCAGCCAAACGAGGCATGATCAGATTTATATAAAGAGGTGGAAATAAAATAGCGACTTCTAAAATACGATATGGCAGACTGAAATAACCAACTTCTGCGTCAGGTTGAAATGCTTTTAAAGCCACAGTGTTGCCTTTGAAATAAAGCATGGAGAAAATAAGGGTTATGGCTATGGGCCAGGACTCTTTTAACCAGACCGGTATGAATGCCAGGTCTGTAAGTATTCTGATCTTCACAAACCGGCGCGAGGCAATCATTAAAATAATAAAGTTCAACAAATTGGCCGCAATCAAACCAGATAAAATACCGAGAATGCCCCAGTCCATGTAAATAGCAAAATAGATCCAAGCTACATTTAATAGTTTGTTAATCACTTCAGCTATAGCAACAGCTGAAGTTTTTAACTCTCTCTGAAAAACAACATTTAAAATGCTATCAAAAGCAATGAATATAAAAGCAAAAGAAGCCAGCAATATGCCGATTCTTTCTAAGCCTGAATATGAATCGATTAAAAAACTTAGAAAAAAGGTTAGGATCAAGAATATTCCACTGGAATAGAAAATCAAGCTGAATACTTCTGATACTAACTGATTTATTTTATTTTTTTCTTTAGTCTGGCCTAATTTTTTAATTAGGAGCAGGCTTGTCCCCCACCCGAGTAAAACCACGAATAATTGGGCAAAGGCGATTATAGAATAATAGGAACCAGCTCCAGCTGGAGCCAGATAAACAAAAATCAGCCTGGCTATCCAGAGGCTGATAATAAGAGAAACGGCTTTGCCGATTGTTTGGATTAAGGTATTGCCAAAAACTTGCTTGGTAAGACTTTTTTTAGTTGGCATTTAATATATTTATTTCTTATATTAT
>JAHJKD010000024.1 GCA_018822435.1 Patescibacteria group bacterium
AAAAAATAAATAATATTAAAAAGATAAAAAGAGATAATAAGAAGTTACTTAAATTAAAATAAATAACCAGTCCTGAAATTAAAAACCAGAAAAATATTGCGCTCATTAAACTAAAAAATAATTTTTTACTTTTTATAAAATAAGCAAACACAAGAGCGAAAATTGCAATACCTCCATTAACTGCAGGCATGACGGTTGTCGCTTCTGCTGCAATTTCAGTTGATTGAGTTAATCCAATAAAAAATAATGACAACAAAGAAGTTGAAGGCAATCCTCCGATCCAACCACCAATCTTACTTCCATATTTTTCAGCTAAAAGGGTTGTAATAATAACCCAAACTCCTCCAACAATAAAAGCCAAAGCTAATTTAAACAAAAATACTGTATCCATACTATTAGTATATCACATAAGTTCTAACGTCCAGCTCGGGGGTAAAATAAAACCCCCATTTTTAGGGGGTGATATGTTTGGCTACAATCTTGAGCGAGCGTAGCGAGTCGAAAGGCTCCGCGGGCTGGACGAAATTAGAACCTATTTCACTTTTTCTTCTGTCTCTTATTAAGATAATTTTCAATATCTTCTTTAGAAGAATACCAAACCTTCCCCTTTTTTAAGGCATGAATTTTTCCCTGCCTCGCGAGTAAGCTCAAATACTCCTGGCTATATGGAACTTTCTTGGACAGTCCCTGCAAAGGAACCATTTCTTTCTGATACCTAGTAGCTTTGGCTATTGCTCTTAAATAAACATCCAAATATTTTTCTAACGTAATGGCAAAAAATAAAACTAAAGGCCTATAATCATCCTGATTCGCTTTGTTTAAAGCATTCAAATATTTCTTTCTTTCGTTATTTGCTACAATAATGGGTGGATACCCTTTTTCCATCAGTTTAACATTCATTAAAAGCCTGCCAGTCCTGCCATTGCCGTCAAAAAAGGGATGGATGGTCTCGAAACGATGATGAAAAATCGCCACCTGATCAATAATATACATTTTCTTGGCTTCTGTATAATACCATTTGATCAATTCAATAATTAATTTTGAAATTTTAATATAATTAGGAGGAATAAAATCAGCTCCTAAAATTCTTACTTGGCCTGTTCGATAAATGCCAGCATACTCTTTTTCAATCCCCTTGACTACAATTTGATGCAATTTTTTAATTAAATTCTGATCTATCTTTTTTTTCTGTTTAATAATTTTAAATAAATATAAAAGCGCTTCTTTATGGTTCGTTGCTTCCAGATGATCTTTCAAAGGCTTGCCATGAATGGTAATGCCCTCTTCAAGGACAAGTCTGGTCTCCCCCAAACTCAAAGTATTACCCTCAATCGCATTGGAATTATAAGTCCAATCCACAATCATCTCTTCCTGTAAATTTTTTAGCACGGCTTTAGGAAAAGGCCTTACTTCATCTATTTTTTCCTTTTTTTCCTCAATCCTATCGATTATTCTCTGATCAAGATATGATTTTTCCAATTTTTTTGTCATTATGTTATTTTACTTTAATATCGGATAACTATATATATTATATACCCGATATTAAACTTTGTAAAGACTTTTTATGCACAAATACAAAACAGAGCTTTAAAGCCCTGTTTGTCTTATTTGGCTCCGCGGGTCAGATTCGAACTGACGACCTACCGGTTACACTTAACCTATAAGTTTCCTTAAAGAGTGGACTATCTCATCACCTTTTTTAGGTGTAGGGCGCTAATGAAAGATTATCGTTGGGACTCACCTTCTAGTCTCTGAACCTTCCTGCCGAACTATGCCCTGGCAGGCTTGGCTGCGGATTACCTTATCGCTTAGGATTTAGGCTTCCCGCAATTCACCCTATTTTTCAACCGACATTTCTGCCGGAAGCTGCCTCATGACAGCCGGTTGCTCTACCACTGAGCTACCACGGATCATATGTTTTCAAAAAACAACTAGATTATCTTACTGTAAATCTACCTTTTTGTCAATTAGTAATCTCTAAGTTTCCTCATGCCAACATGCTGCTGAATCTTATCCAAAGCTTTCGCCTCAATCTGCCTGATTCTTTCACGTGTCACACCAAATTCCTGACCAACTTCTTCTAAAGTATGAGCCACGCCGTCTTTTAATCCAAATCTCATTTCTAAAATCTTTTGTTCACGAGGAGGAAGCTCTCTGATAATGTCCATAACATGATCTCTAAGTAATTGCAGAGAAGCGGCCCTGTCCGGAGTTACTGTTTTTACATCTTCAATAAAGTCTCCCAATGTAGAATCTTCTGATTCATCATCACCAACCGATGTTTCCAATGAAACTGTTTCCTGGTTGATCTTGATGATATGATTTACTTTGTCCAATTCTTGTCCCATTTCCGCGGCAATCTCTTCGGGCATAGGTTCACGTCCTAAAACCTGAATAAGCTGTCTTTCAATCTGCTGAAACTTATTAATTGTTTCCACCATATGAACCGGAATACGAATCGTTCTGGATTGATCCGCGAGAGACCTTGTAATCGCCTGGCGGATCCACCAAGTCGCATATGTTGAAAACTTATAACCTTTTCTATAATCAAATTTTTCTACGGCTCTGAATAATCCGACATTTCCTTCCTGGATTAAATCAAGTAAAGAAAGTGAGCGGCCTGTAAATTTCTTGGCAATAGAAACCACCAAACGCAAGTTCGCTTCGATTAATTGGCGCTTGGCGTCTTCATCGTTTCTTTCCTTCAGCTTAGCAAGACGGATCTCCTCTTCACCGGAAAGCAAAGGCACCTTGCCGATTTCACGTAAGTACATCTGAATAGAATCACCGGAAATATCAGACAGATCAATCGAAGGTCTTACTTGTTTAACCGGGCCAGATCCAGCCTGTGCCGCCGCACCTATTCCAAAACCTAAAATTCCGGAATCTGTTTCCACTATTTGCATGCCAATATTATCAACCCACGTCAACCACACTTCAAAATCATATAAATAATCTTCCAGGTCAGGAAATGTATGTAAAATTTCTGTTTCTGTAATAAAATTCCTAAACCGCCCTTTTTTAATTAAAAGTTCGCCTTTGTCTTTAGGAAATTTTTCCCGGATGTATCGACTCGCCCGGGATTTTTTACCGGCTTTTTTTGCCGGTCTTTTTTTGACAGCCTTTTTAACTGTTTTCTTTTTTGTCACAACCTTTTTCTTAGCTGTGACTTTTTTCTTGGTTGTTTTTTTGGCTGCCTTTTTTGCTGTTTTCTTTTTTGGAGGCATCTATAAATTAAGATATATTGTTTAACTTTTGGGTAAGTAAACTGAATTCACGTGCAAGCTCATCAATATCCTCATCGTTTCCTTCCCCTTCTGACTTTCCTATTTGCGCTTGAATTTGATTTATGCGCTTTTTAACGTAATATTTTTCTAAATCTTTTATAGAGGAAACCACTTCTTTTTGCAGGTCTTTTTCTGATAAATCAGAAAATTCACCTTCACCGAGAATGGCGAGGATTTCTACTCTCTTTCCTAATTCAGGGTTTTTACTGGCAAATTCGTCTACTTTAAATTGTCCTTCGTTATTATAGTAAGATACCATTTTTTTGTAAAGCTCTTCAATCTCCTCCCCCACCAGATACTCCGAATCCAGATAGTCATTAAAATATTTAAAATCAATTGGCTTGAACAGCGCCAAAGCCACAATTCTTTCTGATAATTTTTCATATCTATTTGTTTCGACCCTGCCTGACGCTTTAGGCGATTCCTTTGTTGATATAGCGGCCCGGGCACGAGGCCCCACTTTCGTCATCAATAAATTCTCAGGTACATTGATCAATTCTGACAATTTCTGTATGTAATGAGTTCGTTCAATTGAATCTCCGATTTTAGAAATCGCTGGTAATATTTCTTTTGCAATTTTTTTCTTGTCATCCACGCTATTCAAGTCCCGACCTTTAAGGGCGGTATCAAAATAATAATCCATTATGTTTTTAGCATTTTTTATTGCCTCTTTAAAAAGAGCTGGATTTTCTTTAATGACGTCATCCGGATCTTTGGCTTCACCAGGCAAAGTCAGAACTTTCACATTCATTTCTTTTTGCAGGGCTACGTCAATTCCTCTCTTAGCTGCTTCTGCCCCGGCCGTATCCATATCAAAGGCAATAATCAGATTTGGAGAATATCTTTTTAACAGTTCGACTTGAAATTCTGTTAAAGCTGTTCCCGAAGAGGCGACCACATTTTTAAACCCGGCCTGATGGCAAGCAATCACATCCATGTTGCCTTCCACTATTATAGTTGCCCCTAATTTTTTAATATTTGTTTTGGCTTTGTCCAATCCGTATATCACGCGCGATTTGTCATAAACCATGGTTTGAGGCGAATTGATATATTTGCCGGTCTTGTCTTCTTCTTTTTCGATCAGCTTACGGGCCGTAAAACCGACTACATTGCCATGCACATCCTGGATCGGAAACATCAACCGTCCCCGGAACCGATCATAATAACTTGCGCTTTTTTCACTTTTAACCACCAAGCCGGCCTGAAAAATCTCGTCCTGAGCATACTTTTTATCCAGTAAATATTTATACAACTTTTCCCAGTCATCATAAGAATATCCCAGTTTAAATTCCTCACTTGTTTCCGCCTTAATTTTTCTTTCTTCAATATATTTTAATCCTATCTGACTTTCTTTTAAAGCGTCTTCATAATATTCACAAGCCTCCCGGATTATATCCAGGATGCGTGTTCGCTTATTTTCCAATTCCGGATTACGCTTTTCTAAAGTCACATTGGCTTTCTTTGCCAAAACGCGTAAAGCCTCTGGGAATTCCATGCCTTCCATTTCCTGGACAAACTGAAACATATCGCCGCCTTTATCACAGCCAAAGCAATGATAAATCTGTTTTTCCTGGCTGACATTGAAGGACGGCGTCTTTTCATTATGAAAAGGACATAAGGCACGATAATTTCCGCCTGCCTTTTTTAGGGTAAGGTATTCTGAAACAATATCAACAATATCCAATCTTTGCTTGATTTCTTCTACCGGGGAATTGAGCATATTCAATTTTTTATATATAATAAGGAATATATTACAGTCTAAAAATTTTACAAGTAATTAGCTATTTAGTCAATTTTTATGATTAAAGTTGTCGGTCATCGCGGTGCCGCTGCCTATTCTATAGAAAACACCATTTCTTCCTTTAAAAAAGCGATCGCTTTGGGGGCTAATGAAATTGAATTTGACGTCCAGCTTACCAAAGATTCCGTGCCTATTATTTTCCATGATGAATACCTGAACCGCCTTACTAATAAACGTGGTTTTTTAGGTGATAAAACTTGGGAAAAAATTCAAAAGTTGAAATTAGAAAAAAATGAACACATCCCTTCTCTTGAAGAAGGTCTAACATTTTTCAAAAATAAAAAAGTTGGCTTGCAGATCGAACTAAAAGGAAAAGACGTTTGGGAAAAAACCTTAGCCCAAGTCAAGAAATTCGGCCTAATGAAACGGACTACATTTTCTTCATTCTATTACGATCAGATTAAAAAACTAAAAAAGGCGGCTCCTACTGCCCGCTGTGGCCTAATTCTTTCTGACCGGCCTATCGGTCCCATAAAAATGTTGAAAGAATACCATGCCGACAACCTGCATATCCGAAAATCATATGTTACAAAAAATCTGGTTACAACCCTGCACAAACATAAGAAAAAAATCTTTGCCTGGAATGCCGACAAAGAAAAAGATATTACCAGATTAATTGATTTAAAAGTTGATTATATCGGCAGTAATAAACCAGATGAAGTTATTAAGCTGCTTAAATCTTATAAATAGGTAATAATTGTGCTGCCAAATAAAATATATGTCCTACCCCTTAAGGGGTAGGACATATATTTTATCTTATTTGGCAGCACAATTATTATATTTTATAAATCACGTCTTTCCTCTCCACTACTACTCTCCATTTCTCTCTTTTTGCTTTACGATATAAGTTCATATTTGGATTAAAGCAAATAGGTTTATCAACTAATTCTAAAAAACCAATGTCAGCTTCCGTATCGCCCAGGCCGATTGAACCTCGTAAGTTAAACCCTTCTTCCGCGCAAAAAGATAATATATGCTCTTTTTTATCTTTGGCCGGGATATCTTCAAATTCACTCTTGAATTTTCCGTTTTCTACAACCCGGGTCGTGGCCATTAAATAATCAAATTTATAATATTTGTTAAAGGCCTCGACAATCACCAGTGGCGAACCGGAAATGGCTACTAAAATAAAATCTTTCCTTATTTTTTTTATCAAATCCCGGGTATATACATAAACCCGATCCTTTTGTTCGTCTACAACTTTTCGGGCCACTCTTTTTACAGCATTCACATTCTTGCCCACCACTTTTTTATTATAAACATCAATTACATCATTAATATAATCTTCATAAGAGCCCTTGCGATTAATCCATTTGAAATAAGAATCATCAAGCTCTTTTTTTATCGTCTTAGGAAATATCCCTTCTTTCATGAGCATCCAATTTAGCTCCACTAAAAGAGATGACCTGAAGATCGTGCCGTCTATGTCAAAAATGGCTAATTTATTTTTATTTTTTGGCATTATTATAATTCGCTTATTTTAACAATATTATAACCCGCTGCTTCGATCCTGGTAATAATTTCATCTAAAGCTGAAGCAACATTGCTATAGCCGACATGGGATAAAATAATAGTACCATCATGTAAACCGGCTAAGGCACCATTAACTGCGTCCTGATAACTGCCCTGGGGTGCCACGGCTGTCCACTGATAATATTCATAACCCATGCTATGGACAACATCGACTGCGTGTCCGTCCATGGCTCCATAAGGAAAACGGAAACGAGGATATGGATCTGCACCCAGGCTTCTCATTAAATCCTGTGTACTTTGAATCTCGCTTCTCATTTGGGACTCGGAAATTCCTGGAAAAAATGGATGGCTCCAGGAATGGTTGCCGATCTCATGGCCGGCGTTGACGATCGCCTGAAAATCAGACGGATGTTTAGAGACATAATCTCCTAAGAGAAAAAATGTGGCTGGAACATCATGTTTATCTAAAGTTTCTAATATTTTCCATAAAGAACCTGAGTGATATCCGTCATCAAAAGTAATTGCCACTTTTGGGCCTTTAATTTCTCTCTTGCTAGGTGCCATTGTGGTAAAAAATAATCTGCGCTTCACATCAAAACCTAAATTGACTTTACCCCTAAATTCCGGATCATAAACGGGAAAATCCTTGAGCTGTTTCCCCTTCTTGCTGAATATTTTTGCCTCCGGGCCCCAGCCTCCGCCCGGGCCAACTAATATTTTCCGCTTTTTCTTCTTTTTCGGCTTTCCAATATCAACCGTCACACCGCCCTGCATTTCATCTGGATAGGCTTTAAACTCTGAAATTATTTCTGTCCCCTTTTTTTTATAAACTTTAATCCAGGCCTGGCCGGCAGAAGCTTGGCCCACAACTATTTCCGCTTTTTTCTTTTTATTCAAATTTCCCGCCGCCACCGTGACTCCGCCGTGAAAACTTTCATCAAAAGGAAACCATTGAATGCCTTTCCACTTTCCCTTGCCCCCAAAGACCCGGACTTGCGGACCGCCGCCAGTACCAGCGCCGGTAATGATCTCGGCTTTTTTATTTCCAATCACATTTCCAGCGGCCACAAAGCACCCGCCTTGGAAACCTTCCGGATAAGCTAAAAATTCTGAATGAAGCATTACGTCTTGTTTGGTAAACCGATACACCTTTACCCAGGCCGGGCCGTCTGATGCTTGTGACACGATCAGGTCCTGCGCCCCGTCGCCGTTAATGTCTCCTTTGGCCAAGTTTAGTCCGCCGGTAAAATTTTCATCAAAAGCATACCAGCCCGGTCTCAGCAAATCGCCTTTCCAGTTGAACATTTTAATATAAGGAGCTCCGCCTTTTTGCGGAGCTGTAATAATCTCTGTTTTTCCGTCGCCGTCAAAATCTCCGCTTACTGCATCCACTCCAAATTCAGCGTCATTATTATAGGCTTCAAATTCATTTACAAATTCTCGGTTTTTATTAAAAAACCTAACCAACGGACCAGGATGCCCGTCATCTGCCAGTACTGCCATTGGAAATATAAAAAATATGCCTCCAATTAATATAAGCAATATTTTTTTCATAGTTATATTATAACAATAAAATGTTACTACGACCAGTTTTAAATAAGAAATTTAATGCCTGAATAAAGAAGCCAAATGCCCATGATTAGGAAAATAATGGAAATTATATATTTACTGTATTTGATGACGATCTTATTCAATTTACTGAGAAGAGGGGCCGCCACTTTCGGCGCCACCAGGAAAAAGCCTATGGGAAGCCAGATTGGCAGGGTAAAAAAGAAAACGTTCAGGCAATAGAAAAACATTTTCGCCAGATCACTAATATCCGGCGAATCAGTCGCTTCCTTGGCCGCTGTCAGGCTCAGGAACACGGCGTCAAAATTGGTCGCGTTGACGGCAATGCCGATCAGGAACAGGGCCAGATATTTGGGCTTGTCCCCGGTCTTGAACTTGATCTTCTTTTCCTTGGAAACCAGGCCGCGAATGGCAAAGACGAGAAAAGCCGCGCCCAAAACGATATTGATGATGGCCGCCACCATTTTTTCCGTGTGGCTTTCCGGATGGGGGTTGCCGAGGAAGATGCCGAGCATAACGACCAGCACACCCACTAGCAGAGCGCCCAAAAGCAGGGCCAGGGCTTGGCCCTTGGGCTTCAGTTTACTGCCCAGCAAAAAAAGCGTAGCTGCAAGCAGACCCGGGCTCAATGTCGCTGCCAGGTTCAATGGAATGACTTTTATTAATACTTCCCACATATTCTATTATTATACAGGAGATACTCAATAAAATAAAATACCTGTCATGACAACAGGTATCTTCTTTGGCGGAGAGAGTGGGATTCGAACCCACGGTACCTTTCGGCACACACGAACTCCAATCGTGCGCCTTCGTCCACTCGGCCACCTCTCCAAATGTTCCGTATTATCCTAGCGGATTTTATAAATTATATCAAGCTATTTCTTAAAAAGAATAAGATTCTCGTTCTTTTTCGTAATATCAAAACTATAATTCTCAATCGCCTTATAAAACGCCTGGCTGCAGCCTTCTTTCATCCGGTCATGCAATTCAATAATTAAAATCTCAACCTTGGGCAGCCATGATTCATAATTTGATGAAAAAACTTCTTTTTCCGCTCCTTCAATGTCTATTTTTAAAATATCAATTTTTTCTTGGCCAGATTTTTCTAACAACTCTCCCACTGTAATTGTCTCAATATCATGCTCTTCTGATTCTTCTACTTCTTTGGTCATGAACCCCCATTTTCCTTCACCGGTATCATTAATCTTTAAAAAGCCCGGTTTGTTCCAAAGGCCTGCCTTAATAGCATTGACGTTATTTAAATCACCCGTATTCTTTTCTAATAATTCAAAATTGCTCGATTCCGGCTCTATCGCGACGATTTCCGCATCCGGATAATTTTGGGAGAACCAAACCGTGCTATACCCGGCATTGGCCCCGGCATCAATAATAAATTTAGGCTCAACTGGCAAATTCAATTTATAATCACGAAAAATAAATATCTGCCGGAAAACACTGGCGTCAGAAGTATTTTCTCTGACCGCCAGATTTTTATATTTAGATTTCTTTTTATAAGCTAAAGTCGCCTTATCCATCAGGCTGACCGGTAAAAATTTTTGCGCAAATGTTAACATGTATATATGTTAACTTGAAATTATAACTATATCAAATAAAACTCCCTAAAATAAGAACAGGCCCAGGTTAGTATCGTATAAATACGATACCTTCCTGGGCCCGATGTTCCTCCGGCGAATCAGGCTAGGCCTCTACCGCGACCTGATCGCGACGGTTCATGAACCGCAACGCAGCCGGGGTGATAAAAATCACCCTTTCACGTTTGGTGAACCGTCCCATAGCGCCAAATGCGCCTCCACGCCGTGCATTCCGCACAACCACTTTCGTCGTCAAATTCAGCTTGCCCAACTTCTTCCGCTCAGCCATGTCTACCTCCTGCTTCGGCCATCAACAATAAAAAGGCACTACAAGTGCCGACATCTTAGCATTAAATTTTTATTAAGTCAATATTAAAAAGAAGTAAAGTCTCTAATATTAGCGCTTTTTCTTATTATTATCTCGAGCTTATCGAGAGATTTTCTCATATTTTTCTACCAAAACAGTGGTTTTTAGCACAGAATCCGGATTTAAAGAGATGGAATCAATTCCGCAACCCACCAAAAACTTGGCCAAATCCGGGAAATCAGAAGGTGCCTGCCCGCAAATGCCTATTTTTGTTTTGTTCTTTTTCGCTATCTTGATTACCTGGCAAAGCAGGTCTTTTACCGCTTGATTTCTTTCATTGCCAACGTCTGCAATTAAACCGGAGTCTCTATCCAATCCAAGGGTTAACTGAGTCAAGTCATTTGAGCCAATAGAAAACCCATCAAATAATGGCGCAAATTTATCTGCTAAAATTACATTAGAAGGCACTTCTACCATCATATAAAATTCCAGGCCGCCCACTCCCCTTTTTAAGCCATTGTCCGCGCATATTTTCAGAACCTTTTTTGCTTCATCCACTGTTCTGACAAAGGGAAACATAATTTTTAAATTTGTCAGGCCCATTTCCTCACGGACTTTTTTAAGAGCCTTGCATTCCAGATCAAAGGCCGGCCGATATTCTTTCGAGTAGTACCGGGAAGCCCCGCGCCAACCCAGCATCGGGTTTTCTTCGTGCGGTTCAAATTGCGCTCCGCCCAGAAGCTGAGCATATTCATTAGATTTAAAATCAGAAGTGCGCACGATCACGTCTTCCGGATAAAAAGCCGCGGCAATTCGTCCCACTCCTTCGGCTAGCTTATCTACAAAATAGTCGTTCTTGCTTTTATAACCAGCTACTAGTTCATTTATTTCGTCTTTAACGTTCTCATCTTTTATTTTATTAAAGTTTAAAAGCGCCAACGGATGTACTTTAATATGATTCACAAAAATCAATTCCTCTCTAAGCAAACCCACTCCTCTATTAGGAATCATGGCATTATCAAACGCCATGGTCGGGTCAGCCACAATCTCCATGATTTTAGTTTTTGGCTGCACTAATTTTTTAAGATTGGTTTTTTTAATATGAAAAGGTAACTTCCCATCATATATCCGGCCAATTTCACCTTCGGCTGAACAAATCGTTATCTCTTGTCCATTTTTAGTAACCTTGGTCGCATCTTGAGTGCCAACTAAACAAGGAATGCCCAGTTCCCGGGATACAATGGCCGCATGGCTGGTTCGTCCGCCGCTATTAGTGACGATCGCAGCCGCAATTTTCATTATCGGCTCCCAATCAGGATCAGTTATCTCTGTCACCAACACTTCTCCCTTTTTGAACTTTCCGATATCTTTTACATCTTTAATAATATGCGCCTTGCCTTGGCCGATCCTGGACCCGACGGCCACCCCTTCAGTCAGTACCTTGCCCTGTTTTTCTAAAATATATTCTTTTAAAATATTCTGGTCAGCAATGGCCTGCACTGTTTCCGGCCGAGCCTGTAATATATATAACTTACCGTCTTGTCCGTCTTTGGCCCATTCAATGTCCATGGGTCTCTTATAATGCTCCTCTATTAATTTTCCCCAATAGGCCAATTTTAATATCTCATTATCATTTAACACAAACTTTTTGCGATCATCTTCTGAAACAGGCACTTCTCGCACCGGGTCGACTCCTTCCCGGGAATAAACCATCTTGATTTTCTTTAAACCTTTATTTTTTCCAATTATTGGCTTGAATTTAAAATCTTTTTGCAGGGTCTTGTCAAAAACAATATATTCATCCGGCTCCACTTTTCCCTGGACGACCATTTCTCCCAAGCCAAAAGCGGCATTAATAATAATCGCATCCTCAAAACCAGAGTCAGTGTCTATTGTAAACATTACTCCGCTGCCGGCCAGATCAGACCGGACCATTTTTTGCACGCAAACTGACAAAGAAATATCAAAATGGCTAAAGCCTTTGTCCTCTCTGTAAGAAATGGCTCTATTTGTAAATAAAGAAGCTATGCATTTTTTCGTCGCTTCCAAAACTTCATGTTCTCCCTGGACATTCAAAAATGTTTCCTGTTGGCCCGCAAAAGAAGCATCCGGCAGATCCTCTGCTGTTGCCGAAGAACGAACTGCCACATCTCCGGCGCCTAATTTTTTATAAGCAGCAAGCAACTCTTCTTCAATTTCCACGGGGAAATGCGCTGCCAAAATAGTTTCCCTGACATCATGGCCCTTCCGGGAAAGATTATTCATGTTATGCGTATCCAGGCCTTTTAATATTCTCTCTATATCATCTCTGATGCCGGCTTTCTCTAAAAAATAGTCATAAGCAAAAGCTGTCAGGGCAAAGCCATTCGGCACATTGATGCCATCTTTTTTTAAAAAAGAATACATCTCGCCTAAAGATGCATTTTTTCCTCCCACTAAAGGCACATCTTTATTTGACAATTCATCAAACCAGAGGATAAATTTTTTGTTTCTCATATTACTTGTACTTTTGTTAAATTCATATTTTGTGTTTTGGAAAGCGGTTGGCCAGTAGCAAAAATAACTATGTCGCCTTTTTTCACCAGCTCCTTCCGTTTGCATAAAGCCACAGATTTTTTGATCATTTCATCAAGATTTTTACAAACCGGCAATAAATATGCTTCCGCGCTCCAGACCAAAGCCATTTGCCTTTGCGTAACGGTATCATCAGTCAGCACTATCAATCTTGTTTCCGGCCTATGGCGGGCTATCATGCGGGCGGTGCGACCGGAAATTGAATTTACTATAATTGCCTTGGCATTATTTTCATGGACAAGTTCATTCACTGTCATAGAAATAGAATCCGCTATAGTATAACCCTGCATTTTCAAATAATGGGCCGGTACATCATCAAATACTGATGCTTCGGTCTTTTTAAGAATCCTATTCATCATTTTCACAGAATCAACCGGATATTTGCCAGAAGCGCTTTCTCCGGAAAGCATCACCGCGTCAGTATGATCAATCACGGCATTAGCTACATCAGAAACCTCTGCCCGGGTCGGCCGGGGATTAATCATCATAGAGTCAAGCATTTGTGTAGCTACGATCACGGGCTTGGCAGCTGTCATGCACTTTTTCACAAATTCCTTCTGCAATAGCGGGACTTTTGACGGAGGTAATTCAATACCCAAGTCGCCTCTGGCAATCATAATGCCATCAGTTTCTTTTAAGATCTGATCAAAATTCTCGACCGCCTGTTTTGTCTCTATTTTAGCCAGTACTTTTATTTGGCTGTTCTTGGGAATAAGGCTTTTTAGGGTTTTTATATTATTGGCATTTTTCACAAAAGACATAGCCACATAATCTACTCCTTGTTTTAAACCGAATTTTAAATCTTCTTTATCTTTGTCAGTCAAAGGCCGGGCCGAAATTTCCACTCCTGGAATATTAATGCCCTTATGCGTAAATACAATGCCCGGTTTTATAACCGTGCCATATATAATACCGTCTATTATTAAATCAACGCGAAAATCTATTAATCCGTCATTTATCAGAATATGGTCATGGGGTTTTAAATATTTATGCAAAGTCGCATAACCAAGCGGTACGGGACGGGCTACTTTGGGAATGTCTTTTCTGCCCATCCATGCCTGGGGAATCAAGATAATTTTTTCTTTTCGGATAAGTTCAATGCCGTCTTTGGGTATCTCGCCTACGCGGATCCGCGGACCCTGCAGATCCTGCATGATCGCCACGGTCTTGTCGAGCTTTTTAGCGACGGAACGGATATTCTTGATGAGAGCAGCATGATTATCGTATGTGCCGTGAGAAAAATTAAGACGGGCTACATCCATCCCGGCCCGCATCATTTTTTCTAAAGTCGACTTTTTTTCCGAAGCCGGCCCAATCGTACAAACTATTTTTGTTCTTTTTTTCTGCATGTGGATATTATACCACAAAATAAAATTTTATAAATTTAAAACCCTGAATAAATTCAGGGTTTTAAATTTTGATTATTATCCCGAGCTTGCCGAGGGATTACCGGTTCGTATATGGCAATAAAGCCATGAAGCGCGCCCGTTTCACAGACATCGCTAACTGTCTTTGATGCTTGGCGCAAGAACCCATTCTTTTAGCCGGTAAAATTTTAGCGTAATTAGAAGTAAATTTCTTGATATTATCAATATCTTTATAATCAATATATTTAATATTGTTTACGCAAAAATAACAAAATCTATCTTTTTTCTCACGCTTTGGTGGTTTTCTTCTCATATGTATATTCGTGTTTTAAATAAATTACTAAAAAGGAATATCTTCAACAGAAATCTCCTCATCCGGATTATCAACCTTTGGCACTGGAGCAGTTTGCGCTTGCTGCTGAGGTTGAGCTTGCGTCTGCGGAGCAGGAGCCGCACCTTTAGAATCAAGCATAATCATGGTGTCACAGACAATTTCCGTCCGATATTTTTTAACGCCGTTCTGGTCTTCCCAGTTACGCGTTTGTAAGCGGCCTTCAACATATAAACGGCTGCCTTTTTTTACATACTGGCTGATAGTTTCAGCCAATTTTCGCCAGGCGACAATGTTTGAAAATTCTGCCTGGTCTTGCATCTGGCCTTGCTGGTCTTTCCAGCGGCGATTTGTGGCCAGGCCAAATGATACTACGCTATGGCCGGAAGGAATGGTCCGGAGTTCCGGATCCTGGGTTACGCGGCCGATTAGCATTACTTTATTTAAGTCCATATTCTTGTTATTAATTTATTATTTTATCCTGAGCAGGCTCCTACGAAGCCCGCAGGGCGAAGTAGAGCCGTATCGAAGGATTATTCTATATCTTCGTTTAAAAGCTCATCCAGCTTTTTATCCAGATCTTCCATGCTGACTTTTTCATCTTCAGGAGTCGGCACTTTTACTTCAACCGGTTTCGCTTCTTCTTCAACGACTTTCTTCGGTTTAATTTCAGCCTCTTCCTTTTTTTCTTGCTCAGCCTCATCCAGCTCTTGTTTCATGGCCTCTTTTTTACGGGCCGCGATCTTTTCTTCGACCTTTTCGTCTTCCATTACTTCTTCAGCCGTTTTAATCCTGGCTTTAATTACCAGATGGCGAAGAATTTCACGTGATAAGCGCATGCGCTTGTTAAGCTCTTCCAGCTTATCTTTTTCCATATCAAACTCAAATAATCCGTAGATGCCTTGAGTTTCATGCTTAATCTGATAAGCCAGGGACTTTCTGCCCCAATTTTCTTCTTTGGTTATTTTAGCGCCCAAATCTTCAAGCAACTTTTTAACCTTGCCAATTGTCTCCGCCGCTTCCTCGTCTTTCATGGCGCCGGGAACAATAAAAAGCACTTCATAGTGTTCCATGTAAATTTTTCCTTTGTTGGGATCATTCACCCCTAACGAATTAGGGTCTGGACCCTGAGCGACTCCGAGCCTGTCGAGGAGGAGTCGAACGGGGAATAATCTCTTATTAATTAGTAGAAGTATAATAAAATAAAGCAGGATTTTTGTCAAATTCCCGTCTCTGTTAACCAATTTTGATTAGCAAAGGCAGGAGAGGGAGGGTCGATACGCGAAGTATTCGACCCTACCCTCTTGATGGAACAGGCAGGAGATCAGAGCGGTCCGGACCAACTTGCCGTGATGGCGATCTGCATGTCTCCGCCCCAGCCCCAGAACAGGTCAGGGCCGATGCGGAAGAGCTTGCAGTTGAACTTGAGCCCGACGCCCATGTTCGGCAGGCCAGCGACCACGTAGGGACGGTGCTCATCCCGGAGCTGGGTCGTGGCGCCGATCGGATAGGCCTCGATGCGGAGCGAGATCGTCCGGTTCGGGTTGGTGTCCACGGCCAGCATCAGATGATGCGACCACAGCACGAAGTCATCATGATAGTTCATGATGCCGAAACGCCCCAGGTACCCGATCGAGAAGATCCGGTCCGGGGTGAACACCTCGAGACCACCGCGCAGCTCGAATGGGCTGATGAACCGCGGCGTCCCGTACCAGGTACGCTCCAGGTTGGTGAACGTACCCGGCGCCATACCCATGCCGCCAGAGATGAACACCATCTGGGGGGTGGTCGACGACGCCATCATCTCCCGCACGATCTTGTGGGGATTCTCAGGCGTGCCGTGGTGATGAGCCAGGGCCGGGGACGCGGTCAACAACACTGCCAAAATCATCAGGGTCTTCATGTCAGTAATCTCCAATATTTTCTACTTCCATAATCAATCACCTAGCCAATCCAGGTGCCTAATATCAGGAAGTTTTGTTCCATAAAAAGAACTAGAGAACCAAAGAGAATAGCACATTTTTTCGTTTTTGTCAATACTAATGCCCTACATTCTGGTCCCAACCTTAATTAATTCAAAAGGACACCTAAGTTAGGTAAAATAATTATATCGAGTAATTATTAACCAAAACAAAGATGCCCTATAATCATTTTAAACCAGAACAGAGAAATGAGCTATCCGCCTT
>JAHJKD010000025.1 GCA_018822435.1 Patescibacteria group bacterium
AAGGCGGATAGCTCATTTCTCTGTTCTGGTTTAAAATGATTATAGGGCATCTTTGTTTTGGTTAATAATTACTCGATATAATTATTTTACCTAACTTAGGTGTCCTTTTGAATTAATTAAGGTTGGGACCAGAATGTAGGCAGGCTTTATTGATTTAATTGAAAAAATTTGCTATAATATATTAGTGACGTGCGAAAAAGGCCATGAATCCTGGTCTTTTTTTATACGATTTTTATGGCAATACTATATTTTTTATTTTTACTGCTAATTTTGGCGATGGCATTCTATGTCATGGCCCAGATTTGCAATCAATATTTTATTGTTTCCCTGGATAAGATATCCAAGAGGCTTAAATTACCAAAAGATATTGCCGGGGCGACTTTAATGGCTCTCGGCTCTTCCATGCCGGAATTTTTTACAGTAATAATGGCTTTAGTAAAAGTAGGAGACCATGCCAATATCGGAGCTGGTACTGTAGTCGGGTCAGCCATATTTAATGTATTAGTCATCATTGGCCTGGCCTCTTTTTATTTCCGGGGTAAGCTCAAGTGGCAGCCAGTGGTTAGGGATATGACATTTTATGCTATTTCTATTTTATTATTGCTTTTTGCATTTAGTGATGGACAGATCGAAATATGGGAAGCCGGCTTTTTCATTATAGTTTATTTGCTTTATTTGTTTGTGCTGTTTTTCTGGAAGAAATTTTATCCTTACAAGCAGGAAGATGTAATCGAAGAAGTGGATGAAGCATTAGATAAAAGAAAAGAAGAAAAATGCCATGATGGAATATTTAATAAAGCTTTGTGTTTAATTGATAGGATTATTGGAGGGATTTTTCCTGATCCGGAAAAGAAAGCCAGGAACGTGCCCTGGGCATTTGGTCTTTCATTATTGGCAATCGCGGGAATTTCGTGGATCTTAGTTGATGTGGCCGTGCGCATGGCAGACTTGCTCAATGTTTCTGATTCCATTGTCGCTCTGACAGTGCTGGCTTTGGGAACTTCTGTGCCTGATTTGATAGATACTTTGATAATTGCCAAGAAAGGCCGGGGCGATCAGGCCATTTCTTCAGCTTTGGGTTCAAATATTTTTGATATTCTCCTCGCTTTTGGTTTACCTTGGATGGTTTATGTTCTCATTCGGGGGGATTTAGTCGTCTCAACAGAGAATTTAAATAGTTCTGTATTTTTATTACTAGCGACAGTTGTAGTTTTATTCTTTTTGTTGGTTATTCGGAAATGGCGAGCGGGGAAAAGATCCGGCTTATTCCTGATCGGATTATATTTTCTTTATTTGGCTTATGTGATCTGGCAGGCTTTTATTTGAGGGATGATTTTTTAACAATACCTTTGAATTTTAAACTCTGAATAAATTCAGGGTTTAAAATTCAGGCATTACGAATATCTATGGAGTAAAAATAAACCAAGCCCCGAATTTATTCGGGGTATTGGTTTATTTTGGACCACATTAGAGTCATGTAGACCTTGCCAAAAAGGTCTTTTTTTATTATGATATATAAGCTTTTTATTTATTTTTATTAAAAATGATTGCTTATATAAAAGGAGAAATAAAATTTAAAGACGAGTATTTAATAGTGGAAAGGCAAGGCATCGGCTACAAGGTTTTTGTACCGACTGATTTGCTCGCCAAGAAGAAAGCGGGCGATGAGGTGGCTTTATTTACCCACGAATACCATCGGGACGACGGGGCCGACCTTTACGGCTTTGAATCTCCGGACCAACTCAGGTTTTTTGAAGAAGTTACGAATGTATCGGGCATCGGACCAAAATCCGGCATTGCCATGTTATCACAATTTAAAGTCAATGATATTAAAAAATCAATTATTCATGGAGACACTAGCTTGCTTACGAAAGTGTCAGGCATTGGCAAGAAAACAGCCGACCGATTGATCTTGGAATTAAAAGATAAAATAAGCGTGGGCAAAGAAGAAGGCGCATCGATTGGTGAAGTAACTTCAGCGGACGAAGCTTTAGAAGCCTTGATGAGCCTAGGATATTCTCAATCAGAAGGATTACAGGCATTAAATAATATTGATCGAAATTTAAAAACAGAAGAAAAAGTTAAATTAGCCTTAAAAAATCTGGGTAGATAAAATGAAAGTTAAATTCATAGAAGAAAGAGAGAAATGGAATAAATTCGTGGTCAGGAGCGGGGGTTCTTTTTTGCAGTCTTGGGCCTGGGGTAATTTTCAGCATGATTACGGCCGGGATGTAAAAAGAATTGCCGTAGAACAAGATGGAGAAATTATTGCTGGTGCCCAAATTATTTCATACCAATTACCAGCCAAAAGAACTTATTTTTTTTCACCGCGCGGCCCAGTTGTTTTTCATGATTTGATTTTAGAAAAAATTAGGGAAATGGCGCCAAAAGACAATTGTTTGTTTTGGAAGCTGGAGCCAATGGAGGAAGATGTCGCGGAAAAATTAAATTTAAGAAAAGTCCAGGATGTACATCCAAAAAAAACGTTGATTTTAGATATTACTCCGGAAGAAGATGAGCTGCTGAAGAACATGAAACCAAAAACAAGATATAATATCAGATTAGCCAAGAAAAAAGGTGTGAAAATAAGAGTATCCTCAGAAGTGGAAGCCTTAGATAAATTTTATGATTTATTGAATGCCACAGCTGACCGGCAGCAAATCAGAGTTTTCCCCCGATCCTATTATCAATTAATGGTTCACATTTTAGAAGAACAGAGCCTGGCCAAGGTTTATTTGGCAGAATACGAAGGTGAAGTAATCGCGGCAAATTTGATGTTAGCTTTTGGCCATACCATGACTTATTTGCATGGCGGCACATCTCAAGATCATCGTAATGTAATGGCGCCACAGCTTTTACAATGGCAGGCGATTCTTGATGCAAAGGAAGCGGGCCTGAAGCGTTATGATTTTTTCGGGATTTCAGATGAAAAGCCATCATGGGCCGGCATTACTCGTTTTAAAAGAGGTTTTGGCGGAGAAGAAGTGATATATCCGGGCACGTTTGAATTGCCATTAAATAATATGTGGTATGAGGCATATCGAGTAGTTAAGAAATTCAAGAGTTAAACATGAAAGTAGTTGTCGCAGCGGCCGGTAAAGGCACGCGCATGAAAGAATTAGGTTTTGATAAACCAAAACATTTATTGGAAGTGCATGGCCGACCTTTTTTAGAATATTTACTAAATAACATTAAAGAAGCTGGATTTACAGATATTATAGTAGTGGGGGGATATAAGATTGAGAAAGTTCAGGAATTTTTAAATAAATATGATAAAGATATTGTGCTTGTGAACCAACGGGAAAAAATAAAGGATGAAAGATACGGTACTACGCCTCCGATAGAAGCGGTAGTCGACCTGATTAAAAATGAAGAATTTATTTTTTTGTCCGGAGATAATTTATATGCGCCAGAAGATTTAAAAAAATTAGGGGATTGTGAAGGCTTTAATTGCTTAGGGGCGCATATTAGCGATCATCCCGAGCTTTACGGAGTGATTCAAAAAAATAACAAGGGTGGTTTGGAAAAGATCGTAGAGAAACCTTTGAATGAAATCGGCAAACAGATAAGCATTGGCGCCTACAGATTCACGCCAGATATCATAAAAGAAATAAAGAAAGTGGATGAATCGGAAAGAGGTGAATATGAACTGGTAGATGCGGTTAATATGCTGGCCCAGAAAAAGCCGGTAAAAGTAGTGGAATTCAAGAAATATTGGTTTGATTTTGGCAAGCCAGAAGATATAAATATTTTGGAAGATTTTTTAGATGAAGAACACATCAAATAAAAAAATGCGGGTTGTTACAATCGGGGGAGGTTCAGGGCAATCTCTGCTTTTAGAGCATTTAAAAAATTATGATCTTGATATAACCGCCATCGTGTCCATGGTGGACAGCGGCGGGTCAACCGGGGAGCTGCGAAAAGAGCTGGGCGTGTTGCCGCCAGGCGATGTGAGAAAATGTTTGATTGCGCTGGCAACTAAGCATCCGGAATTGCAGGAGGCGGCCGCCACTCGATTTAATGACGGACATAATTTTGGTAATTTTATGTTGTCTGGTTTGGAATTGAAATTAGGCGGTTTTGATAAAGCGGTCAGGCATATGGAGAAAGTCTGGGATACGGCCGGCCGGATAGAGCCAAGTACTTTGGACAAGGCACAGTTAGTGGCGCGCCTGGAGAACGGAAGCCTGCTTTCCGGAGAAGCAAATATTGACGTGCCCAAAGGAGGGCGGGCAAAAATTAAACAGGTTTTTCTGGCACCGCGCGCCCAAGCATATAAAGGAGCGATTAGCGCGATCAAGAAAGCGGATTTCATTATTTACACAATCGGCGATCTTTATACCAGCCTGATTCCGAATTTATTGTGCCAAGGAATCCCCGAAGCTATTAAAAAATCCAAAGCAGTAAAGATATTTACTATTAACCGGACAAATAAAAAAGGTGAAACTGATGACTACGAGGCGACAGATTACATCGAAACTTTGCTGGCGTATTTAAGGCCTGATTCATTGGATATTGTTCTGTTGGATAAAAGTAAAAATAAACCAGGCCGGGGCTATCAACGGGTAAAAAATAATATATTTCAGATCGAAAGAATGGGAATACAAGTTGAAGAAGCGATTTTAACTTCAAAAAAAGATCCGAACCATATAGACGGAGCAAAATTAGCTAAAGCAATCAATAATTTATGCCAAAAATTCTCTTAGATTTCGACTACACACTTTTTGACGTGGAAAAGTTCAAAGACGCTTTGTATAAGGCGATGCGTCCTTATATGGAAAATAAATCGCATAAATTTTGGCAGGAAGAAAAGCGCAAGGTCCAGAGCGAGCGAAAAGGCTATGATCCTAAAAAGCACATCGCCTTAATTGTGCCTGATAAAAAAGATAGAAAGAAAGCAGAGGCGGCAGTCGAGAAGACAATCAAAACAGCCAAGAAATATTTATATAAAGACACGGATTGGTTTTTTAAGAAATATAAGGATTATGATTTGCACATTGTGACTTTTGGGTTTGATAAATTCCAAAAAGAAAAGATCAAGGCGACCGGTTTAGATAAATTGGCCAAAGTTACTATTACTAAAGGCAGAAAAGCGCCGTATTTTAATAAGATTCTTAAGGGCAAGCAACCAGTAGTATTTATAGATGATAAAGGTGATGAAATTGATGCCGCTAAAACCAGGTATCCGCGGGTGGTCTGCTATTGGATGCGGCGGCCAGGCGGCAAGTTTTTAGACATGCCTTGTCGAAAATATGATCATAAAATTACTAATTTAAAAATTAAATTATAAAACTATGGCAAATGTACCAGGATATGTGCGCGGCTCAGGAGGAAAAAAGACGTATAGTGTCGGCGGCAATACTATTGTGGTGGAAGATGAAATAAATGACATAACATTAAGATCTGTTTTTGAGGCCATCAATCAAGATCCAGAAATTCCAAAAAGATGTGCGCTTAGTAAAAATGCTTTTGGCCCGGTTAATGGGCAGTATTTTTATTTTCCGTCAAAAGGCGGAGGGCTTCTTTCAAGAAGCAGCAGCAGATTGATCAAGCCGACCAGATAATGCAAATATATTCAGTCTCAGAATTCAATAAGGAAATAAACGAACTTTTAGCCCAGGTGCCTCTTTGCGTACAAGGCGAAGTAAGTGAGTTTAATATTTCGCAAAACAGGTTTGTCTGGTTCAAGTTGAAGGACGACAAAAGCTCTTTTAATTGTTTTATGATGATTTTCAGCCTGAAGCAGGAAATTGAAGACGGCATGGAAATTAAAATTTATGGCACGCCGGGTGTATTCCAAAAATCAGGCCAGTTTAGGTTCATGGTCAAACAGATCGAGTTGGTAGGAGAGGGGTCGGTGAAAAAGCAGTTTGAATTATTAAAGAAGAAGCTAGAAGCAGAAGGGCTGTTTGATGAATCCAGAAAAAGAGCTTTACCTGTTTTTCCGCAAAAGATCGGTTTGGTGACCAGCGAGAGCGCGGCCGCTTTTACAGATGTGAATCGGGTATTAAATAACAGGTGGGCCGGTTTGGAAATTATTTTTTATAACACGCAAGTACAAGGTGATGCGGCCATTGGACAGATTGTGGATGGATTGAATCATTTGAATGAACATCATCCAGATTTGGACGCCATTATTTTAACTAGAGGCGGAGGCAGTATGGAAGATTTGCAGGCGTTTAATACAGAAGATGTGGCCCGGGCGATTTTTGCCTCGAACATCCCGATAATTTCCGGGGTAGGGCATGAACGCGACGTTACTATTGCGGATTATGTGGCTGATAAGCGGGCCGCTACGCCGTCTAATGCAGCGGAATTATTGGTGCCGCATAAAGACGATGTGAAATTTCAGATTGAGCAAATAGAAAAAGACATGCAAAATGAGTTGTTAAGGAAGATTGAGAATAGGAAAGAAGCGATCAGTCGGTTTTTTGGATCGCTTGATATGAGGATCAATTTTTTTAAAGGAGAAATTGATCGCTATATCAACTTGTTGAAATCTTATAACCCGGGAAACGTATTAAAAAGGGGATATAGCATTACTAGAATTAATAATGAGATCGTGAAAAGTGTTAAAGCCGTTAAAAAAGGCCAGCAATTAGAAACACAGCTGGCTGACGGGAAGATTGAATCGATAACTAAATAAGAAAATATATATGCCGAAAAAAAAGACAATCTCTCGACAAGCTCGAGACAAGAATGCAAAACAGCCAGATTTCCAGAAAAAATTTGAAGAGCTGGAAAAAATCACAAATGAATTTGAATCTGGCGATCTAGACTTGGAAAAAGGCTTGAAAAAATATGAGCAAGGCATAAAATTAGCCAATGAGTTAAAAAAGCAACTTGAGGAAATGGAGAACCAAGTTAAAAAAATAAATACAAAAAAGTAATGTCTCAAAAAGTAAAATCGATAAATAATTTAGGGCCGCTTTCAACCCTGCTGGCAAAAACAGCGATCAAGCAGGGGGCAAAAATTAAAGTTATCTCCTTACCGGCTGTATTCTGGGTAATCAAGGGAACAAAGAAGTGGTTGTTTTTCGGAGTCTACACTCCACTCAACAAATTGCCGGGCGGTAAAATAGCTGACAATAAAAAGCTGACCAAAAAAATTTGGCAGGAAGCAAAGATTCCTATAGCGCAAGATTTAGTGGTTACTCCAGATAATTACAAAAAATTACTTAGCAAGACAGATATTAATTTTCCCGTGGTAGCCAAACCAATGGCGGGAACATTAAAGGGAATTGGCGTAGTGACCAATATCAGAACGAAAAAAACTTTAGGCAAAATTGTGAAAAAACTTTTTATTAAAGGCCACCACCGCGTATTAGTTGAAGAATTTTATAGCGGCCTTAATGATTATCGGGTATTGGTGTTAAAAGGAAAAATAATTGCAGTGGCCAGGAGAATTCCACCATTTGTGGTGGGTGATGGTAAAGGCTCTATTAAAAAATTATTGGAAGAGAAAAATGCAGAACGCAAGAAATCAAAAGAAATTAAATTAGGCCTGATAAAAGTGGATGAAGAAATGAAAATGAATCTGAAAAATCAGAAATTATCTTTAAAGTCCGTACCAAAAGTTGGCGAAACAATATGTGTAAAGAATGTTTGTAATTTAGGAGCGGGCGGAGAAGTGGAAGATGTGACCAGCAAGATATGCAAATACAATAAAGACTTGGCTATCAAAGCAGCTGAAGTTATGGACCTGGAATTAGCGGGCCTGGATTTTTTATGCGATGACATTGCCAAGCCTCTTAAAAAAGGAAAGGGTATTTTATTAGAAGTAAATGAACACCCGGACATTGCTTTGCATCATTTCCCGCAAATCGGCCGGCCTAAATTAGTAGCTGATCAGATCATTAAAGAAATATTGAAACAGAAATGAGAGAGAAGAAATTTCAATGGGTAAGGATTACCAAACAAAATAAAGGAATAGTCTTAAAGACGGCCTGCGCCAATACGATTAAGTTCGTCGAGGCCGGATTAAAGCTCGGTTACCGCTTAGAATATCTAAAATATTATAGAAGTTTGCGGGCAACCTATAAAGGAAAAATTAAGTATATTGTTAATGTGTGCACGCCGATTAATAATCAGGCGGCTTATCGTGTGGCTAATAATAAATTTATTACAGATTCGATCTGGGAAATAAATAATGTGCCGCATGCAAATTTTGCATTAATTTCCCGGAGTGATTTCAAAAAGAATAAGATTAATATTTCCGGATTAAAATTTCCTTTAGTGGTAAAACCGGCGAGTGACACAACGCATGGAGAATTAGTGATTACAAATATTAAAAACAAAACGGAACTTAAAAAATATTTGAAAAAAGTTTTAACGTTTTTTTCTTCTGCTTTAGTGGAAGAATTTCATGGCGGCTTAAAAGAATATAGGATTTTAGTGTTGAAAGGAAAAATTTTAGGTATTGGAGAAAAGATGCCGGCTAATGTTACTGGTAACGGTAAAGATAGTATTAAGAAATTAATTGAAGAAAAAAACAAAGGACGCAAGAGGTTTGAAATTCATAATCTTATGCCGATTTGTCTTGATGAGGATCTAAAAAAGAACCTAAAAGAACAAAAAATTTCCCTGGCGAGCATACCAGAAAAAGGGGAGTTGATTATTTTGAAGAATGTTGGTAATCTATGCGCTGGCGGAGAGGTTCGTACTATCAGAAAAATACACCCGCAAGTAAAGGAAATTTGTCTAAAAGCGGCCAAAGTACTGGATATTGAGATATGCGGCCTGGATTTGCTAGCCATGGACATATCTAAGCCATTAAAAAAAGGAAGAGATATATTTATTGAGGCGAATGAGACCCCTGGAATCAATTTGCATTTTGACTGGGAGAAAAAAATTATGCCGCCGATAGCAGAAAAAATTATGAAAGAAATTTTTAAATAAATTTATATTATGTTCTTCAAACTATTCAAATTATTAGCAATATTATTTATCGGACTGGTATTAGTAGCCGCGGTCGGATATATGTTGATGCCGAATTATTATCGCGTGCTTATTATCGGTTCTGATCTGCGGGACACGGAAAGATCGCGGTCAGACTCTTTGATGGTGGTGGGTATTCCTAAAAGTTCAAAAAATACTATTAATATTGTGATGGTACCGCGTGATACTTTTATTGAGCACGATGAGTTTGGCATGCAAAAGATTACTCATTTTTATGCATTGGGTGAAAGGACAGATAGCGAAGTTTTAGGAAATTTAGACCTAACCCAAGAAGTAGTGGAAGAGCTATTAAATGTAAAGATGGATGCAAGTGTGGAAGTGACTTTTGACAGTTTCATTGAAATCGTGGATTTACTGGGCGGAGTGCAGACTGATGAAGGATATAAAGAAGGGGCAGAAGCCAAAGAAATGATCCATAACCGCATGGTGCAGGCCGAGGGTGATTTCGGCCGAGCTGAAAACCAGCGGGAAATATTGCAGGAGATCATGAAAAAAGGAAAAAGTATTGAGGGTGCTAAAACTATTTATAATTATTTTCAGGAAGCAGACCGGGCCAGGTTGAAATTTAATAAAATAAAATCAGGCTTGTTTGGAGTGGCTTTCTTGATCGGGCACCAGGGCAGATTGAGCATGGGCGAAGTCCATGAAGAAGTCTTGCCTGGATATGGTGATCGGATTTATACGCCCGCTTTTGGCAAAGAATTATATTATTGGATATTAGAAGATGAGGGTACGGAAGAAATAGTCAAAGAATATCTTAAATAAGAAAATTTAAACCCCGAATAAATTCGGAGCTTAAATTTTCAAGCCCCAAATTTATTTGGGGTATTGAAAATTTTTATGTTTAGAGCCTCTCCCTACAAACTAAAAATGTTCGAGACCTGCCCGCAGCAGTATAAATTTACTTATGTCGATCATCTTAGTGATCAATATAAGACAGCCAAACCATATCTGACTATGGGAGCGCACGTTCATAATGCACTCAAAGATTTTTATGACAATCTTGAACCTAAAGAACGAACTTATAAAAATCTGGAAAAAATATTGAGGAAAAGATGGTTGGAAAATCGTAACGGGTTTGCCGGCGTAGAAGACGAAAGGCGCTGGGGCACAAAAGCTTTAATGATGCTCAAAGTATATGTACACAAGAATGACATGGCCACCACACCGGCCATGTTGGAAGATTATTTTGACACTGATGTTAGCGAAGACGTAAAAGTATTAGGCCGGATTGATAGAGTTGACGAAGAGCAAGGGGGCTATCATGTGATTGATTATAAGACGGGAAAATTTAATGCCGAGGATTTATCAGAGCTTCAGCTGATATTATACGCCATGATTATGGCGGGTAATATGAAAACTAATATTCACAAAGCTTCTTATTTATATTTACCGGAAAATAAATGGCATTCCATTGAAATTTCTCCGGAAATGTATGAAGAGGCCGGCAATATGGTGCTTGAACAAGTAGAATTAATAAAACAAGAAAAAGAATTTTTACCTTGTATGAATAAATATTGTAAAAGCTGCGACTTTTTGGAGATTTGTCCGAAGAAAGAAGAAATTAAAGAATCTCTCGACCAGCCCGGGATTGATAAAAATTATGGATAAAAATAAAGTAGTAATAGATATAGAGACTAAAAAGGCCTTCTCTGATATTGAAGGAAGGCATAAGATGCACGAACTCGGCATCTCATTCGTTGGTTTGTATTCTTTTTCTCAGGATAAGTATTTTGGTTTTTTTGAAAAAGATTTTCCGGTTTTAGAAAAGATTTTAGTCAAAGACAAACCGGAGATTATTGGATATAACACTTTAGGGTTTGATAATCCAATTCTTGATTATTATTTAAAAGGGGCAGAAGTGAAAAAATTACCGCAACTTGACATTATGAAAGAAGTTTATGAAGTTTTAGGTTTTAGGTTAAAGCTCGATTCCTTAGCGCAGGCGACTTTAGGCGAGGGCAAAAGCGCAGACGGCCTGCAAGCGATTCAATTTTACAGAACAGGAAAATATAAAGAACTGGCAGAATATTGTTTGCAAGACGTAAAGATCACAAAAGAAATTTATGAGTATGGGGCCCGGCATGACAAGGTTCTTTATCGCGGCGGCGGAGAGCTCAGAGAAGCGCCAGTTTCCTGGGGCGACGATGAGAAGATAGCAGATATTATTAATCACGGATTAAAAGAACATGAACAAATGCAGTTTGAATATTTGGATGTGGATGCCGATGGAGCGGGCAAGAAAAGAAACGTAACATTGGAGCCGCAAACCATTAAAGAAGGGAAACTAACCGGCTTTAATAATGATACTCAAGAGAACGAGACAATAATAGTAAATAGAATATTAAATATTAAAAAGACGGGTAATAGATTTGCGCACCAGGGCGCTTTGATTTAATATACATATATGGTTGAACAAGAATACAGATTAAGAATCCCGGATGGAAAAACCTGGGATGCGATAAATAAAGAATACTTTAAATGCTTGAAGAGAGCGGTGATTTTTGATAGTGATTATTATGACACTCCGGATTTAAAGCTTTTAGATAAAGGCATAATGCTTAGGCAAAGATTTTATGAAGGTAAAATTTTTGTACAAGCAAAGAAGAAAGTCGCCGTGAAAGATGATGTAATCATAGTTTCAGAAATGAAAGAGGAAATGCAGAAAGAAATTACGGCAGCAAAACTATATTCATTTGTTTTATCAGAACAAAAAATTGATAAAGTCGAAAAGATAATGACATTACATTCCAAAAGGCATTATTTTAACTGCGAGAAATTTAGTTTTATTTTGGATTCGAGTGATTATCATGATTATTTAAGAAAGGCGGATGGCAGTTCATTTGAATTAAGGATGGAAGTATTTACGAAAAGACAAGAAGACCTTGATTTTTTAAAGGGTTTGGAAAAAAAATATGGCCTGACAATGGTGACGGCCAATAAATTACAACGAATAATGCTCGGGATGGGAGAATGAACTCACAGGGGACTATAAAAAAGACACGAAGCTGGTAGCAAGCTGGATTTTTTTGAAGAATGAATTTTTAGAAGGAGCGGATGCTCTTTTTTTGATGGTAACTCTTTTATTATTGACACGACGATGTATGGGCAGAATTGAAGGGCCAAACAGTTCGATTAAAATCTTTTCTGGTACGCGTTTGAATTGGGCAACAGTATAAATATCCAAAGACTTCAGGACTTTAGCTGTACGCGGTCCGATTCCATTCAGTAATTCAATTGGTATATTGGAGGATTTGGAATATGACATGTTTAATTTTGGATAATTTTTTTAATCATGGTTAATCCTGGTCAGAATTTGCGGATGATGCCAAGGACTCTGCCTTGGATAACAACATTTTTTACTTTAATGGGTTTGTAATTTTTGTTTCGAGGTTGGAGACGGATGTAATTTTTTTCACGATGAAATTCTTTCAAGGTGGCTGATCCGTCTTCCAGTAAGGCGACAACAATATCACCGTTGTTGGCTTGTTCTTGTTTATGGACAACAACATAGTCGCCGTCAGCAATCAGACTTTCGATCATAGAGTCACCTTTGACTTTAAGGACGAAAGAATTGTCCATGTAAGCGATCTCTTTAGGGACCGGTAAGGTGTCTGATTTCTCTTCAATGGCCTCGATTGGTTCACCCGCAGTAATGAGGCCGGCAATGGGTAAATTGACCATAGAACCGGCTTCGTAGGCATCTTCGGTTTCTTCATTAATATCCATATCACGGGCCTTATTATAGCCCCTTTTTAGATATCCACTGATTTCCATCTCTTTAAGGTGTTGGTGGACAGTCGCTAAGGACTTTAATTTGAACTTTTTGGCTATTTCTTCCAAGGTGGGGGAATAACCGTTCTTTTCCGAATATTTTTCAATGAAGTCCAGTATTTTTTTCTTTTTCGGGGTTAATGTGGGAGACATAGTGTTTTTCCTAAGGTTTTAGATAATGTTATGTTAACCGAAGAAAAACCGAAGGTCAAGCTGGTCTTGTGGATAACTTGTTAATACCAATGAAAAAGGACATGCTTTCTTGGCGTGTCCTTTTCCCCCTGCTTCTTTCCTCCGTCTCTTTTTTAGCCATTATTCCTTGATGGCTGTCTGCGGGCAGCTTCTGTTGGGCTAGTATCCTCAGTCCGTATCCTCGAAGATCTCGAGCACGTACCGCCTCTTCTTCTTGCCCCCCGCTGCCGTGATGATGGTGCGGATGGCCTGGGCGTGGACTCCCCGCTTGCCAATGACTTTGCCGACGTCCTTCTTGGCCACCTTCAGTTCGATGACGCTCGAGTGCTCGCCCACGACCTCCTTCACCTCGACCTGGTCGGGGAAGTCGACCAGAGCCCTGACGATTGTCTCCACGAGTTGCTTCATCTCTGCCTCCGTGTGAATGTTCCTGTTTTTAGGAACGGGGTTGAGTGGACTTTTTACAGGAAAAGTATAGATTTGTCAATACATGTGGTATAATATAGGCATAATTGAATAATAAATCTCATGAACAAAATATTTACAGTAAGTGCCGGACTGATGTTATTTTTTAGTTTGGTTTCAGTGGGGCAGGCGGCGACAAAAGCTGAGGACAGCGGCGAGTATAATGTTTTGCTGAAAGATGGGGAAGTTAGAAATATTGCTACACAGGAACTGCCGGAATTCATGGACAATGATCAAGTGGATCTAATTGAGCCAAATCACTATAGAAAAATTCAGGCGAAATACCCTAATGACCCGAGTTTTAATGTGCAATGGTATCTAGATCAGGCGTCCGGAGCTGATGTGGACGCGCCGCAAGCCTGGGGCGAAGAAACCGGCAAGGCGAGCGTGGTCGTGGCTGTGATCGATACGGGCGCTGACATGAACCACCCGGACCTGGTGAATAATTTTTGGGTCAATTCCGGCGAGATACCGAATAATCATATTGATGATGACAACAACGGCTATGTTGATGACGTGAATGGCTGGAATTTTTTGGATAATAACAATAATTTAAATCCCGTGCCCGACGGCGGCGATGATGCCGGCGTAAGCCATGGCACGCATGTCGCGGGCATTATCGGAGCCGTGGGGAACAACAGTATAGGCGTGACCGGTTTGTCCTGGAACGTATCTATCATGGTGATCAAAGTGCTGGACGATGAAGGCGTGGGCAACACCTATGACATTGCCCAGGGCATCAATTATGCAAAAAATAACGGCGCGGACATCATCAATCTGAGCTTCGGCGCTTATGGCGAAGACACATTGGAAAAAAATGCCATTGAAGCGGCGCAGCATGCCGGCCTTATCACGATTGCCGCGCTGGGCAATGACAGCATCAATGTGAATAACCTGCCGATCTACCCGGCCTGCTACAACAAGGTCTTGGGCGTGACATCAACCAACAGCAACGACAATGCTTCCTGGTTCACGAATTACGGATCTGACTGCGCGGATGTGGCGGCGCCCGGCTCTGCTATTTACAGCACTCTTTTTTATAATGCAATCAGCCCTTTTGACGAGGAATATGGCTATATGAGCGGCACGAGCATGGCCACGCCAGTGGTGGCAGGCATTGCCGCGCTTTTAAAAGCGGATATCCCCAGTGAAAATGAAGCCGACATTATTGACGCGATCAGAAGCTCAACAGACGATGTCGGCTTGGCCGTCAACATGGGTACGGGCCGGGTCAATGCCAAGAGCGCTTTAGATGCTTTGCAAAATTCCAGCCGGCCAACCCGTCCTAAAAATCTCGTTTGTTATAAGGGAAGAAAGAAAAATAAATTAATAGAGAGAAGAACTAGAACGAATGCGAAAAAACCATTTTGCACATGGAAGAAAGGGAATTCTGATGAAGATATTGCCGGATACCATGTCTATTATGGCACCAATGAAAATGCTAATCCAAAAAAGAAAGGCACTTTTAAGATTAAGAGGAAATGGCGGGCCAAAAAAGAAAGGAACGCTAATGAGGTGGCTTTTTACGTGCGGGTGAAATCTGTTAATACAGCAGGAAATTCTTCAAAAAAATCTCGACAGTATAAATTCATCATGGATACAAAAATGCCCAGACCGAAAATGAATAAGATTCTGCGGACTAACCAAGGATTACTAGTTGAATGGTATAGGATAAATGGAAATTATGTTGAATATTACAATATTTATCGATGGAAGAAAAAGAAGCAAAAATATGTCAAGATTGCACAAGTACCTTCGTCTTATTATTATTATCTTGATACGACCGCCCAAAAGGGAAAGACTTATAAATATAAGGTAAAGGCGAAAGACGACCTAGGTAATTATTCTAAATTTTCAAAACGCAGGCTTAAATATTATTAAATTGTGATATAATAGAAGCATGACACTAGTCCTCTGGTTTGTTGCATTAGTAGCTGGCCTGGCCTTGCTGGTATGGTCGGCAGATAAATTTACCGAAACCGCAGAAAAGATCGGAACGGTTTTAAAGATCCCGTCTTTTATTATTGGGGTAACCGTAGTTAGCGTAGGTACTTCTTTGCCAGAGCTGATTACTTCTTTAATTGCTGTTTTTGAAAGCCCGGAAGCGAGCCAAATCGTGGTGGGCAATGTCATGGGCTCAAATATTTTTAATATTCTCATGGGCATTGGTTTGGTGGTCCTGTTTATTCGTAAGTCCATGGGAGTAAAAAGATCCTTGATTGATCTGGATTTGCCATTACTCGCCTTAGCTACAGCTTTACTGACGTTAATGGTAATTGATGGCAATGTAGTTTTTTGGGAAGGCATAGTGTTAATAGTAGGTTTTGTTATATATATAAGGTATACGATGAGTTCACATGCCCGGGAAAAAGTGGAGGTGGAGAAAGCGGGCCAGGTAAAGAAAACTGATATTGACACAAAACCAGAAAGACGAACAGTGAGCATGAAATTGTTGGCCTATATAGTGATATTTGGCATTTTGATTTATGGCGGCGCCCGATTGTCAGTGGAAGCAGTTCTGCAAATTTCAGATATTTTGAATATCGCTTCATCTATTATTGCCGTATCGGCCATTGCTATTGGTACTTCCCTGCCGGAATTAGTCGTGTCTGCTCAGGCGGCGCGCCGGGGTAATTATGAGATTGCCATTGGCAACGTGGTTGGCTCTTGTATTTTTAACGGTTTGATCGTGGTCGGCTTGCCCGCTTTAGTGGGAACGCTTTTTGTGCCTGAATTGATTATTAATATAGTATTGCCATTCTTTATCGCCGCCACTCTCCTATTTATTATTTCTGGCATTACCAGGAGAATTCATGTTTATGAAGGCGCTTTTTATGTGCTGATATATGTTGTTTTCATGGCAAAGTTGTTTAATATATTTTGATTTGCCAAAACTTGATTTTTTTAATAGTCTTAATGACATGAAACAGGCCATTAAAAAAATTATTCCTAAATCTTTATTATCTTTTTATCACAAGACGCTAGCTAAGTTAGCGGCTTTTTATTATGGGCATCCGGCCGATAGTATGGTTGTAATCGGAGTGACTGGCACAAAAGGCAAATCGTCTGTATGTAATATGATCTGGGAGATTTTAACTGAGGCTGGGTTTAAAACCGGGTTGACCTCAACCATGAATTTTCGCATTGGTGAAAAGGAGTGGAAGAATAAATATAAGATGACCATGCTCGGCCGTTTTAAATTGCAGAAGTTACTTAAAGAAATGAAACAAGCCAGTTGCCAGTATGTAATAGTAGAAACATCTTCAGAAGGAATCAGCCAATGGCGGCACTTAGGCATTAATTATGATATGGCGGTTTTTTTAAATTTATCCCCGGAACATATAGAAGCGCATGGCGGTTTTGATAACTACAAAAAAGCTAAAGGCAGGCTGTTCGAACACCTAACTTCTAAACAAAAATTGATTAATGGAGAGAAAATACCGAAAATTATTGTGGCTAATGAGGATGATAAAGAAGGAGAGTATTTTATGCATTTTCCCGCGGATAAGAAAGTGGGATTTAAATTTAGTGAGGAGCCAGTTGTTTTAGCAGATGGAGTGAGTTTTAAATTTGAAGGATTAGAGATAAATTCCAAATTATTGGGGCGTTTTAACGCAGAAAATATGATGGCAGCAGCCACTGTGGCTAAGGCATTAGGCATAAAAAATGATGTGATAAAGCAGGGTTTAGAAAAAATTGAGGATATTCCAGGTCGGTTAGAAAGAATTGAAGAGGGCCAAGATTATGATGTTATTGTGGATTATGCTTATGAACCACGTAGTTTTGAGAACATTTTAAAATTAATTAAGGGATCATTAATCAAAGAAGGCCGATTAATAGTAGTAACTGGCTCATGCGGGGGAGGCAGAGATGTGGCAAGACGTGGAAAAATGGGTGAATTAGCGGCTAAATATGCGGATTTTGTGGTTGTTACAAATGAAGACCCTTATGATGATGACCCCCAGGAAATTATTAAAGATGTGGCTGAAGGCGTGAAAAAGGCAGGAAAGCATGAAAATGTGGAGTTATTTTCAATATTAGATCGTGAAAAAGGCATTGAAAAAGCGCTTGAGTTAGCTAAAAAAGGCGATATTGTCCTGATTGCAGGCAAGGGTTGTGAGCCAGTTATGGCTGTGGCCGGAGGTAAATATATGCCCTGGGATGACCGTGATATTACTAGAAAATTACTCCGAAATAGCTAATAGCCCGAGTTTCCTGACGAGGGTGCGTAGTGTCTGTGGATAAGATAAGGATAAGTTTTTCATGAATTTTTATTTATTTTTTATTTATAATTGCTTTTTTTGCTAATATTAGGTAATATATGTCATGTGGACAATAAATTTGACAAAATTTCAGCTAACCCTTGACAACTCTCGGGTTTCTTATTAAAGTAAAGGTTGATTTTCAAATAAAAAAAGCACAAATCGTGCCATTTTTTCATCTCTACAACTAAATAAAATTAACTAATCACTCGCTCACTACAAGGTGGGGGAGATTTTTGTTTTTATGCGTAAAACATTTTCCAAAATCAAGGATGCGATGCCGCTTCCAAATTTAATCGAGGTCCAACAATCATCTTATAAATGGTTTTTGGGCGGAGGACTAAAAGAACTCCTGGAGGAGATTTCACCAATTGAAGACTTTACCGGACGAGACCTGGAACTTTACTTGGGTGACTATTATTTAGACGAACCAAGGTTTGACGAAAAGACAGTCAAGGACAAGAATTTGACTTTTGAGGCGGCTATCAGAGTAAATGCCAAATTGAAGAACAAAAGGACTAATGAAGTTAAAGAACAGGAAGTTTATTTTGGTGACCTGCCTTTAATGACGGAAAGAGGTACTTTTATTGTAAATGGTATTGAAAGAGTAGTTGTTTCTCAGCTTATTCGTTCGGCGGGTGTGTTTTTCACTTCAGAATTGATTAAAGGCCGAAATTGTTATGGCGCAAAAATTATTCCGAACCGCGGCGCTTGGCTAGAATTTGAAACTGACGGCAATGATGTTATTTATGTAAAGATCGACAGAAAAAGAAAAGTTCCTGCTTCCGCATTGCTGCGTGCTTTTGGCATGTCTTCTGATGAAGAGATTCTGGAAGCATTCAAAGACACAGACAATGACCCAGAACATAATTTCATGGAGGCGACCATTAAAAAGGATGTTTCAAAATCTGAAGGCGAAGGTTTGAAAGAAGTGTATAAAAGAATCAGACCAGGCGACCTGGCAACTGTTGATAATGCGCGCGGACTTATTCATTCTATGTTCTTCAATTTTTCCAGATATGATTTTGGCAGAGTAGGACGTTATAAGATTAACGCCCGTTTTGGTTTTGATGCTCCTATTAATAGAGAGACTCGTGTTTTACATATCAATGACATCTTAGCTGTATTGAAAGAAATCATCCGCCTGAATAATTCTCAGGAAGAAGCTGATGATATTGACCATTTAGGCAACCGCCGCGTCAGAGCAGTGGGTGAATTAGTACAGAATAAATTCCGTATCGGCCTGGCTCGTATGGAAAGGATCGTAAAAGACCGGATGTCTACTAAAGACATTTCTACTCTGACTCCGGGCCAGCTGATTAATGCCCGTCCGATTATTGGTTCTATCAGGGAATTCTTTATGTCATCCCAATTATCACAGTTCATGGATCAGACTAATCCTTTGGCTGAGTTGGAACACAAAAGAAGATTATCCGCGATGGGCCCAGGTGGCTTATCCCGGGAAAGAGCCGGCTTTGAAGTGCGTGATGTACATAGAACTCATTATGGCAGAATTTGTCCGATCGCTACTCCGGAAGGACCGAATATCGGTCTGGTCGGCCATTTGGCGACCTATGCCCGCATTAATGAATTTGGATTTATTGAAACGCCATATTTAAAAATAGAAAAAGATTCTGATAATAAAAAAGCCAAAGTGAGCGGGGAGATTGAATGGCTGGACGCTTTTACAGAAGAAAAGATTACTACTACAGCCGCTACCACAGAAGTAGATGAAGAAGGCTTTATTGTTGATGAAAAAGTTGAAGCTCGCGTAAAAACAAGGGCAACAATGGAATACGCCTGGAATGTTGATTACATGGATGTCGCGCCAAGACAGATCGTATCTGTGGCGACCGCTTTGATCCCCTTTCTGGAACATGATGACGCGGTCCGCGCCTTGATGGGCACGAACATGCAACGGCAGGCCGTTTCCCTGGTCAAGCCAGAATCGCCTGTTATCGGAACCGGTATTGAAACAAGAGCCGCGGTTGACTCTGGCCAGGCCGTGACAGCCAAGCATGACGGTGAGATCGTGGGAGTGCAGGCCAATAAAATTGAAGTTAAAGACAAGAACGGAGCTGTGCAAACATATAGCCTGGGAAATTTTGTCAGATCAAATGCCCTGACTTGCATGAACCATAAACCCGTTGTGAGCAAAGGCGACAAGATCAAGAAAGGCGATGTGCTGGCTGACGGCGCCTCAACTGATGGCGGTGAACTAGCCCTGGGCCAAAATGCTCTGGTGGCATACATGCCTTGGGAAGGCGGCAATTATGAAGACGCTATCTTGATTTCTGACCGTTTAGTACAAAGTGATAAATATTCTTCTATTCATATTGAAGATTATTCGGTTGATATTCGGGAAACAAAATTGGGTCCGGAACTAGTAACTCGCGACATCCCGAATGTATCTGAAGAAAAATTAAAAGATTTAGATTCGGAAGGCGTTGTGCGCGTTGGCGCACAAGTTTCTTCCGGTGATATTTTAGTTGGTAAAATTACGCCAAAAGGCGAAACAGAACTTTCCGCGGAAGAAAAACTTCTACGCGCTATTTTTGGAGAAAAGGCCAAAGACGTTAAAGATTCTTCCCTTTATTTAGAGCATGGTGAACATGGAAAAGTTGTGGACGTTAAAATATTTAGTAAAGAAAATGGTGATAAGCTGGCGTCCGGCGTTATTAAGACTATTCAAGTTTCTATTGCCCAACTGAGAAAATTGCAAGTTGGTGATAAAATGGCCGGCCGTCATGGAAACAAAGGTGTTATTTCCAGAATCGTCCCGGTTGAAGACATGCCTTTCATGAAGGACGGAACGCCAGTTGACATCATTCTTAATCCGCTCGGCATTGTGTCTCGTATGAACCTGGGCCAAGTCCTGGAAGTTCATTTAGGATTAGCCGCTAAAGCACTTGGCTATAAAGTGGCTGTACCGCCGTTCCATGGCGCTTCTAAAGAGCAAATCAGTGAAGAGCTGAAAAAAGCGGGCTTCCCAGATCAAGGCAAACTGACTTTGATTGACGGCCGTACTGGTGATGAATTTAAACAGAACGTAACTTGTGGCATTGCCTACATGCTGAAGCTGAACCATATGGTTGAAGACAAGATCCATCAACGTTCAATTGGTCCTTATTCTTTGGTAACCCAGCAGCCGCTTGGCGGTAAAGCCCAATTCGGCGGACAAAGATTCGGCGAAATGGAAGTCTGGGCCCTGGAAGCTTATGGCGCGGCTCATACTTTACAAGAAATTCTGACCATCAAATCTGATGATGTGCCTGGCCGTTCCAAAGCATATGAATCTGTTATTAAGAATGAGTCCATTAAGAAAGTAAACGTGCCAGAATCCTTTAATGTTCTTGTGAGAGAATTGAAAGGTTTGGGATTGGACGTAAATCTCTTAAAGGCGGAAAAAGCGGACAGTGAAGCAATGGATGATAAGGATGAGTCCGCCTCCGATAAATCTCCGGCGGATAAAAAAGAAGATAAGGAAGAAAAAGTTGAGACGAAAGAAAAAGAAGAAAAAGATTAATAATCCTTCGATACAATTTTGCTCTACTTCGCCCTGCGGGCTTCGTAGGAGCAAAATCACTCAGGATTATTTAAATGAAGCGAAGCCCTGAGTGATTTCAAGCGAAGCGAGAAATTGTACCGAAGGGCTGAGATAATAATTAACAATCAATCAAATATATGGCACAAGAAAGTACACAAACCATAGACTTCAATGCGATGCAACTGAAGATCGCCTCTCCCGAAGATATCCATGAATGGTCTCATGGTGAAATAACGCGTCCGGAAACAATCAATTATCGTACGCAAAAACCGGAAAAAGACGGTTTGTTCTGTGAAAAGATTTTTGGTCCTTCAAAAGACTGGGAGTGTTATTGCGGTAAATATAAGAAGATCAGGTATAAAGGAATCGTATGTGACAAATGTGGCGTGGAAGTTACCCGCTCTATTGTAAGGAGAGAACGCATGGGCCACATTGATTTGGCCGCTCCGGTTTCTCATATTTGGTTCCTCAGGGGCGTTCCATCCAAAATTGGCCTGGTTCTTAATCTTCCCCCGCAGGCGTTGGAAAAAGTTATTTATTTTGCGTCATTTATTGTTACAAAAGTTGACGATGATTTGAAAGAAGAAACTCTGGGACAAATTGACCAGGAAGCAGAAAGCAAGCGTAAAATGATCAAATCTGAAAGTACAAATTACATCGGTGCCATTAAGCAAAAAAAAGAGGCCGCTTTGCAGAAAGCTAAAGACGAAGCAGCTAAGAAAAAAGTTGACGATGAATTTGAACAGGAATTGATCAATGCGGCTATTATGCGTGATGAAAAAGTGAAAGACCTGGAAGAAGCAGTTGACCTGGCTAAATCTGAACTAAAAGAGCTTAAGGCAATGCAGATTATTTCTGAAAATAAATATCAGGATTTATCCTTGAAGTATGGCCATGTTTTTGAAGCTTCTATCGGAGCAGAAGCTGTTTACGAACTGCTGAAGGAAACTAATGTAATTAAATTAATCGAACAGATCGAAGAAGACCTAGTGGGCGCTTCAAAGAACGTCGCCTATTCATTAATTCGACGTCTGAAGTTACTGAGAAATTTGAGAAATAATAGTATTGATCCGGATTGGATGATTTTAAACGCGATTCCTGTTATTCCTCCGGATTTGAGGCCAATGGTGCAATTAGACGGCGGACGTTTTGCCGCCTCTGATTTGAATGATCTGTATAGAAGAGTTATTAATCGAAATAATCGTTTAAAAAGACTACAAGAGTTGAATGCACCAGAAGTTATTCAGAGAAATGAAAAAAGAATGTTACAAGAAGCCGTGGACGCTCTGATTGATAATAGCGCCCGCCACGGAAAGACTGTGACTGCTTCTACCGGACAAAAAAGAATGCTGAAATCTCTGGCGGACATGCTTAAAGGTAAGCAAGGCCGGTTCAGACAGAATCTACTTGGTAAAAGAGTCGATTATTCCGGCCGTTCTGTAATCGTGGTTGGTCCGCATTTGAAACTTGACCAGTGTGGTCTGCCCAAGAAAATGGCTTTGGAATTATTCAGACCATTTGTTATTTCGAAGTTGATTGAAAGAGAATATGTTTATAATGTCCGTTCGGCTAACCGATTCATTGAATCTGACCGTCCGGAAGTCTGGGATATCTTGGAAGAAGTTACCCTAAAAGCATTTGTACTTCTGAACCGTGCCCCGACTTTGCATAGATTAGGCATCCAGGCTTTCCGCCCGATCCTGATTGAAGGTAAAGCTATTCAGATCCATCCGCTCGTATGTACGGCTTTTAATGCTGACTTTGACGGTGACCAAATGGCTGTTCATGTACCTCTAACAGCGGACGCAGTTCATGAAGCGGAACATATTATGCTTTCGTCCAAGAATTTATTGAAGCCAGCGACTGGTGAACCTGTGGTGACGCCTTCTCAGGATATTGTGTTGGGAGCATATTTCATGACGGCTTATATTAATGAAGAAAGTAAAGAAAAGCTTTTCCATTTTTATGATGTTAATGAAGTTAAAATGGCCCTCGGCACTGGCCGCATTGAAATCGGCACAAAAGTGAAAGTAAGGCTAAAAGGTAAATTAGTGGAAACTAGCGCAGGACGTATTTTGTTTAATGAAGTCTTGCCCGAAAACCAGCAATTTTGCAACAAACTGATTGATAAAAAGGAATTAAAAGATATCATTGCGGAATGTTTTGCCCGGCAAGGCCTGGATAGAACAGCTAAGTTGCTTGATGACGTTAAGGACTTGGCAATTGAAATGATTACTGTGTCTGGCATGAGCTGGGGCATGGGAGACACGCCAGTACCGCCGCAAAAAGAAAAACTAATGGCTGACTCTGAAAAACAAGTGGCAGAAATTCAGGGGCAATTTGACATGGGCCTGCTAACTGATGAGGAACGGCGCCAAAAAGTTATTGAAATCTGGACTACCACCAAGAACGATATTACTAAGCTTTGTCAGGCTTCATTGGGAACCAAGGGCTCTGCTTACGCTATGATTGACTCTGGCGCGCGTGGATCTTGGGGCCAGGTAACACAGATGACGGGCATGAAAGGTTTAGTTATTAACCCATCCGGTGAAACAATCGAACTGCCGGTCAAGGCCAGTTTTGTTGAAGGATTTAATGTGTTGGAATATTTTATGTCTACTCATGGTGCGAGAAAAGGTTTGTCTGATACGGCCCTGAGAACGGCTAATGCTGGTTATCTGACTCGCCGTCTAATTGATGTCGCCCAGGATATTGTCGTGATTGAAAGTGATTGCGGCACAAAAGAAGGCTTGGTTATTACTCGTGAAGAAAGCGAAGAGATCGGCGAGCCGCTCGAACAAAGAGTTGTCGGCCGTGTTTTAGCCCAGGAAATTAAAAACCCGAACACTAAAAAAGTTGTCTTTAAACGCAATTACTTAGTAACTCAGGATGATGTTGAAGCCCTGGAGAAATTAAAACTAGACTCCGTAAAAATAAGATCAGTTTTCAACTGTGAAACTATCCGCGGTATCTGTAAAAATTGTTACGGTTATGATTTAGGCCATAATAAAATGGTGGAAGAAGGAACAGCGGTGGGAATCATTGCGGCCCAATCCATTGGTGAGCCAGGTACGCAGCTGACAATGAGAACTTTCCATACTGGTGGTGTGGCCGGCCACGATATTACTCAGGGTCTGCCTCGCGTGGAAGAATTATTCGAAGCGCGTCCTTTGAAGAAATCAGCTGTTTTGGCTGATGTCGAAGGCCAAGTTGAAGAAGTGGCAGAAGTAGGCAACCAAAAAGTGGTTAAGGTCAGACATCTGGAAACTGTTACAGAAACACATAAGCTGACGAAAAAACTGAAAGTAATTGTCAAAGATAAGCAAAAGGTAAAAGAAACTGATCCGTTGATCATTGATGAAAATGGCGAAGAAATAAAAGCCGGTGTTTCCGGAACAGTTGTTTTGGAAAAGAAGGAATTAAGCCTGACCGGGGAAAAGCAGGAAATTAAAGAATTCCCAATTCCAGTTGGATTCGGATGTTGGGCCAAACCAGGCGATCTGGTGACCAAAGGCCTGCAGCTGTCTGAAGGCAATCTTGATCTGAGAAATCTTTATGAATTGCAGGGCATGGAAGCTGTGCAGAAATATATCATTAAAGAAATCCAGTACATTTATTCTTCCCAGGGGCAGAAGTTGAATGATAAGCATGTGGAAATTATTATTCGCCAGATGTTTTCCCGTTATCTCATTACAGAGCCGGGCGGAACTGACTTTGTGCAGCAAGAATTGATTACGCGCGACCAATTGTTAGAGGCAAATATAGATGCCAAAGCAGAGAAGAAAGATCCAGTTGTGGCGGACCATGTATTATTAGGTATTACTAAAGCTTCTCTTTCTACAGACAGTTTCTTGTCGGCTGCGTCCTTTCAGGAAACAGCCCGCGTACTTATTGATGCGGCTATTTCCGGTAAGATCGATAAGCTAAGAGGCTTAAAAGAAAACGTTATTATTGGTAAGCTGATTCCAGTGGGAACAGGCTTTGCTGCTCATCAAAAAGAAATGGCTGATATTGCATTGGCCAAGACCAGGAAAAAATAAAATTGGAATTAATTTAAAAGGCCCCCGCTTATACGCGAGGGCTTTTTTTAGGCTTTTTCCTTGACAAATGGGTGTTTTTATGATATTATTATATGTATCAATTAAAATATAAAAATGGCCCAAGAAAAAGAGCCAAACTTAGATTCTCTGCCCGAAGTTCACCATGAAGTGGATGCGGAAAAGGCAGGGATTTTTATTAATGCAAAAGACACTATCATTGCCATAAAAAAAGAAATAGCAGGATTAGACAAAAGAGAAGCAGGTTTAGAGGAGGCTGTTCAAACAATGCAGGATGAAGGCGAAGCAGAGCCGGAAATTGTTGAAAGTGCAGTGGAAGCAGAAGAAGCTAGTGTGCTCAGGATAGAGGACAGAAAAGAACAATTGGAAGGAAGAAAAGAAGAGCTGGAAAAATTGCGTAAATTACGTAACAAGGTTTTATTGGGAATGGGTGCGCTTTCAGGAATGGATGCAGGCATTTTAGCTTTAGATAGAATTGGTAAATTTACGGGAGATGAAAAAGGAGGATTACTGCTTGATCATGATGAAAGAATCGAACTGATCCATAAGAAGACAAAGTTAATTAAATTTGCCAGTAAAGTTGCTAAACCTTTTATGCCAGGCTGGGGCAAGGCCCTTTTGGTTGGCGGAGATAAAGTTTGGGACATGACAGATACTTTGAATGAAAAATATGAGACTGCTTTAAAAAATGGTGAAAAAGTGACTTTTAAAGATACAGGTGGCTGGGCCATGGAAGAGATGGCTGGTATTTTTAAAGAGGCAGATTTGAAGGATCCGAAGAAGATAGAAGAGCTGGGAGGTTATGTAGTGGATTTTGGAAAAGATCTGGGCGGTTCAGCCGGAGCAAAGTTTGAGACCATTGGTGGTTTCATTCAGAATAATTCTGAAAAAGCATCAGATATTTTAATTAAAATGTTTTCTTCTATTAAAGAAGGAGATTATAAAATGGATGACTTTACAGAAGAAGTCATGCAGGAATATCAAAAATTAGAAAAGGCGGAAGAAGAAGAAATCGCCGCCGCCGCTTAATAATAAATTAATAATTTTAAAAATTATGGCAGACGCACCCCAACAAGAACAAGAACCAAGCAAGGTCGTAGATATGGCCGAGGCCAGGTTGGCACGCGAACAACAAATGGAAGACATGGAAAGCAAGGGAGAACTAGTGGAAGTAGACGGAGAAAAAATTCCCATTGGAAAATTAGGCGAAGTGGCTGATCTTTTAAAAGGAAAAGTAGTGGAATTTTCTTCCCGCATGAAATCAAACGAAGGCCTGATGGAAGGGGTAGAGGGCGGTAACTTAGATAGTGTTAAGGAAAAATTATTGGGGGAACAAAAAGATTTAGAACAGAGACGAGATAAAGCGGAAAAAGAAGCTGGTGCAATTGAGGCCTTTAAATGGGGCGGTGGCAAGCTTATTGAATTGGGAGCCTATATACCAGGATCAACCGATTTTCCCCGATTGCTTGACCGTTATGGCGGCAGGGCCTTGACTGGTGATGATGGAATTTTTCTTTCTCCAGAAGACCATGCTAGAATTGCAAAAAACCAATCTAAAATGGGAAAATGGGCTTTAAAGGGCATCGGAGCATTTGTTCCTGAAGCAAAAGTATTGACTAAAATAGCAGAACCCTTTGCGGCCAAGCGAGCGGAAATGGAAGCTAAAAAGGAAGAAATGGCCAAGAGGGGGGAAAAAATGTCCTTACAAGATGAAATGGCTGAATATGTGGGCGTTATTCCAGATAAAAGTTTAAAAGATCCAAAAGTAATTGGAAAGCTCGGTGAATTTATTGGCGGGGCCGGAGGAGAATTGGGCGGAGCCGCGGGAGAAAAAATAGGCGAGCTCGGTAAATTTGTTGGAGACAATCCGGAAGCCGCTTCTAAAATTTTAACTTCGGTAAAAAGCATGATTGCGGAAAAGAAATTTAACGTATCTCCTGACATGGTTGATTTGATTAAGAAATATGCTACTGGAGAAAAAAATAACGTAGAAGACATGGGAGATTTTACTGCTGATGATGAAGGCCGTGTGATGGAAGCTGAAGAACAAGAAGAAAGCCTTGATAAAGTTGCGTAAGATTTATGTAAATAAAAGAAAATAAAGTAGGGGTTCAAAATTTTGAACCCCTACTTTTATTTTTAGGAAGATTTATTTTTGGAGAGGATAGTTAGGGGCGGATTCGACCCGGACAAGTGAATGGGGATGAGATTCAGCCAGGCCAGCCGGAGAGATCTGCACGAACTCAGCTTTGTCATGCAGAGTAGAAATATTTTTAGAACCGCAATAGCCCAGGCCAGCCCTTAGGCCGCCGACTAATTGGTAAATGAGATCACTCACAGAACCTTTATAGGCAATGCGCCCAACAATGCCTTCGGGCACAAGTTTTTTTGTTTCTGTTACGGATTCTTGCAAGTATCTGTCTTTGGAGCCGAGTCGCATCGCTTCCATAGAACCCATGCCGCGGTAGACTTTGAATTTCAAGCCCTTTTCTTCAATGATGTCGCCGGGAGCTTCGTCCGTACCCGCTAAAGTGCCGCCCATCATGACCAGGTCAGCGCCGGCGGCCAGGGCTTTAACAATATCACCGGAATATTTGATGCCGCCGTCAGCGATCAATGCCACGCCAGCTTTCTTAGCTTCCGGAGCGCAGTTCATAATCGCCGTCAGCTGGGGCACGCCAATGCCAGCCACAACACGGGTGGTACAGATGGAACCAGGACCAATGCCGACTTTAACAGCATCAGCACCAGCTTTGATCAGGTCGCGGGTAGCTTCAGCCGTGGCGATATTGCCGCCGACTATAATTACTTCTTTATATTCTTTTTTTAGTCTGGTGACCATGTCGAGGACGCCTTGAGAATGGCCATGAGCAGAATCAACAATTAGGACATCAACACCGGCTCCAACCAGGGCGGCAGCTCTTTTAAAGGCTTCATCACCAACGGATACGGCGGCGGCGACGGGGAGTTTTTTATCTTTAACTTTTTTTACTTCATCGGCTTGCTGTTTGCTAGACATATTTTTATGGAGAACGCCAAGGCCGCCGGCCTTGCCCAAAGAAATGGCCATGTTTGATTCTGTGACCGTGTCCATGGGAGAGGAAAGCAGAGGAATAGCCAGCTCTAATTTGCCTAACTTAGTAGAAGTATCAGTGTCCTTGGGGAGAATGTCTGATTTTTGGGGGACTAAGAGCACATCGTCGAATGTGAGACCTGATTTTATGTCCATATTTATAAAAGCAAATTGTTAATTATTTAACTGATATTATAGGCGAAATCGGTAAAAGTGGCAAGAAAGGGATGTGTTGACAAAAGCAAGGAATAGGATAATCTTAAGTTAATTTTAAAAGTAGCTTAAATTTATGATAAATAGATCAGAAGCGTGGCCTCACATTGAAAAACGAACGGAAAAAGCGCGGGAAAAAAGGGAAAAAAAGGCGGTTAGGTTATTACATGAAAGATTCGAATTATTAAAAAGATTGCAAGATGGTAATAAAATCTTGGAAAATGATAACGACACTTTTACTAAAAATATAAAAAAAACAGAGCATTTAATGGAGAAAGTCGGGGACGCAGTTGGAGAAACTGCGGATGAAACGACAGATCAATTATTTGGTTAAATTTGACTTTTTTTTAAAAATGATGTATAATATAGATATAATTAATTGAGTCGAGATTATGGACATTTCTTCTGAGGATGAATTAGAAAAATTAAGCGATGAAGAACTGGAAAAAAAGATCCAGGAAGTGGACGGATTGATTGCCGGAGAAAAAAATCGGCGCCAGACATTGCTTGCGGATCTGCATGCCCTGGAAGAAGAATTCAAGAAGCTGAGTGCGGAAAAAGACCAGGCCGGCATTGAGGAGCTCCGGAAAAAAATAATGGAATCTTAATCAATATTTATGCCAAAAAAAAAGACAAAAGCAAAAAAGTCTGTCCATAAAATGACGGACGCGGAATTAAAAAGAGAAGCGAAAAAGATGGACGCGGCCATCCGCGCGGAAAAGAAGCGGCGCCAGGGATTATTAAAAGAACTGGACAAGCTGGAAGCCATGTTTATGGAATTTCGCAAGAAAAAGTATTTGGACAACGTAAAAAAGCTGAAGCAGCAATATAAATTAAAAAAATAACCAAATAATATTATGCCAAATCCATTAGAACGGTTAAAACCGATGGAAGCCGGCAAGGAAGCCATGGAAACCGGCCGGGCCAAGGTCGGAGAATTATTGGGCAAAGCCAAAGAGTTGGGACAATTAAAAGATGGGAATAAATTGATAGTCGGGAATGTACAAGAAGTAATGGGTAAAATAGAGGCCATAAGCCCGTCATCAAAAATTTTGGAACAAGTCAAAAAGAAAGCCGGCGGAGCGAATCCGGCCGATATGATGGGAAAATTAAAGGGACCGGATTTTGGCTTCAGACAAATGGGAAGCAAAACGGAAAAGGGAATATAAGCAATATATGTAAAACTCCGGCACAGACCGGAGTTTTTTTATTGCATAAAAAGAAATATTGATAATATATATGAGGTGGGCAAGCCTGGGGGAGTGTTGACAAAAGCCGCGCATATGTTAAACTTAAGATAATCTTAAGTTTAACTTTAATTTTATGGAAAAAACTATATCTATCAAAGAGTTGCGCACAAATATGCCCGCTATTAGGACCGGTTTAGAAAAAGGTATTACTTATACAATAATTTATCGATCTAGGCCAATTGGTAAATTGACTCCTTTGGAGGAAAATTGGAAGGACAATAAAGATTTTATTAAATTATTTGCGAATCCTCCCAAAGAGCTATTAATCAAAAGTAAGAAATCAGCAGTAGAACTTGTTCGGGAGGAAAGAGCGGAATGAAATTTAATATTAGTAATTTAGTTGTTGTCGATTCTTCAGTTTTCATATCAGCATGCGTGAAAGCGGAAAAGAATCAACAAATTTCTTGGGAATTTTTTAGAAATTTGGAAGAGAATGATATATATATTTTAATGCCCATAAATATTTTTTTTGAGATTTTAAACACTTTATTTAAATTAGGAGTTGATAATAGAGATGTAAAAAAATTAATTGGTAAGGGCCCAATTTCGGGCATGTTGCCTTTAAATGAAGATTTTTTAGAACATATCTGGGTTCATTATCAAAAATTTGGAAAATTAAAAACAGCTGACAAGATTTTAGCCGTAACTAGCTATTATACAGAATCCCAATTAATTACTTGGGATCAGCAATTATTAAACCAAACCAGGGACTTGTGTGATTCTATGTCTCCGCGGGAATTTATTAAGAAAAAATAAATTTATTTCTCCAAGTTTTCTTTAATTTTGGCGACTAATTCGGGAGAGTAATGCTCTCTCATTTGTCTGCTTTCGATTTGATATTTATGAAACCATTCTGGATGTTGACTTTTATATTTATAAGCATATTTTTTTAACGTGGTTGAGCTTACTGGTAATTCTCTGCTTAATTCTCTAGCGGTCATCCATCCATCAGGAGGTGAAATACGTTTTTCCATGGCCTTTCTAATTTTTGAAACTAATTCTGGACTATAGAAAAGTTCTTTTTTTTTGTATTCAAGCCGAAATTTTTTCTGCCATTCAGGATTTTGATCAAGGAATTCTTTTGCGATCCGGGAAATAGTCGTTCTAGTAGTGTTATATTCTTGCACCAGTACTTCACGTGCAATCCATCCCTCAGGAACTGCTCTTGCCTCAAGAATCATTTCTTCAAGTTTTTTGGCTAATTTGGGGGAAATATAATCAGCTTCCTGTCCATGCAGTTTGAATTTACCTATTTCCTCCTCATATTCCAATTTTAATGAATCCATATATTTATTAATTAGAAACGAGCTTGTATTGAATTTTTCAATAAGAGAATTAAGCGTAATCCAATTCTCTGGAGGCATTTCGTAGCTTTTTAAATCTTTTTGGATGTGATTGATAAGTTCAGGTGAATAGTACGTATACCCCCCATATTGCCGGTGCCAGCCAAGATGTTCTTTTAGGTATTTTTTTGCAATCGGATCAGTAATTTTTCTGGATCTTCCAAATTTTTTTGCAACTGCTGTTCTGGAAAGCCATCCTGCAGGAATCTCTTGCCAATTTCCAATTTCATCTATAAGTATTTGTATTAATTTGGGTGCATAGTAGATAGAGCGACCAATTTTCCTAAACCATTCAGGATGTTCTGCTCTATATTTTTCAGCCTTTTGTCTAGTTACACTATGATCTACGCCTAATGATTTAGATAATTCATAATTATGTATCCAGCCCTCTTCAACATTTGATAAACCTTCCTTTTGTTCTTTTAATTTTGTGATTAACTCAGGAGCATAAAATTCAATATTTTTTCCACGGAAAAAGTAAAATTTAAACCAATCAGAATTACCCTCTCTTAATTTATCTGCCCATTTTTTTGCAGTTCGATGAGTGATGCCAATTTTTTCCGCTGTTTGACGATTAGTTAACCATCCTTGCGGAGGAGGTATTTCTTCTTCGATTTCCTTTATAATTAATTTTACTAATTCTGGTGCGAAGTGTTCTCTTGCTGGACCGGACTTCAATTTATAATTTTTAAACCATTCCGGATGATCAGTGCGATACTTATTGGTAATTCTTTCTATTCTAGAAGTCACGCTATCTAATAATTTAACAAGATTATAGTTAGTCTTCCAACCTTTAGGGGCATACTCATTGTTTACTCGTTGTTCGAACGGTTTTAAAATTAATTCCTCAATTTTTATTTTCCATTCTTCAGAATCGCCCTGGAAAATTATTCGCGTAACAAGACCTGATTCTGTGAATTGTTTTAATTGATCTTTAGTGAGGTCAGAGTAATCCTCCCAAGAATCTTCTGGCTCCAGATGATGAATTATAAATGTGGCATTGCCTTCTTCATTGTTCACAAAAACGATCTTATTAAAATCTAGAAGTAGAAATACTTGATAGCTTTCACCACGCATCATTTCTGGTGTATTAGTGCCGATGACGACATCATAATCTGTTTCAAGTTCAGATAATAATTCCATCAAATACTCTGTTCTAGGAATGAATTTTGGTTTTTCCCAGCCAGCGCCGGATCCAGTGATGATTTCTTTTTCATCTGGCGGGATAATAACTTCATTAATTTGCTCAATATGCTGGGGCAAGCGAATAGCCTCAAGTTTGCCTTGCTTTACTCTTTCTTTAATGTAGCTAGTAATATCAAAACGGATGCCGGGCACACCGCCTTTTTTCTTTGCTTCTGTTTGGACCAGATATTCTTCTGCTCCAAGGAGCTTGGCAATATCTGGTAGATGAAGCCCAGGATTGTTCTCTAGAACTTGAAGAAATTCAGCTTGGATTTGTTGTTGGAGCTTTTTACTAATGTTTGTATCTTGGTTTTCAATTTTTCTTTCAGGCATGTTATTTTTCTAGGTCTTTTTTAATTTGGGCGATTAGTTCAGGGGAGTAGTGTTCAATATATTTTTTAGCCTTGTCTAAATAAAAATGAAACCATTCTGGATTTGTATCTCGGTAAGGAAGAGCCATTTTTTCAAATCTAAGATAATATATTCCTATGTCTTTAGCAGCTTGCATCTTACCTAGCCATCCTTCGGGAGCAGGTTTTCTTTTTTCAAGTTCATTTTCTATTAGTTTAGTCAATTCCGGCGAATAATGTTCAAAATAACCTGTTTTTCCATCCATCATTTTATACCACTCCGGATTAGTTTGTCTGAATGGGCTGGCAATTCTTTTTATAGTAGTTTCAGTAGAAGAGAATTTATCGGCAATCCATTTGTTGGTTTTCCATTCATCTGAAATTCGTTTCCTTTTTTCTATTTCGTCTTTAATTGCTTGGATTAATTCAGGCGAATAATATTCATACCATTCTGTTTTATAATACATTTTAAACCAATCAGGATGATCTTCTCGAAATAAATCGGCAATAGCTTGAGTGTATTCTTGACTTTTACCAATTTCTTTAGATAATGTTGTGTTTGCAATCCAATCTTCAGGAGGAGCTTCCCTTTTTTTTATTTCTTCTTTTAATAATTCAATTATTTCGGGTGAAAAATGAAGACGAATAGGGCCTGACTCTAACTTATAAAATTTGAACCAATCTGGATGATCAGATTTAAATTGATTAGCAAATCTAGAAGTTGTAGCAGGCGCAATGTTTAATTCCTTACCTAAAGCATGAGCTGTTTTCCAATTTGGCGGCGCATGTTCAATAGCAGAAATTTTTTCAGAAAAAATTTTAATAAGTTCAGGAGAAATATAAGTAGCAGTCCTCCCTGAAGATAATTTAATTTCTTTTATCCCCTCTGAATCTATTTCAAGCTGTTCATTAGATAATTTTTTAATAACTTTATAATCAACATCTAGAGATTTAGCTAAAGAAGAAACTGTAATCCAATTTTCAGGCGGTGAGTCTTGGTTTAGAAATACTTCTCTTATTTTTTCTGCAAGTTCTGGGGAATAGTAAGTCCCTAATTTTCTTTTTCCAATCAATGCATATCTATCATAAGTCGACTTGTCGTACCCTTCAATTTTTTTTGCTACATTTTCTATAGTCTTAGCATTGGTAATATTAAACTCCTTTAATAATTGACTTCTTGAAATCCAATTTTCAGGGATATAGCGACTGTCTTCGATTTTTTTTCTAATTAAATCACATAATTCAGGAGCCAGATATTCAATTTCTCCTGATCCAGAAAAAGCTATTTCAAACCAATCAGGATAATCTTTTCTGTATTGACTTATAAGATAATTAATAATTTTGTTATTTGAACGGAGTTCCTTTCTTAGTTGGGCTGCTGAAAGCCAATTTTTTTTTGGCTCAACCCTTTCTTGAATTTTTGTTGATATAATTTCAATTAGTTCTGGTGCAAGATATTCATATGAAGGTCGCCCTCTTTTTTTTGTTGTTATAAACCATTCTGGGTGTTTGTCTCTTTCTTGATTGGCTAATTTTTTTACAGTATCAAAATCAACACCTAGTTCTTCTTTAATCGCTCCAATTGTTTTCCAATTTTCATCAATTTTCTGAGATGATTCGTCTTCTTGCCTTTCAGAATCATCAGACTTAAATGGTTGATTTAATAAATCTAATATTCTTTTTTTCCAATCATCTACTTCCCCTCTGAAAATTGTTCTAGTAACAAGTCCGCTTTTTTCAAATTCCGGTAATTGTTCTTTGGTGAGATTAGAATAATCTTCCCAAGACTCATCCGGCTCTAGATGATGAACAATAAAAGTAGCATTGCCTTCCTCATTATTTATAAAGACTATTTTATTTAGATCTAACATAATAAAGACTTGATAGCTTTCACCACGCATCATTTCCGGAGTATTTGTTCCAATAACAACATCATATTCTGTTTCTAGTTCAGATAATATTTCCATTAAGTATTCAGTTCGTGGTATGAACTTTGGTTTTTCCCAGCCAGCGCCTGTGCCAGTGATAATTTCTATCTCATCCGGGGGGATAATTACTTTATCTGTTTGTTCAACATGTTTCGGCAGGTGGATGGTTTCAAGCTTCCCTTGTCTGACTCTTTCTTTTATATATCCAGAAATATTAAAACGAAGGCCGGGTTGGCCGCCTTTTTTCTTGGCTTCTGTTTGAACTAAAAATTCTTCCGCCCCAAGAATTTGAGCAATTTGGGGGAGGTGAACGCCGGGATTGTTTTCTAAAACTTCAAGAATTTCAGCTTGGATTTCTTGTTGAAGTCGCTCTGTATGTTGCTTTTCGAATTTTTCCCCACTATTTAGTGTTTTTTCAGGCATATTTTACCTAAAATTAGGTATTTTATACTTATATTCTATCATTTTTTTGGAGTTTTGTCAATGTTATTAAGTTGTTATTAAATATTGTCTATTATCCTTGCTATGTAAGTGCGATTTTGGTAAAATATATTGGTTCTATTGATAAAAATTACAAAAAAATGGCTGAAATCGTACAAGGAAAGAAGATTGCTAAAAGCATTTACAAACGACTGGAAAAAAAGGTCGCTATTTTAAAGAAAAAAGGCATAACACCCAAATTGGGTGTTATTTTAGTGGGAGATGATAAGCCTTCGCAGACCTATGTCAGGAAAAAGGGCCAAGCAGCCGAGAAAATTGGTGTTGATTTTGTTTTAAAGCAGTTTCCGGCATCTATTTCTGAAAAAAAGTTGATAGAAGAGATTAACAAGATGCAAAAACCAGCGCAGAAATTTACTGGACTGATTGTGCAGCTGCCTCTGCCCAAGAAGATGAATGTAGGAAAAGTTTTAGAAACGATCAATCCAGACATTGATGTAGATTGCCTAACACAGACAAATTTAGGAAAATTAGTAACAGGAAGTTATAAGATCAAACCGCCGACACCGGATGGTATGATGGAAATATTGAAAAAGCATAAAGTGCAATTAAAGGGCAAGCGGGTTTGTGTAGTTGGAGCCGGAGCCTTAGTGGGTAAGCCGCTTGTAAATATGCTAATGAATGAAGAGGCGACTGTATCGGTTTGTAATTATTTCACGCCTTCTTTGAAAGAGTATACGCAAAATGCAGATGTGATTATGACCGGCGTGGGCGTGCATAAGCTCATCAAGGGAAGCATGGTTAAAAAAGGAGTTGTAGTAGTTGATGCCGGCGTGACTTTTGTGAAAGGAAAAATGTATGGTGATGTTGATTTCCCGACTGTTTCTAAAAAAGCAAGCGTAATAACTCCGGTTCCCGGAGGAGTTGGACCACTAACTGTGGCCAAATTAATTGAGAACACAGTTATTTGTGCTGATAAATTATTAAAAGATAAAAAATAAGAATATGGCAAAGCGAAAAATAAAAAAATGGCAAACAATGATAATCCTGGGTTCACAATGGGGTGATGAAGGAAAAGGTAAGATTGCAGATTATTATGGTAATCTGACAGACTATGTAGTCAGATTTCAAGGTGGTAACAATGCGGGCCACACTTTAGTGGTAGAAGGCGAAGTTTATAAATTACATCTGATTCCTTCTGGAGTTTTGCATGAAGACAAAGTGATTTGTTTAGGCAATGGCATGGTGATTGATCCGGAGATATTGTTAACAGAAATCGATAACCTGGAAGCCAAAGGCATGAAACTAAATATGCTTATTTCAGAAAGGGCGCATATCATTTTCCCGTTTCATATATTAATGGACGGCATGATCGATGAATATAAAGGTGAGCTAGGTGCCGGCACTACCAGAAGAGGCATCGGCCCTTGTTATGCGGATAAAGCCGAGCGATCTGGCATTAGAATGATAGACTTGATGGATAAAAATATTTTTAAAGAAAAGTTTGATAAATTATTTGAACTGAAAAAATTAACTCTGGAAAAATTATACAAAGCGGATATTGATCTGAATAAAAAACAAATTTTGAAAAATTATTTGGAATTCGGAGAAAGACTGAAGCCATATGTGGGTGATGTTTCTTTAGCGATTAATGACGCCATGGATAAGGGTAAAAAAATTATGTTTGAAGGCGCACAAGGCACAATGCTAGATAATGATTTTGGGGCTTACCCGCATACGACGTCCTCCAACACAACGGCCGGCGGAGCTTGCGTGGGCGCGGGCGTGTCCCCGACAAAGATCGACAGGATTTTAGGCGTTGTCAAGGCTTATACGTCCCGCGTGGGTGATTCGCCTTTGCCAACGGAAATATTCGGAAAGAAAGCGCAATATTTGCAGGATAGGGGCCAGGAATTTGGCACAACGACAGCCCGGCCCAGAAGAATCGGCTGGCTGGATTTTGTACAGCTTAGATATGCCCAAAGAATAAATGGCTTCACAGGATTAGCCGTAACTAAAATTGATATTTTAGGAGGCATAAAAAATATTCCGATTTGCACGCATTATAAATATGGCAATAAGAAAATGACGGAATTACCTAGCTCCTTGGAGGAGTTAAGAAAATGCAAACCGGTTTATACAAACATGCCTGGCTGGAAAAATTTAACGGAAGATGATTTTAAAGCCATTATTAAGAAAGGTTATGCGGCTCTTCCTCCGAACATGAAAAAATATTTGAAAAGGATCGAAGATGAAATGGGCGTACCCATTGATATGGTTTCCGTGGGTCCGGACAGAAAAATGACAATTGAAATTTAAAATAAATGGCTGAACAAACATTTGATTTAACAAAACTTTCGGATAATAAGCTCCAAGATCTTCTTGATCAATACAAAATTACCCTGACCCTGGATGAGGCAAAGAAAGTCCAGAAAGAAATTTTAAAAAGACCACCGACCTTATCTGAGTTAGTCGCTTTTGGCATTGAAGGCTCAGAACACACTTCTTATAAGTCGTCCCGTGAATATTTAAAATTATTGCCGACTAAAGCGCCAAATGTAATTTTGGGTCCGAAAGAAGATGCCGGCATTATTGAAATTGATGAAATTGACGGAGAAAAATACGGAATAGTAATCGGCCATGAATCTCACAACCATCCTTCCCAGATCGTGCCTTATGAAGGCGCAGCGACTGGCGTGGGCGGCATCGTTCGCGACATTGCCTGCATGGGCGCGAAGGTGATCGCCTCGGCTGATCCGCTTCGTTTTGGCGGCATTGAAACGAATAAGGCCAAATGGCTGCACGAAAGAGTGGTGGCGGGAATATCCGGCTATGGAAATCCGCTGGGCGTGGCTAATCTGGCTGGCGATGTTTATTATAATGAATCTTTCAATAATAACTGCCTCGTGAACGTGGCCGCCTTAGGCGTGATTAAAGAAAGCGACATAATCCATTCGGAAGCTCCGGAAAATTCTGAAGGATTTGAATATGTATTAGTGGGAAAACCGACAGATAATTCCGGTTTTGGCGGAGCCGCTTTTGCCTCGCTGGAATTAGATGAAGATGAAAAAGAACAGAATAAAGGCGCAGTGCAAGAGCCGAACGCCTTTTTAGAAAGACATTTATTAGAATCTACTCTTGATCTGATTAAAACTTTAAAGAAAAAGAAACTTATTAATAAAGTTGGTTTTAAAGATCTTGGCGCAGGCGGAGTTTTATGCGCCAGTGTGGAGCTGGCTGATGCGGCCGGATATGGAGCGCATATTGATTTAGATGAAGTTCATATTTCCATACCTGATCTTGATCCGTTTATTTATTTGAGCTCAGAAACGCAGGAAAGATTTATGTGGGTGGCGGAACCAAAAGTAGCCAAGATGATCGTGGAACATTACAATAAAAAATGGGCTTTGCCAAAAGTTTCTGAAGGCGCCCAAGCAAGTATTATTGGAAAAGTACAGACTGGTAATTATCAGGTCTTTTGGGAAGGCGAGAAAATTCTGGATGCCAAAGCTTCGGACGTAACTGAAGGCCTGAAATATAAAAGAAAGATCCAGAAAATGGAAAAGAAATTAAAAGAACCGAAATTAAAAGAACCGGATGATTACAATGCCACCTTATTAGAACTTCTTAAACATGAGAATATCGCCAACAGAAAATGCGTTTATGAGAATTATGACAAGCATGTGCAAGGCCTGACTGTAATTGAATCAGGCATGGCTGATGCGGGCGTGATGGCCCCTCTTCTGGATCTAAAATCAAAAGTGGGCATAGCTTTGTCTGTGGACGGCAATCCAAAATACGGAAGGATCGATCCTTACTGGCAGGGCGCTAATGCGGTCGTGGAAGCGATGCGTAATGTGGCCGCTGTGGGAGCCAAGCCTTGGTGCCTGACTGACTGTTTATGTTATGGCAATCCGGAAAAGCCGAATCAGATGTGGCAGTTTGTGGAAGGCGTGAAAGGCGTGGCTGATGCGGCCTCCAATGTCCACTTAAAAGGATTTGGCGGGGCCCCGACACCGATCGTTTCCGGCAATGTCAGTTTTTATAACCAATCCAAAGAAGGGGCGATTGATCCTTCGGCGATCATTGCCTGTTTAGGCAAGCTGGATGATTATGAAAAAGCGATCGAGATGAATTTTATTGGCCCGGGCAATTCTGTTTATCTGATCGGCCCAAGAAAAGACGAACTGGGCGGTTCAACTTATTATGATATCAACCGCGAATTAGGCAAAAATGTTCCCCATCCAGATTTTCCCCAGGTTGAAAAAGAGATTTTCGCACTAACAGATGCAATTGATAATGAATTTATCTTAACAGCCCATGATATTTCTGATGGCGGCATGGCCGTGACATTAAGTGAAATGTGCCTGGGCGGCCGGGGTGAAGGCCGAGTTGGCGTAGATATCGATTTAGCCAAAGTTCCAGATGAAAAATTATCAAATGATAAAAAATTATTTTCAGAAACCGGCGGATTTGTAATTGAAGTAGCTCCGGGAAATGAGAAGGAAACAATGGAGGTTTTTCAAAAGCATGGTGTAGAAATTTATCGCATTGGTTCCACAATTGCCGAAGCAGAATTCAGAATTAAATATGGAGAAGAAGAAGTGATAAATCTAAATGTGGGTGAGATGGCCGATGCCTGGTTAAATGGATTAAGAAATAGATTTTAATATAATAATTATGGGAGCAACATATAAAAAAGCCGGCGTAGATATTGAAGCAGGTGAAAAAGCAGTCAGCAAAATAAAAGACGCTGTTAAAAAGACACAAGCCAAGGCAGTCATGGGCGGCATTGGCGGATTTGGCGCGCTTTATGACCTGAATAAAATTAGAGCTGATTATAAAGAACCGGTTTTAGTGCAAAGCATTGACGGCGTAGGCACGAAAGTGAAGATCGCGCAGATGCTGGACAGGTGGGATACGATCGGCCAGGATATTGTGGCGCATTCTTGTAATGACATTTTATGCCAGGGAGCCCAGCCGCTGACTTTTTTAGATTATATTGCGACGGCTAAGCTGGATCCGGATAAGATGGCGGATATTGTCAAAGGCATGGCTAAAGAATGTCAGGCTGGCGGCGTATCTTTAGTGGGCGGTGAGACCGCAGAAATGCCTGGCGTTTATAGTGAAGGCGAATGGGACGTAGTCGGTACGATCACAGGCGTGGTTGAGAAAGAGAATATTATTGACGGCAGTGATATTAAAGAAGGCGATTTAATAATCGGCCTAGGCTCTAATGGACTGCATACCAATGGATATTCTTTGGCCCGGCATGTTTTATTTGACCAGAAAAAATATTCTATTATAGAAAAAATAGATACTTTAAAAGAAAATTTAGGCGAGACTTTATTAAAACCGCATTTGAATTATGTGAAGCCAGTGCAGGCGATTCTGGAAAAATGGCCGATCAAAGGCATGGCTCATATCACAGGCGGCGGTTTAGAAGGAAACCTATCCCGAGTACTGCCGAAAAATATTGACGTGGAAATAGAAAAAGGAACGTGGGAGGTACTGCCTATTTTCAATCTGATCCAGAAGGACGGAGATGTTCCGGAAGAAGACATGTACAAGACATTTAACATGGGCGTGGGCATGGTGCTGGTCGTTTCTCCGGAAGATGAAGGCAATGTAGAAAATGTTTTAAGCCAGTTCAAAGGTTTGAAATACAATTGGATCGGAAAAGTTAAGAAAGGTTTTGGAAAAGTAATACTTACATAAAATATGAAGAAAAAAATTGCGATTTTACAATTTCCAGGCATTAACCGCGAATACGAAGCCAAGCGCTATATTGAATACGCCGGACTAGAAGGCGAGATATTCCGATGGAACCGGCCTTCAGAAGAGCTGCTTGATTTTGACGGTTATGTAATTCCGGGCGGTTTTTCTTATGAAGACAGGTCCAGGGCAGGCGTAATTGCCTCGCTTGATCCGTTAATGAACACGATCCGGGAAGAGGCCGCCAAAGGCAAGCCAGTTTTAGGCATTTGTAATGGTTGCCAAATTTTGATGGAAACCGGTTTAGTGCCCGGCCTGCCCAATAATGAATTGGCCGGAGCCATGGCGGAAAATGTGCGCGTTAAAGAAGGTCAAATTTATGGAACGGGTTTTTATAACGATTGGATTTTTATAAAGAACGTGGCTAAACAGGGAAGAACGATTTTCAATACGGCCATGGAAGAAGGCGAATATTTTCGCGTGCCTGTAGCTAACGGTGAAGGCAAGTTCATGATTGATAAAGACGTGCTCAAACAAATGTATGACAATGATCAGGTCATTTTGAAATATTCTGATGCCGAAGGAAAAGATAAAGACGAATTTCCATATAATCCCTCTGGTGCAGAAGACGGCATTGCTGGTATCTGCAATCCTGAAGGAAATGTGATGGCTTTGATGCCGCATCCGGAAAATTCTCCGGAAGGCATGGGCATATTCAATTCTCTGGCCGTTTATTTGGAAAAAGGAACTTCTTTTTCTGAAGGCCTTGATAAAAAAGGATATAAATTGGAATCTAAAATCAAGAAATCAGAGATGAAAGAATATAAACTGCCAAAGAATTGTACAGAATTAATTGTTGATTTGATTATTACTGATAATGAAGCCAGGACCGTGGCAACAGCTTTAAAAAATATCGGATTTGATAACGTGGATGTGGAAAGAAAGACCCATTGGGAGCTTTGTTATGGCAGCGAAATGAAAGATGTGAATGATTTAAGAGAAAGAATAGTAAAGTCGGATGAATTGTTGAATACGAACAAAGAATTTGTCATGGATGAACTGCCTCGCGATGATAAAGTTTACACTATTAAAGTGGCTTATAAAGATGACTACGTGGGTCGTAGTAAAACCAGCACTTTAAAAAACAGATTGGGGTTTAATGAAATTGCGGATGTGAAGAAATCTATAATCTGGCAGATCAAGATCGATGAAGATGACGTTAATAAAAGAGAAGAGATTTTGAAAAAAGTTATGGCCACAAATATTTTCTATAATCCATTTTCACAAGAGTGTAAAATTTATCCATAATTACGCGCGCCCTCGTCAGGAGACTCGGGCTATTGGATATTTCCAGGCGTATTTTACTGCCAATAGGGCGAGTCTCCTGACGAGTCCGCGCGTAAGTTATTAATAACTATTATCATGAATGAAGTTGAATACAAAAAAATCATCAAAGAAAACCTAAGCAATTGTCTGACAGCCACAAATCTGGAAGGCTTAGGTAAAAAATTAGAAGGAAAAGTCAGAGACGTCTATGATGCCGGCGATAAGATGTATTTCATTACCACGGACAGGCAATCCGCTTTTGACAGAGTTTTAGCGGAAATTCCCTTTAAGGGGCAGGTTTTAAACCAGGTATCGGCTTTTTGGTTTGAGACCACTAAAGATATTATTCCTAATCATGTTATTTCTATTCCTGATCCCAATGTAACAGAAGGCAAAAAAACAAAAGTCTTTCCGGTGGAAGTTGTGGTCAGAGGATATCTGACCGGCTCTTCAGAAACTTCGGCCTGGACTTTATATGAAAAAGGCGAAAGAAATTTAGGCGGCAATATGGTGCCAGATGGCATGAAGAAAAATCAAAAATTTGATCGGCCGATTATTACGCCAACGACTAAGGATGAACATGATGAACCAGTTGATCTGGAGGATGTGCCAAAAAAATGCGGCGTGCCCGAAGAAAAATGGGAGTATATTAAAGAAAAAGCCATGGCCGTATTTTTACGGGGCATGGAAGTGGCTAAAAAAAATGGCATGATTCTGGTGGATACAAAATTTGAGTTCGGCGAGGATGCCGATGGCAATATAATACTGATTGATGAGATATTAACACCTGACTCATCAAGGTATTGGCTGGCAGACACTTATGAGGCCAAGATTGCCAATGGCGAAGAGCCGGACAATATTGATAAGGAGTTCTTAAGATTATGGTTCAAGGAAAACAGCGATCCATATAAAGATGAAGTACTCCCGGCTGCTCCAGAAGAGCTGGTAATAGAATTATCATATAGATATATTACTTTATATGAAAAGATTACTGGCCAGAATTTTGAGTTTCCAGAAACAGGGAAGCCTATCGAAGAGAGAATGAAAGAAAATTTAAATTTAAAATAATAATATGAAAAAAGCAGTTATAATCATGGGTTCAGAGTCTGACAAAGATTTTGTCAGACAAATCACAGACGAGTTATCAAACTTGGAAATAGAGTTTGAGGAGAAAGTCGCATCAGCGCACAAACAACCTAAAGAAGTCCTGGAAATTTTGGAAACCAATGAAAAAGGCAATGACAAGATCGTCTATATCACCGTGGCCGGCCGCAGCAATGCCTTGTCTGGATTTTGCTCGGCAAACACAAAGTTTCCCGTAATTGCCTGCCCGCCTTTTAAGGACAAAGACGATTATTTAGTGAATATCCATTCAACTTTACAGATGCCTTCTAATACACCGGCTTTGACGGTAATCTATCCTAAAAATGCGGCTTTAGCAGCCAAGCGTATTCTGGATTTAAGTGATTAGGATCACGAAGATACGAAAAGGCGAATTTCACGAAGATAAGTCGTCATACTGATATTGATAGTTATTAAATAGTATTTATAATATTTTGGTTAGATAGGGTCATTACCTTCGAGCTTTTCGATTCTTCGTGCTTTCGTGTTCCAAATATCCAATCTTTACAAATAAGGGAGCCGTGGTAGGGTAAAATCACGGTTCTTTATTTTTAGGTTTTAACTTGTTAGATCCTTGCAAATGGGAAAGGAGGAATGAGCCATGGACGACCACGTCCAGACCATGCTCCAGGAGGCCCTGAAGAAATATCAGGACCTTCAGAAAAGTCTGCGCGCGGCCCGGTTCGTGAAGCTGGCGGAAGACGCGAACTTGGGCATCAGGTGGTTAAAGGGTGAAATTGAGCAGGGCAAAGTCAGGCCGCCGGACATGCCGCACTTGCTATTGAACATCCGTATCCGCTGGCAGGCGATCGGGAACGGAATTCATGACCAGAAAGGGGAAAAACTCGACAAGAAACTGAAGAAAAACCTCAACTGGATGCATCAGCAGATCGCGGGCATAACTGCCCTTGCCTGGCTGGTCATTCTGGAGCCGCCCGGCCGGAAACAGAGAAAGACCATCTTGCCCGTGTCCAGCAATGCCAGGCCCAAGTATCGGATCGGGGGCCGGACCGTCTCGGTCAATTACAGCGGCATGGAAGGCAAGAACGGAGCCGCATCCATATCCTATCGTCTTCAGAAAAATCGGTGGAATCACTATGACGTTGAGATTGACGGAGCCGAGCAGGAGATCAACCACATGCGCGCCCGCGTGTTCAGCCGGAAGGAGGAGGCCATTGCCTGGTACAATGAGCAAACAAGAAAAACCTGAAATCGAGGAGAGAGGAAGGAGAAGCAACGCTATAACAGCCTGCTTCTCCATCCAACTATTATCTTAAAGACTTGAGATAATTGAGGATTCAAAACTGTCCTACCCCAGGAGATAAATATCCTACCCCTTAAGGGGTGGGATATTTATCTCCTTCAAAGAGACAGGTCAGTTATTTTTATTTACACAAATTAAAAAAATTGGTATAATTTTAGTGCCTAACAAATAAATATTGGCAATAAAATGAACAAAGATTCCGAATTTCTGGCCATTTCGCCGATAGACGGAAGATACAGGGAGCAAGTAGAAAAGCTCTCTGATTATTTTTCGGAAATGGCCCTTTTTAAATACCGCGTCAAGATAGAGATCCTCTATCTTCTGGCGTTGGCAAGTGAACCCAAGTTAAAAGAGTTTAACCGCCTATCTCCGGCGGAAAAAAGTTTTCTGGAGAATATTTATAAAAGATTTTCTTTAAATGATCTGGCGAGCATTAAAAAGATAGAAGAAAAGACCCATCATGATGTAAAAGCAGTCGAGTATTTTATTAAAGGCAAGATTGCCCGATCGAATTATAAAAAATTGAAAGACGGAGCGGAATTTGTTCATTTTGCCCTCACGAGTGAAGATGTAAATAATCTGGCCTATTCTTTGATGATGAAAGAGGCTATTGATAATCAATATAAAAAAGAGCTGGAGGGACTGATCAAATATTTAATGGTTTTTGTCAGAAAATATAAAGATTCGCCCATGCTGGCTTTGACGCATGGCCAGCCAGCCACGCCAACTACTTTTGGAAAAGAGTTTGCCGTTTATGTTTCCCGACTGCGAAGACAGCAAAAGCAACTGCAGGAACATAAATTGCAGGGCAAGCTAAGCGGAGCCGTGGGTAACTGGGCAGCCCATAAAGTCGCTTATCCGAATATCAACTGGATCGAATTTTCCAAGAAATTTATTTCCAGCTTGGGATTAGAACCGAATTTACTGACTATCCAAATTGAGCCGCATGACAGCGCGGCCGAGCTTTTTGATATGTTAAAGAGAATCAATAATATCATTATTGATCTGGACCAAGACATGTGGTCATATACTTCTCGGGGTCTTTTTGTCCAGGAATTAAAAGCAGGTGAAGTCGGGTCAAGCACTATGCCGCATAAAATGAACCCGATATTTTTTGAAAATAGCGAAGGCAATCTTCAGCTGGCTAATGCCATGTTGGTTTTCTTAGGAGACAAACTAACTAAGTCTCGGATGCAGCGTGACCTATCTGATTCTACTGTGCTGAGAAATCAGGGAGTGGCTATGGCGCATTGTTTGCTGGCAATTAAAAGTACGATGAAGGGCTTGAAAAGAATTAGTATCAACAATATTAAAGCTCTCGAGGAATTAGAAGAAAATCCGGAAGTTTTAGCTGAAGCCATACAGATCTTGCTTCGAAAAGCGGGCGTGGCCAAGCCTTACGAAAAGATCAAACAACTGACCCGGGGCAAGGAAATTTCTATCAACTCGATTCATAAATTCATTGACACTCTGGACATTTCTAATAAAGACAAAGCCGCTTTAAAGAAATTAAGGCCGGAAAACTATACCGGGCTTTCATCTAAGCTTACTAATTTAGTTAAATAAAAAAACAATATGTGTGGAATTTTCGGAATTTATTCCAAAGACGACAATTATCATGTCAGCCAGGACGTTTATGACGGATTAATAACCCTGCAGCATCGCGGCCATGACGCTTGCGGCATCTGCACTTTTGATAAGCGTTTTCACCTGAAAAAAGGCAAAGGGTTCGTGCGCGATGTTTTTGACAACCGCAATATGCGCCGCCTGAAAGGGCCGGTCGGCATCGGCCACATCCGCTATGCCACAGTCGGCTCGAACGGCGTGGAAGATGCCCAGCCATTTATCACCCATGCCCCATACGGCATTGCTATGGCCCATAACGGCAACCTGACGAATTATACGGCCCTAAAAAAGGAGTTACGCAAAAAAGACCTGAGGGAGATCGATTCCGGCTGTGACGTAGAAGTGATTTTAGCAGTATTTGCCGAAGAACTTTTGAAGCATAAAAATACCGGCTCTATCCAGTCACAGGTTTTTAAAGCCGTGCAAGGCGTTTTTAAAAGATGCAAGGGCGCCTATTCCGTAGTCGGCTTCATTGCCGGCAAGGGCATGTTCGGATTCCGGGATCCTTACGGCATCAGGCCGATGGTATTCGGGTCCCGCGGCAAAGGCGTGAAAAAAGATTATGTTTTCGCCTCAGAATCAATCATGTTCAATATGATGGACATTGATTACATTGAAGACGTACCGCCTGGCTCATGCATATTTATTGATGAAAAAAGAAAGGTCCATACAAAGCAGGTAGCTCCCGGCAGGCATCATCCTTGTATTTTTGAATATATTTATTTTGCCCGGCCGGATTCGATTGAAAATAATATCTCGGTTTACAAGGCCAGGCTGCGGATGGGCGAGATGCTGGCCAGAAGGATCAAGTCTATGGATGAAGATCTCAAGATCGATGTGGTGATTCCGGCGCCCTCAACTTCAAATACGGCGGCTTTAGCCTGCGCCCATGATTTAGAAGTGAAATACAGAGAAGGGTTAGTTAAAAATCATTTTGTGGGCCGAACATTTATTATGCCAGGCCAAGGCAAGCGGGAAAAAAATGTGAAATACAAATTAAATCCTCAGCCTTTAGAAATAAAAAGAAAGAATATTTTATTAATAGATGATTCGATTGTCCGAGGCACAACTTCCAAACAGATCATTGCTATGTTAAGAAAGGCCGGAGCTAAAAAGGTCTATTTTGCAATTGCGTCACCGCCAGTGATCGCCCCATGCCCCTATGGCATTGATATGCCAACTTTCAATGAATTAATTGCCAGCAAAAAAAGCATTAAACAGATTGAAAAACATATTGGGGCAGATTTATTGATATATCAGACCCTTGATGATTTGGAAGAAGCTGTTTGGGTAAAAAAAGCAAAGTTTAAAAAATTCTGTACCGGCTGCCTCTCTCGCAAATATCCCACTCCGGAAGTCAATCTTTCAACCCTGAAAAGAATTGAAAAAGAGAGGATAGAGGAGAAGAAGATTTGTTAATCCACAAAATCCTTCGATACACCCGATGTATTTGCTTCGCAAATACCCGGGCACTCAGGATTTTGTTCATAATATAATAAATTTGAAGAGCCCTGAGTGATTTCGAGCGGAGCGAGAAATTGTACCGAAGGGCGGATAAAAAATCATGAAAATTTTATTAATTGGAAACGGCGCGCGTGAACATGCGATTGCCGCGGCTTTGAAACGAAATAAGGAATGCCAGTTATATTGTTTTGCCTCGGCCAATAATCCGGGTATTATAGAATTAGCCGAAGATATTAAAATAGGAGACCCGAATAGCGTCGAAGAAGTAGTTGATTATGCCAAACAGATAGAACCGGAAATGGCCTGGATAGGCCCTGAAGCGCCCTTAGAGAAGGGTTTAGCTGATTATCTGGCAGTTATTGACATACCTTCAGTCGGCCCGAAAAAAGAGTTGGCTCAAATTGAGACGTCAAAAGGTTTTGCCCGGGATTTGCTCGTGGAATATGATATTCCGGCTTATCCTAAGTATCAAAATTTTGACTCGATAGATGGAATTGAAGGTTTTATTGAAGAATTGGACATGAATATTGTTTTAAAGCCAGACGGACTGACTGGCGGTAAAGGTGTGAAAGTGGTAGGGGATCATTTTAAGACTAAGCAAGAAGCCCTGGATTATTGCAAAGAAGTAGTAGAAGGCCAGGGCAAGATAGTAATCGAGGAAAAATTAGTGGGCCAGGAATTCTCTTTAATGAGTTTTTGTGATGGTGACCATATCCAGCATATGCCAGCGGTGCAGGACAATAAAAGAGCTTATGAAAATGACGAAGGCCCGAATACAGGCGGCATGGGGTCTTATTCTATGCCTGACCATTCTATGCCATTTTTGGATCAGGATGATATTGAAACAGCCCAGGAAATTAATTTCAAAGTCATGCGGGCTTTGCATGCCAAATACGGCCAACCCTATAAAGGTATTTTGTATGGCGGATTTATTGCCGTGGCTGATGGAGTAAAATTGATTGAGTATAATGCCCGGCTGGGCGATCCGGAAGCTATGAATATTTGCACACTGCTGGAATCAGACTTAGTGGAAATAAGCCGCGGTATAATCAATGGTGATCTGGACCAAAAAGAAGTGAAGTTTGCGAACAAAGCATCGGTTTGTAAGTATGCGGTGCCTGAAGGCTATCCGGACGAACCGGTTAAAAATATGCCAATTGACGTATCAGCAATCGATCAGAAAAAAGTGACGCTATATTATGCCTCGGTCGATCAGACAGAAGAAGGGTTAATGCTGAAAGGCTCGCGCGCTGTAGGCGTGGTGGCTTTAGATGATGATCTTTACACAGCCGAAAAAACAGTGGAAGAACAAATATTAAAAATAAGAGGCCCGGTCTTTCATAGAGCTGACATCGGGCGAAAGGATCTGACAGAAAAGAGAATTAAAATGCAAGAGGACGTACGATCATGAAACCAATAAATATCGCGGTTTTAGGTTCAACTAGGGGGACTGATTTACAGGCAATTATTGACGCAAAGATTCCTGTTAAAATTATAATTTCTAATAAAAAAGACGCTTTTATTTTGGAACGGGCAGAAAAAGCTGGTATCCCTGCTTTGTTTATTTCTCAGAAAGATAAATCTAGAGAGGAATTTGATGAAGAGGTGATGAAAGTTTTAGAGGAAAATAATATTGATCTAGTGTTGTTAATTGGCTACATGAGATTTTTATCAAAACCATTTGTCGATAAGTACGAAAATAAAATCATGAACGTGCATCCGTCTTTATTACCCAAGTTTGCCGGGGGCATGGATGCGAACGTGCATCAGGAAGTCTTGGATGCCGGGGAAAAAGAAACCGGCGCGACTATTCATTTTGTGGATGAAGGCGCAGATACAGGACCGATTGTTTTACAGGAAAAGGTGGCGATAGCAGATGGGGAGACAGTGGATAGCTTAAAAGAAAAAGTGCAGAAACTAGAAGGAGAGATGTTTATTAAAGCGATTGATTTATTTGCGGATGGAAAAATTGAAGTTAAAGATAATAAAGTGATAATTAAAGAATAAATTATAATTATGTCAGAACGTAAACAAGAAGTAAGGAGGGCATTGCAAGATAAAGAGGTTTCTCTAAGAGGCATTACTAAAATAGACCATCAAGAAGTAATGGAAACATTTAGCCAGCCTATGGAATATCAAGTTGGTCAGCTTTTAAAAGCCTTGGGAGACTGGGCCAGGGACATGGGGCATGAGCCTGTGCCGGAAAAGGAAGTGGAGAAATGGATGCAGGGCCTAGGTGTTTCTTTTAGAAAATTCATCAAAGTCCATGAGCGCCTGGCAGCAAAAAAGAAAGATTTATCTTTTGACGATTTAGACATTGAAGAGCAAAAAGAATTTTTAGAGTCCGTGCTTCATGATTTCCAGGAAACTTACGGCTATCTGAAACATGCTGGAGCCGCAGAAAAAGCAACATCTTATAATGAGCCTAATCTATGGCTTGAGATTATAACGGATCCAAACATTTCAGAAGATTATAAACTCGCCGGAATCCTGCGTCGTGCTGCAATTAGTAATCCAACTGATCCTAAAGCTTTTATCCAAAATGCAGAAAAAGCAGTTAAAACTTTACAAACAGACTCAGAGATATCAGATGAATATAAACTCCCCTGGATTCTGCGTCGTGCTGCAATTAGTAATCCAACTGATCCTAAAGCTTTTATCCAAAATGCAGAAAAAGCAGTTAATACAATGAAAGAAGATCCGGAAATAGCAGAAGATTATAAACTCCCCTGGATTCTGCGTCATGCCGCAATTCATAATCCAACTGATC
>JAHJKD010000026.1 GCA_018822435.1 Patescibacteria group bacterium
CTTGCGGCCGGACCTGCGCGACAAGTTCTTCCACAAGCTAGAGGAGCTTCGCCAGCAGCGCGGACTCGGCGTCGGCACAATCTACGAGAGCCAGTTCGACATCGAGCGGGCCAAGGAGAGGAGGAGGAGAAGATGGTAAACAGGAGGATCACTTCTCCGTCTGGGCCAGGACCCCCCAGTATAAATTATAGGGTCCTTTTCTAATTTATTAATCCTTATCAAGGCTAATCCTAAAAATCAAGGTCAATCCTGGTTCCAATTTAATTATTTTGTTATACTTAAATCAATATTAAACTTATATATGCCTGAAAGAGAACCACCAAAATCAATGGAAATCATTGTCGCCCAGGAAATGAAACGGCCGAATTCTCTTACTAAAATGTTCATAGAGAGTGGGGATGATAAAGAAGTCGCCCAATTGCGGGCATACTTAAATAATTTTTCCGCTAATATGCCTGGCGGAGATGGCTTAAGCATATATCAACAAAATATGACCGGCCTATATGGAAAATTCGAAGGCTTGTCCGCGAAGGACTTATTTGGCTGTTGCTATTATTCTGATCTTCCTCAGGAAAAAATAAAAGAAGAAATGAAAAGAGGCTGGAGCAAAAAGAGGCTGGAAGCCACGGAAGGGGAATTTGCAGCAGATATTAAAAGAGCCATTATGAAATCTGGGATTGACGAGCAAGAGTTAATAATGTTAATAGATGATGATAAAAGAAGAATGAGCGACATGGCGGCCTGGAAAAACTTATTACTGCCTGTATATATTGAAATGAGAAAGATGGGATATTCTGAAAATGATTTAACGTCTTAAATTAAATTTGTCCCCAGGGACGCGATAACCCCACATTTCATATGTGTGGGGTATCAGAAAAATAATTAAACTAAAAACTATGGCAGAAGAAAAAGCGAGAGACATCACCGACAAAGATGTCGAACAATGGTTCAAGAAAAAATTCGAAGGCTGGGACAAAGACGGCAAGTGCAAAAAAAAGTCCAAAAAAGAGGTAATTTATAAAGGCGCGGGTGGCGGCATGTATTGTATTGGCTGGATCGGTGCATTGGTCTATTATATCCAGATCTCAACCTCTTTCTGGGACGGCATTCTCGGCGTCCTGAAATCATTTATCTGGCCCGCCTTCCTGGTCCACGGACTAATGAAATTCATCGGATTATAGAATTTAATTTCTAACGTAAGTGATAACCCCACATTTTACACGTGTGGGTTATCACGTCTCTGTATATAAGTTGACATAATTCACATCTTCAGGCATACTGCATCCTTAATCATCTACTAGTCGTGGTTTGCGCGACTATTTTTTTGTGAAATTTTTATGGAAATCAGAAACATCGCCATTATCGCTCATGTCGACCATGGAAAAACCGCATTAACAGACGCTTTGATGCGTCAGTGTAACATGACCGCAGAGGGGGTCAGCATGGATACAGACGACCTGGAACAAGAAAGAGGCATTACGATTTACTCGAAAAATACCTCAGTTTTTTATAATGACACAAAAATCAACATTGTTGATACGCCTGGCCATGCTGACTTCGGCTCTGAAGTGGAACGTGTTCTCAGGTCCATTGATTGTGTCTTATTAGTGGTAGATGCCCAGGAAGGCCCCATGCCGCAGACTAAATTTGTTTTAAGAAAATCACTTGAACTTGGTTTACAGCCTATCGTTGTTTTAAATAAGATCGACAAGCCTGCCGCCCGGCCGGACTGGGCCCATGACCAGGTCTTTGAATTATTCATGAACCTGGGTGCCTCTGATGAACAGCTGGATTTTCCTGTTATCTATACTGTGGCCAAACAAGGCCAGGCTAAATTGAATATGACAGATGTTGCCAAGGATCTGACTCCGCTTCTGGATATGATTTTAAGAGAAGTGCCCCCGGCTTCTTCGGAAGTTTTTGAAAACAAGGATCTGCGGGCGCAGGTTTTTAACCTGGGTTATGATAATTTTCTCGGCCGTATGGCTGTATCCCGGATTTACACCGGCAGTATGCAAGTGGCTGATAATATTTTTGTTAAAAAAATTGACGGCACCACGACCACAAATAAGATCACAAAACTATTTACATTTGAAGGCGTGGCCAGAAAGGAAGTCAAAGAGGCGACTGCCGGAGACATCGTCATGATCGCCGGCATTCCCGACATCTTTATCGGTGAGACTATTTGTATCAAAGAAAATCAGGAAGCCATGCCCGCCATTAAAGTTGACGAGCCGACCATCTCATTGAATTTCTTAGTGAACAATTCGCCGTTTGCCGGCCAGGACGGAAAATACGTGACCAGCCGCCAGATCAAAGAACGACTGGAAAAGGAACTGGAAGTCAATGTCGGATTGAAAATTGATTTTTCTGCCACAGACCATTACAAAGTACTTGGCCGCGGAGAATTGCACATTGCCATTCTTCTGGAAAACATGCGTAGAGAAGGTTATGAAATTCAGGTTTCCATGCCGCAGGTTATTATCAAAGAAGTGGACGGGAAAAAATGCGAACCTTTTGAAGAAGTGACGATTGATATCCCGGAAGAATTTTCCGGCGCTGTGATTGAAAAACTTTCTAAGCGGAAGGGCAGCCTGGTAGAAATGAAACCGGAACTGAACCATACCAGAATTATTTTTAAAGTACCCACCAGGGGACTGCTCGGCTATCGCAATGAATTTATGATCGATACTAAAGGTGAGGGCATTATATGTACGCGCATTACCGGTTTCAAGCCCTGGGCCGGTGATATAGAAAAAAATAAGCTCGGTTCCATGATATCCATGGCCACCGGCAAGGCCCTGGCATTCTCTTTGGCCAACCTGCAGGAACGAGGCGCTCTTTATATTTCCCCGAATATTGAAGTTTACGAAGGCATGATCATCGGCAATGTTTCTAAAGGCGTTAATTTGGAAGTAAATCCCATCAAAGGCAAACACCTGACCAACATGCGCGCCTCCAGCGCTGATATCGGCATAAAACTCACCCCGCCCATCGACCTGACGCTTGAGCGCGGCTTAGAAATGATAAAAGCGGACGAATATTTAGAAATTACACCTAATCATATTAGGTTAAGAACGGCTTAAAATATTATTCTGGTCTTTCAAATTTAGCTATATTCTCATCGGTTATTTTAATCTTAAATTTCCGGCCTTCACCTCCGTCTGTGGTTACAAAGCGTAGTGTAACTTCAGCTGCCTGAGGATCATATGATTCTACTGCATATTCATTAGCTCCATTTGTAGTCACGATATCACCGGCCTTTAAATCGACATGACCATCTATAATATCTCTCTGACTGATTTCAGTCCGATTTTCTTGTTGTCCCGCTTCTTTTTCTTGTTTTGGTTTAATTGGCACTTCACCGCTTGTTGATGTTTCCATAAATTTTAATTAAGTTTTAATTGATTTAATTATATCATATTCTCCGCCCTTGACTGAATTTCCCGAAAATTGTAGAATAATCAAGTTGATTTATACACCAAATGAAGTTATCTTTAGTTATTTTAAACTACAATTCAGCTAATCTTCTGCGGCTCTGCCTGAAGAATATCTACTCTATAGATATCCCGTTTGAATACGAAGTTATCGTGGTAGATAACGCTAGCACGGATAATTCCTGCCCTATGGTCAAGGAGAAATATCCGCAAGCCAAATGCGTATTTAGTAAGAAGAATATCGGGCATGCAGCCGGCAATAATCTGGGAATCAAAGAAGCAAAAGGGGAATATATTGTCATTCTCAATACCGATATCATCATTCCTTCACCTGATGTTATCCAAAGAGTAGTTGATTTCATGGACACGCATCCAGACGTGGCTATTCTGGGACCGAAGTTAGTAAACGGCGATGGCACAATCCAAAACTCGTGTTTGCGCCCTTATCGTTTAATGACTCCTATATATAGAAGAACTCCGCTGGGAAATTTAAGTGCGGCTAAAAAAGATCTGGCCCGCCACCTCATGCTCGACTTTGCCCATGACGAAACCAGGGAAGTAGACTGGATCCTCGGTGCCTGCATGTTTGTCCGTAAAAGTGCCTTAGAAAAAATCGGTCAATTCAATGAGGCTTTTTTCCTCTATTTCGCGGATTACGAATTATGCGACCGCGCCCGGGAAAATGGCTATAAAGTTTATTACTATGCTGATTCCGATATTATTCATTATCACCGCCGTGAGTCAGCCACTAAATCAGAATGGCCCGGATTTGCCGTAATCATGAATAACACCACCCGGGTCCACATGAAAGACTATATAAAATATCTAAAAATATCTAAAAATAAAAAATATGCCCAAAAAGGAAATTAATAATCGGACCCAGATTTCCCGCATCGAACTGACCCCCGAAGACAAGAAAAAGCTCGGCCTGACTGGCCGCGGAAAAAAATGGATGATCGGCATCGGTATATTTATATTAGTGGCCATTATTGCTGTGGCGGGCGTGGCCGGATTAAGCTATGGCCCGGCCAAAGCCGCATATAAAGCAGCTATGGCAGGAAAACAGGATTTTGAATATGCCCAGGTGGAAATAACCAACCAAAATTTCGATACTGCCATTGCCAATTTGGAATCTGCCGGAAATAATTTTCGGGATGCCAAAAAAAATCTGGACAAGATCAGCTGGATGAAATACATCCCTTACGTGGGCACTCAGGTGGAAGCCACCGATAATCTGATTATCGCCGCCATAAACATCAGTGACGCCCTCGAGCAGATCTCTGACCTGGGCCTGGATATCCTGGCCGTAGTCGAAGACAATGAAGACGCTTCTTTTGATACGATTTCACCGGAACAAAAACAAGAGATCCTGCAAAAAATTTACGAATCTCCGCCCGACATCCAGGGCGCCAAAGCAGAATTGGACCTGGCTGTTGCCCAACTGGAAGCTATTCCCGACGAAGGCCTGATGAAACCCCTGGCTGATGCTATTGCTCCGATCAAAGAAAAACTGCCTTTAGTAAAACAGTTGATAGAAAAAGCCGTGCCCATGATAGAAATCATTCCCTCTATTGCCGGCTACCCTGAAGAAAAGACATATCTCTTTTTACTCCAAAATAATAATGAATTAAGGCCGACCGGTGGCTTCATCGGTACTTATGGCATTCTTAAAGTCAAAGACGGAGAAATGGTCAGCTTTTTCACTGATAATATTTACGCGATTGATGTTCCGGCCAAAGAATATTTGTTTATTGACCCGCCTCAGCCTTATCAGGACTATCTTGGTTCCACGCAATGGTTCATGCGCGATTCTAACTGGGATCCAGGGTTTCCTGAAACTGCCCAGCAAGTGGAAGAATTTTATCATTTAGAAAATGGTCCGGAAAGTCAGATCGACGGTGTTATTGCCGTTGACCCGGTCTTTATCGGATCGCTATTAGAATTAACTGGGCCGATCAATGTTGATGATATTGAATTCACGGCCGAAAACTTTGTTGACCAACTGCAATACCAGGTTGAAATTGCTTATGTGTCCCAGGGAGTAGGCGAGCTGGAAAGAAAAGAAATCATCGGCCGCATGGCGAGCACCCTCATGGACAGGATGATGGCTTTGCCCAAGAGCGAATGGGGCAGCCTTTGGGAAATATTTGCCCGCAATGTCGATGAAAAACATATTTTATTATATTTGAAAGATGATGAAGTGCAGGAAAAGATATCGGAAATGAATTGGGCCGGAGAAATCAAGGAAACCATGGTTGATTATCTTATGGTAGTCGACTCCAACCTGGGTGCTTTAAAAACGGACAAGGTCATGGAAAAAACTATTACTTATAATGTTTATGAAGAGAACGGAGATTTAATTGCTGACCTGAATATTCACTATAAAAATAACGGCACTATCACAAATTTTACTACTCGCTATAGAACATACACCCGGGTATATGCTCCGCTTGGTTCTGAATTAATAGAATCATCCGGCACCATGCAAAATGACCGCGTCCATGGTTCCGCCGCGACCGATCCTGACGTTTATGAAGAACACGGCAAAACTGTCTTTGGCGGTTTCACGGCCATTGAACCGATGTCTGAAGGCGACCTGCATTATAAATACAAATTACCAGCTGAAGTTGTTACATCTGTTAATGACGGCTACTACAATTTATACGCGCAAAAACAGCCTGGCACGATTGCTCATCCGTTCCTCATGACCTTTGATATCGGACAAAATATCCAGGCGTTTAGCCCCCTTGACGAAGGCGAAGAAATTAGTAATAATAAGATCCAATTCAATACAGATTTACGGACTGACCGCAGGTTTGAAATTGAATTATAAAAAGTAAAAAATTCCTTAATGAATCCTGATAATCCTATTAATCTATTAAAATCCTGGTCATGTTTGTAAAGAAAATTGGCATAGATTTAGGTACAGTAAATACCTTAGTATACGTTCCCAAAAAAGGGATAGCTATTAATGAACCTTCAGTCGTGGCTGTCTCTGTCCAGGACGGTAAAGCTTTGGCTGTAGGCAGTGAAGCCAGCAACATGCTTGGCCGCACCCCGGACACGATCGTGGCCCAGCGTCCTCTTCGGGATGGCGTTATCGCTGACTACAAGACAACTGAAGCCATGATCAGATATTTCATCAACAAAGCTTTGGGCGGCGTTCGCTTGATCCGTCCCGAAGTCATGATCGCTGTTCCCGCCGGCATCACCTCGACCGAAAGAAGGGCTGTTATTGATGCTACTATCCAGGCCGGGGCTAAAGCCGCTTATATTATCAAACAGCCGATTGCCTCTGCGATTGGCGCCGGCATTCCTATCGGCTCTGCTTCCGGCAACATGATCATCGAAATTGGCGGCGGCACATCAGAAATTGCTGTTATCTCCTTGGGCGGTATTGTGGCCAGCACGTCTGTCCGCATTGGCGGCACAAAATTTGACGATGCTATTATGGATTACATCCGTAAAAAATATAATCTGTCTATTGGCGAACGCACAGCCGAAGAACTAAAAATCAAAATCGGTTCCGCCTTGCCCCTGACTGAACCGACCTCAATGGATGTTCGGGGACGCGATGCCATATCTGGCTTGCCCCGAACCATTACAGTCATGTCAGACGACGTAACAGAAGCTATTCAGGACCAGCTTTCTGGAATTATTCAGGCCGTCAAAAGTGTGCTCCAAGAAACACCTCCGGAATTATCCGCCGATGTCATAGAAAAAGGCATGGTTTTATCAGGTGGCACGGGCATGCTTAGAAATCTGGACGAATTACTGGCCCGCGCTATTGACGTGCCTGCTTACGCGGCTGATGACCCTCTTCAAAATGTTGTTAAAGGGACCGGTGTTGCCTTAGAAAACCTAGACTCCTACAAAAGATCAATATTAGCCACAAAATAATGAAGATTGGCATTGACGCCTCCAGAGCCAATCAGCCCAACAAAACCGGTACCGAGTGGTATTCTTACAACTTGATCCAAAAATTAAAAAAAATCATACCCGAAGACGTCCGGGTTGTTTTATATTCCAAAGAACCTTTGCAAGACGGCCTTGAAAACATGCCTAAAAACTGGGAATCAAAAGTTCTTAATTGGCCGCCGCAATTCCTCTGGACCCAGATCCGGCTTTCCTTAGAAATGCTCAAACTTTGGAACCGGCCAAAGTTATTATTTGTGCCTGCTCATACTATCCCTGTATTTCATCCCAGATCAGTTTTAGTGGCTCATGACATCGGCTTTGAACGCATCAAGGAATTATATGAAAATAAAGACATCGGATACAAATCAACTATATTAAGGAAAATCTTAAAAATCTTGGTAATCCTGGTCACTTTTGGAAACTACGGCACTTCAGAATTAGACTATCACCGTTGGGCCATGAAATTCGGATTAAAAGAAGCTGATCATATTATTACTGTGTCTGATTTTTCTAAAAAAGAAATTATGGATCATTATGGCGTCCCGGAAAAAGATATTACGGCTATACATAATGGTTTTTCTCCGGATGCTTATTTTCCCCTCAAAGAGAAGAAGGCGGATATTTTAAAACAATATAAAATCACGACGCCTTATATTTTATTCGTCGGACGGTTAGAACTTAAGAAAAATTTACCTAAATTTATTATTGCTTTCCGGAAATTAAAACAAAATTATAAAATTCCTCATAAACTTGTTTTAGTCGGATCTCCCGGGTACCGCTATGAGGATATTGAGGCGAATATTTTTGAATCTAAATTAAAAGACGATGTTATCGAGCCAGGGTATGTAGAACAAGACCACATGAACGAACTCATGAACATGGCGGACTTATTTGTCCTGCCTTCATATTACGAAGGTTTTGGCATTCCTATTTTAGAAGCCATGTCCGCCGGCACAGCTGTGGCTTGCTCTGATATTCCCGCTTTAAAAGAAGTGGGGAATAAAGCAGCCGTGTATTTTAACCCTGATAGCGAACAAGACATGGCAGAGAAAATCTTTGATCTAATCTCAGATAACGCAAAAAAACAAGAATTAATAGCCAAAGGCAAGCAAAATATTAAGAAGTTTTCCTGGGATAAATGTGCCCGAGAAACCTGGAAAGTAATAATAAAAGAATGTGGGATGTAATCGGACATAACAAGCAAGTAAAAATCTTGCAAAAAACAGTTCAAAGTGGTAAAATAGGCCATGCTTATCTGATTATTGGGCCCGAAGGCATTGGCAAAATGTCATTAGCCCAAAATTTTATTAATGATTTAATTGACGATCCATCGCACCTTATAAATTTAGACCGGCTCGAAGATAAAAAGGTCATTTCTATTACGCAAATCCGGGAAGCCCGGATAAGCTTATCGCGGACATCCATTTCCGGGGGACACAATATATGCCTGATCAATAATGCCCAGGCCATGACTGACCAGGCCGCAAACGCATTATTAAAGACCCTAGAAGAACCCGCGGGCAAGACTATTGTCATCTTACTGGCTACCGCAGATTCTTTACCAAAAACTATCCAGTCCCGTTGCCAAACTATGCACCTGCTGCCTGTTCCCAGAAATACCATTTATGATTATGTCGTAAAAAAAACTGACGACCGCAGTTTGGCAAAAATTGTTTCATCCCTGTCCAAAAATAGGCCAGCTATAGCCCGCCAATTAATTTCCCGGCCTAAACAGATCGAGAAAATCAAAGAGCAATCCGATGAAATAATAAAATATCTCGAAGCCGGTCCTGCGAGTAGGATTAAGCAGGCGGAAAAATTCTTAAAAAAAGCTACTAAAGCCAAGCCTGATGCCATTAATGCGAATTTGGCTGCCTGGGAACTAGTTCTCAGAGATGCGATGTTATTAAAAAACAAAAAAAACGAACTTATTATTAATTCCCAGGCTGAATCTGATTTAAATAAAATCGCGGAAAATATTGATAATATCAAATTAAAAAATTTATTGGAAAAATTAAAAGAAATAAAAGAACTATATAAACAAAATATTAATAGTGGGGAGTAATCGATGAC
>JAHJKD010000027.1 GCA_018822435.1 Patescibacteria group bacterium
TAATATTAATAATAATTACACTCATATAAAATAATATGGCAAAAGAAGATATAATAACCGGACTGGATATAGGGTCAACTACGATACGCGTCGCCGTGGCTCAGACCGGGGCTGACGGTGAAGTCAATATTATCGGCGCATCAGAGCATCCGGCCGAAGGAATTAGCAAGGGTGTGATTACTTCTATTGAAGATGCTGTTTCTTCTATTTCAGGAGCATTGGAAAAAGCGGAAAGAATGACCGGTATTCCCATTGAGCACGCCACAGTTTCTGTTTCCGGAGCACATGTTATTTCACAAGAATCACATGGCGTTGTGGCTGTAGCCAAAGCGGACGGGGAAATCAAAGACGATGACGTGGAAAGAGTCATAGAAGCGGCTCAGACAGTGGCTACACCTCCCAATCATGAAATATTACATGTCATTCCCCGCCAATTTACAGTAGACGGACAGACTGGCATTAAAGATCCTTTAGGCATGACTGGCGTTAAACTGGAAGTGGACGCCCAGATTATACTGGGCCAGGTTTCTCAGATTAAGAATTTGACTAAATGCATTTATCGTACAGGCGTTGATATTGATGATTTAGTGCTGGGAATTTTAGCAGCCTCAGAATCAGTCCTAACTAAGAGACAAAAAGAACTGGGTGTTGGCCTGGTGAATTTAGGCGGCCTTACAACCAGCTTAATGGTTTTTGAAGAGGGTGAGGTTATCCATACTAAAATTATGCCGATCGGGGCCGGACACATTACTAATGATATTGCGATTGGGCTCAGAACGAGCGTAGACGTTGCTGAAAAAGTTAAAACCGAATACGGCACGGCAATTCCCGACGATATTTCAAAGAGAGAAGAGTTTGATTTATCAAATATTGAACCAAATGAAGATGGCATTGTTTCTAAAAGGGAAGTGGCAGAAATAATAGAAGCCCGTATGGAAGAGATTTTTTCCATGATCAAGAAAGAGTTAAAACAAGTTGAAAAAGATGGTATGCTTCCGGCCGGCCTAGTATTTACAGGCGGAGGATCGCGTTTACCTGAATTAATAGATCTGGCTAAGAGAGAATTCAATTTACCGGCTTCTGTTGGTGTGCCTAAGGATTTTACAACTGCTATTGAAAAAGTGAATGACCCGGTATTTGCAGTGGCGATCGGGCTGTGCATTTGGGGGGCAAATATTTCTGGTAAAGGCGGTTCTACGTTTGGTCGATTTTCTTCTGTCGGAGAAGTGACCGGCAAGATGAAAGGCTGGTTCAAATCCTTAATGCCATAATAATCTAGTGAACACTAAAAATAACCCCGCTTCAGGCGGGGTATTTTATTTGAGTAAATTTAGTACTCAACGAGACTTGCCATAAAAAACCATTTGGGTTAGAATAATGAATGTGTTTATTTAACTTAAATTTGAAAAAAATCTATGGTAAGAAATAAATTTACAGAAGTAAAGCCGGATATAGAAACGTTTGCAAAGATCAAAGTAGTAGGCGTGGGAGGATCTGGCGGTTCAGCAATAAATAGGATGATGGATTCCGGCCTGAAAGGCGTGGAATTTGTGGCTGTTAACACTGATGCACAAGCCTTACATCATGTACCTACGGCTAAAAAAATTCATATCGGAAAATCAACTACGCGCGGATTAGGCGCAGGCATGGATCCTGAAGTGGGCATGAAGGCAGCTGAAGAAAGCCAGGAAGAACTAGCTGAAACACTAAAAGGATCAGACATGGTTTTTTTGACATGCGGACTGGGCGGCGGAACTGGTTCTGGTGCGGGGCCCATGATTGCAGACATTGCCCGAGAATCCGGCGCTCTGACTGTAGCCGTGGTAACCAAGCCATTTGCATTTGAAGGCGAACAACGACGCTCTATTGCTGAAGCTTCTCTGGCTGCCCTGACTGAAAAAGTTGATACAATCATTACCATTCCTAATGACAAACTCTTGCAGATCATAGATAAAAAGACTTCTCTTCTGGATTCATTTAAAATAGTAGATGAAGTTTTAAGACAAGGCGTGCAAGGAATTTCAGATCTTATTACTATCCCGGGCCTCATTAATGTTGACTTTGCGGATGTTAAATCTGTTATGGAAAATGCGGGTTCTTCTTTGATGGGTATTGGTTCTGCGTCTGGCGAAACAAAAGCGGTAGACGCGGCTAAGGCGGCCGTAGAAAGTCCATTGCTTGATTTGTCTATTGATGGTGCTAAAGGCATCTTATTTACAGTCACCGGCGGACCCAACCTATCTATGTATGAAGTTAATGAAGCCGCCAAAGTTATTACAGAATCAGCTGATCCGACCGCTCGCATTATATTCGGATCTGTCATTGATGAAAGCATGGGCGATGAAGTAAAAGTTTCTGTGGTGGCCACCGGATTTGGAAAATCAGGTCGCGGCACTAAAAAAGTTCAGGCCAGAGCAGTTTCTCCTTTCGGGGTTCAGGGAATCAAAGATGCAGAAGATGAGATTAACAGAGAACCAGTTAGGCCCCAGCCTATTCAAGCCCAACCATCTCAACCAGCTTACGGACAAAATGAAATTAGCCAACCCCAGACACCATCCGGAGTCGGGCAAGCTCCAACAAATCCACAGGGCGCTGACGAGCCTGAAGAAGATCTGGAAATTCCAGCTTTCATCAGGAAGAAAATGATGTAATTAATTGTCCTATCCCTTAAGGGGCAGGACAATTAAATATAAAATCTTATTATCAAAGATATCTAAAAAATCCCTCACATTTCTGAGGGATTTTTTAATTATGGGAAATATTTATCCACATGTTATACCAGATTTGGCTAACCTTGCAATATTTTCAAATACAAGATATTGTGCTATAATAGTAGATACCTACACAATATATAGTATTTTAAAAACACCATGAAATGCCCGTCCTGCCACAATTTAGACACAAAAGTCGTTGATTCCCGGGTTTTAGACGATAATATTGCCATTCGCAGGCGCCGGGAATGCGAAAAATGCGGGTTTCGCTTCTCTACTATGGAAGAGGTAGAAATCCTTAATCTCACGGTTATGAAGAGAGAGGGCCAGGAAATGCCTTATGATAAAGAAAGATTAGTGATTAGCTTGCAGAAAGCTCTTCAAAAAAGGCCGATGACACCGGAGAGATTAAAGAGAATCATCCAGGCAATAGAACAAGACATTCAGAATAAATCTAAAAATGACAGGATTACAAGTGAAGAGATTGGAGAAATAGTAATGAAGCATCTGAAAAAGGCGGATAAAGTAGCATATATCAGATTCGCCTCAGTTTACCGGGATTTTGAAGATATTGAGGCTTTTTCAGAAGAAGTGAATAAATTGATAAATAAAAAACGTAATAAAAAATAGTATGGAGGACAAAACACCACAAAGCAAAATTACAAAAATCAAAAAAAGGAGCGGCGAAGTACTGCTATTTGAGCAGGACAAAATTACTGCGGCAATTTTTAATGCTGCCAAAGCAGCTGGCGGAGAAGATTGGGAAAAAGCTTTGACAGTGTCAAAAATAGTCACAGCCATATTAGAAGAACGATTTGGCACGCATACGGTTCCTACAGTTGAACAGATCCAGGATCTGGTAGAAGCTACTCTTATTAAAGAGGGCCATGATAAAACAGCTAAATCTTATATCTTATACCGGGAACAAAGAAAACAGATTCGTGACATTCAAATGGTTGATGGCGAAGCCTTGATGGAAGATTATATCGGCCGGATGGATTGGCGCGTGAATGAAAACGGCAATATGAGCTTTTCTGTACAAGGCTTGAATAATTATGTCTCATCTGCCATAACAGCTCGGTATTGGCTAAACAAGATGTATCCTCAAGAAATCCGTGAAGCTCATATTGAGGGCGAATTCCATATTCATGATTTGGGCTTACTCGCAGTATATTGTTGCGGTTGGGATCTGAAAGACTTATTAATGAGAGGTTTTGGCGGAGCAGCCAATAAAGTCTGGTCTTCACCTCCGAATCATTTCAGAGTAGCTTTGGGCCAATTAGTCAATTTTCTCTACACCTTACAGGGCGAGGCCGCCGGAGCCCAGGCAGTGGCCAATTTCGACACTTTATTGGCACCATTTATTCGACATGACAATCTTTCTTATAAAGAAGTAAAGCAGTCTATTCAGGAATTCCTGTTTAACCTAAATGTCCCCACTAGAGTCGGTTTCCAAACACCGTTTACTAATATCACCATGGATGTAAAGCCAACCGGCATGATTGCGGATGAAAATGTTATTATCGGCGGGGAAATCAAAAATGAAAAATACAAAGATTTTCAGGAAGAAATGAACATGATCAACCAGGCTTTTGCTGAAGCCATGCTGCAAGGCGATTCTCACGGCCGTATGTTTGCTTTCCCAATTCCGACATACAACATTACCAAGGATTTTGAGTGGGATAATCCGGCTTTAGAAAAAGTTTGGGAAATGACAGCTAAATACGGCGTACCATATTTCTCTAACTTCATTAATTCTGATATGGATCCGGATGATGCCCGGTCTATGTGCTGCCGATTAAGGCTTGATAACAGGGAATTGCGAAAAAGAGGGGGCGGATTATTTGGCGCCAACCCTATGACCGGTTCTATCGGTGTAGTTACACTGAATCTGGCTCGAATTGGGTATGATTCTAAGGGCCGAAGCGAAGAAGTCTTGTTTGAACAGATAGACAAGCTCATGGACATGGCTAAAGAAAGCCTTAAAATCAAGAGAAAAATCTTGGAAAAATTTACAGACCAGAATTTATACCCTTATGCTAAATACTGGCTGCAGTCTATTAAAGATAGATTTGGGGAATATTGGAAAAATCACTTTAATACCATTGGTTTAAACGGCATGAATGAACTGCTTTTAAATTATTACGGCAAAGACATCACAACAAAAGAAGGCCAGGAATTAGCAATTAAAATTTTAGACCATATGCGGGATCGCTTGGTTGAATACCAGGAAGCAGACGATGCCCTTTATAACCTGGAAGCAACACCAGCCGAAGGCGCCACGTATAGATTTGCCCGCCAAGACATGAAAAAGCATAAAGATATGATTTTTGCTAATGACGAAGCCGTAAGAAATGAAGACGCTAAGCCCTATTATACAAATTCTTCCCATGTTCCAGTGGGCACGACTGATGATATTTTTGAAGCCCTGGACCTGCAAGATGAGTTGCAGACCAGATACACTGGCGGTACAGTATTACATGGTTTTGTGGGGGAAAAGATCGACAATCCAGAAATGTGTAAGCAGCTTGTCAGAAAGATTGCTGAAAATTATAAATTGCCTTATTATACTATTACCCCGACTTTCTCAGTTTGTCCGACTCATGGCTATCTGGCTGGTGAACATTTTTACTGCCCGAAATGCGATGAAGAGATCGGCTACAAGCCAGATGAGAGTCACACCAAGCAGCATATTAAGAAAAAAGAGCTGCAAGCAGATAGAATGGCCAATCAATAAATTAATATAAAAACTAAAAATTAAAAAAACACTTATGACCCAAGATAATTTAGAAGCCCAGAGGACCAAATGCGAGGTTTATTCTCGCGTAGTTGGCTGGATCGTACCAGTCCAACAATGGAACGAGGGCAAAAAATCCGAGTTCGTAGACCGTAAAACATATGACAAACAGTTAGACGGTGGCGGCGAGGGTGGTTGCTAAAAATTTTTATGGAGGCGGGAATTGCGATTCCCGCTTTCAATTTTTATGATTATATCAGGTTTACAAAAGACAACTGTCATTGATTATCCGAACAAAGTTGCAGCCGTGGTATTTACGCGCGGCTGCAACTTTCGTTGTCCTTTTTGCCATAATCCTGAACTGGTGGACCCGGATAAATATTTAGATGAGATGCCGCAAGAAGACATAATGGCTTTTTTGGAAAAAAGGCAGGGAATTTTAGATGCGGTGGTTATCACCGGGGGTGAACCATTGATGCATGCCGACATAGAAGGCTTTATTATTAAAGCTAGAGAGTTAGGCTATGCTATCAAACTAGACACTAATGGTACAAATCCAGAGCTTTTGGAAGAGTTGATAGATAAAGGGATAATAGATTATGTCGCCATGGATATTAAAAATTCTGAAGAAAAATATTCCGAAACTACAGGAACTGATGTAAACATAGAAGATATTAAGAAATCCATTAAAATAATAATGGAAAAAGCGCCTGATTATGAATTCAGAAGCACTGTTTTACCAAAGCTCCACCAAGAAGAAGATTTTAAAGGCATGGGAGAATTAATAAGAGGAGCAAAACAATATTATATCCAGAATTTTCGGCCGATGCAGACTTTAGATCCTAAATATGCCGCAGAAACTTCTTATACTACTAAGGAATTGGCCGGTTTCAAGAAAATCATGCAAGAGTATGTTGAAAATTGTGAGATTCGGGGTATAATGTAAGTAATAATTGATAAGAAATAAAAATTAAAACATATGCAATATCATCAAGTTGATTTATTAGAACCAAATCCTAAAAAAAATTTGGGGTACATTCATGTATATACAGGCGAAGGCAAAGGCAAGACCACAGCGGCTCTGGGCCATATGGTAAGGTCAATCGGCCATGGGCATGAGGTTTTGATGATCCAGTTTCTGAAAGGCAGTAAAGATTCAGGCGAGTATAAATTCCACATGGAAAATCCGGAGAATTTTAAAATAATGCAGTTTGCCCAACCTGAGCCAGTTGATTTTAAAAATCCATCTACTCAAGATAAATATTTAGTGGAGCAAGGCATGGATTACGCCAGGCAAGCGATGGTTAATAATCGTCCTGACTTATTGATTCTGGATGAGATTAATCCGGCTATTTATCATGATTTAATAGATGTAAAAGATGTTGTCAGATTTCTTGATAATAAGCATCAGCAAACAGAAGTAATCCTGACCGGTAAATACGCCCATCCGGAGGTTATGGAAATAGCAGACATGATCATACAAATGGATTCAAAAAAAGATTATTTTGACGATGAATTTTCTCCCCGCTTAGGGATAGAGCATTAATAATAAGTAAATTAAATTTTTATGAAAATTGAAGTAGATCGTGATTTATGTACTGGCTGCGGAACTTGCGTAGCATTGTGCCCGGCTTCTTTTAAGTTGGATGATGAAAATAAGTCTGTTGTCATTGGGGAATCAGATTGCGCTAAAAAAGGTGAATCTGCCTGTCCAGAGGGAGCGATTACAATAACTGAATAAATTAATGAAAGTAACTAAAGATACAACCATTGGCGAGGTTTTGGAAGCTAAGCCTGAATTAGAAGAAGTCCTGCGAAAATACATGGGTGAAGTAGGCTGCTTAAGCTGCCCTATGCGGGCCATGGAAACTTTGGAAAATGGAGCTCAAGTTCACGGTATTAAGGAAGAAGACCTCAATAAAATGGTTAAAGAATTGAATGAGAAACTTTGAAGAGCAAGTTTATTGAAAGCGGATTTCACAAAATCCGCCTTAAGGATAGGCGTGATAAAGGCGGACATGTGATGTCCGCTTTCACTTATAATATCGGCAAATACCTCTTGATTTCATAATCTGTCACCTGGATGCGGTAATTGTCCCATTCGATATGTTTATTTTCCACTAGTTTTTGATGAAGATCAACACCGAGAAGTTCTTTCATAAGAGTTGATTTTTCGAAATTAATTGTGGCTTCCTTAAGGTCAGTTGGCAGAGAAACAATCCCGGCTTCTTCTCTTTCTTTATCGTGCATTTCATAAATGTCGTTTTCTCTGGGCGGTTCCAGTTCCAGACCGTCTTCTACACCTTTTAAACCTGCGCCAAGCATTACAGCAAAGGCTAGATAAGGATTACAAGCCGGGTCAGGAGCGCGATATTCAACGCGACAAGCCTTTTCTTTACCTGGGCGGGTGGCAGGCACTCTGATCAACGCAGTGCGGTTAGAGCGGCCCCAGGCCAGATATACAGGTGCCTCAAAGCCGGGAACGAGCCTTTTATAAGAATTTACATATTGGTCAGTGACCATGCAGAATTCCTGGCAATATTTCAGTAAGCCAGCCACATAACTTTTAGCTGTTTTTGATAAATTATATTTATCTTTGACGTCAAAGAAAAGATTTTTATTTCCTTTAAATACAGACATATGCGTATGCATGCCACTGCCGTTTTCTCCAGCAATCGGTTTAGGCATGAAAGTGGCGTACGCGCCGTGTTGTTGAGCAACAGCTTTGACAATAAAGCGGTAGGTAATGACCTGGTCAGCCATGAGCATGGCTTCTTTGTATTTAAGGCCGATTTCATGGGAAGAGGGAGCGACTTCATGGTGAGCGCATTCGCATTGGATGCCTATTTTTTCCAGAACAGTCAATGTTTTCTCTCTGATACGAGTGCCTTCATCGATGTCCAATAAGTCAAAATAGCCGCCTTGGTCCAGGGGTTTAGTGGAGTTCGGATTACGGAAATAAAAATATTCCAGTTCTGGACCGCAATAAAGAGTAAGGTTTTTATCTGAAGATTTTTTCAGGACGCGTTTCAGGGTTTGTCTTGGACAGGCTTCATAAGGCGTGCCGTCAGGCAGGGCCACGTCGCAGATCATGCGGGCGATTTTGGCGCCTTCGTCAAATTCAAAGGGGATGACGGCAAAGGTGTCCAGGTCTGGTATTAAAAGAAGATCAGATTCTTCAATGCGGGAAAAGCCTTCAATCGAGGAGCCGTCAATAAATTTGCCATTTTCCAAAACATCATTGATTTCCTTATAAGAGACAGTGACAGTTTTTAATTGGCCTAAAACATCCACAAACCATAATGAGATGGCTGTGACTTCCTCCTTTTTGACTAGCTTTTTCACATCTTCTTTTGTCATGAAAATATATTTAATTTGTAAAAATATATTTTATCATATTTTTTCCCATAAAAAAACCGCTCCCAGGAGGGGAGCGGCATTTAAATACTCAACTAGTTGTGAGTTATAAGATTTCGTCCTTAGCAGCTTTTGCAATGCGGAATTTAAGAACAATCTTGGCTGGGATGTCGATTTCTTCGCCAGTCATAGGATTTCTGCCTTTTCGGGCCTTACGATGCTGTTTTACAACTTTTCCTAATCCAGGAAGAGTAAATTCACCGTTTTCTTTGGTTTCCCGGTAAACAAGGGCCATGAATTTTTCCCAAAATTCAATCATTTCCTTTTTAGACATGCCACTTTCTTCTGATAAAGCGGTCATGATTTGAGACTTGGTCATTTTTGCCATAGTTTTCTCAAGTTAATTATTTATTATTTAGCAATAGGTATTATACACCTTTTTTAATAAAAATAAAGGAAATATAACAATATATGGGGAAAAACCTTGATTTTTAGGGGAAAAGTGCTATTTTTACTACATGAAAGAATTGATAAATGAGTTACAAGAGTTATTACAAAAAACCCAAAGAACTTGGGCTTTTTTAGATTTAGATGAATCAAAAACTCGTTTGAAAGTGCTGGAAGCAGGGATGAATGAACCAAATTTTTGGCAAAATCGAGATAAAGCCAAAAAAGTTAGCCAGGAATTTGATGATTTAAGAGAGGAATTAAAAACTTGGGAGGAAATTCAATCTGAAATACAGGATAATATTGATTTAGCAGAAATGGCAGAAAAAGAAGGTAAGCAAGATGAAGTAGAAAAAGAAATTAGTTCCAGTTATCAAGATTTAAAGAAAAAGTTTGATGACTTGGAATTTTATATATTACTGCACGATAAATATGACAAAGAAAATGCTTTAGTGGCTTTTCATGCGGGCACAGGAGGAACCGAAGCCATGGACTGGGCGGAAATGTTGCTTCGAATGATCTTAAGATATTGCGAGCAAAAAGGCTGGCAGGCCAGAATTATCGAAATTCAACCGGGCAGTGAAGCCGGCATTAAAAGAGCAGTGGTAGAAGTGATCGGGCGATATGCCTTTGGTTTTCTTAAATCAGAGTCAGGCGTGCATAGACTGGTCAGGATATCTCCTTTTGATGCCGAAAAAATGAGGCATACTTCTTTTGCCTTGATCGAAGTGTTACCAGATATTGGCGAAGCAGAAGAAGTGGAAATTAACCCTGAAGACTTGAAAATAGACGTATTCAAATCGTCCGGCCATGGCGGCCAGAGCGTGAATACTACTGATTCCGCCGTACGGATCACGCATCTGCCCACGGGATTGGTGGTCTCCTGCCAAAATGAAAGGAGCCAGCACCAGAATAAAGCCACGGCCATGAAGATTTTAAAGAATAAACTCTTCCAAATAGAGCGGGCAGAAAAAGAAGAGGAAAAACGGAAAATAAGAGGGGAGTATTCTTCAGCGGAATGGGGCAATCAAATTAGGTCTTATGTTTTGCAACCATATAAAATGGTGAAAGATCACAGAACTAAATATGAAGAACAAGATCCGATCAAAGTGCTGGATGGAGGCCTGGAGGGCTTTGTAGAAGCTTATTTGCGGCATAAGGAATAATCTTGTATAGTATATTAGGTTTTTTAGGCTCTGAATTCATTCGGGGTAGAAAAAACCGGGTTCTATTACCCCCAATAAATTGGGGGCTTGAAATACGTAATAATAATTTTATGTGTGGAATAATAGGATACATTGGAAAAAAAAGGGCCACCCCGATTTTAATGGAAGGCCTGAAAAAGATGGAATACCGCGGGTATGATTCGTCCGGTTTAGCTGTGATTGAAAGAGATGGCATAAAATGCACAAAAAAGGAAGGCAAGATTGAGAATTTGGAAAAAGAATTGCCGACTATGGATCTGGACGGAGTGGTGGGCATTGCTCATACAAGATGGGCTACGCATGGTGAACCTTCTGATGAACACGCGCATCCGCATTGGGGCTGTAAAAAAGATTTGTTTTTAGTGCATAATGGAATAATTGAAAATTACCCGCAACTAAAGGAACAGTTAATAAAAGAAGGGCACAAGATAAAAACAAAGACTGATACGGAAATACTGGCGCATTTGATTGAGAAATATTATGAAGATGAAGATGTCAAACTAGAACAAGCAGTGCAGAAAGCCTTGCAAAATGTGAAAGGTACATATGGCATTGCGGTAATAACTTCTGACGAGCCAAATAAAATTGTCGTGGCGCGCATGGGCAGTCCTTTGGTTTTGGGAATTATTTCTGATGGTGAGTATTTAATTGCTTCAGATGTGACTGCTATTTTAAAACACACTAGAAATGTCATGTACTTGGAAGACGGGGAGATGGCGACAGTCACAGATGAGGGCATGGAAGTCGTTACTTTAGACAATAAGCCGGTGGAAAAGAAGACGGAGAAAGTGGATTGGGAAATTGCCCAGGCTGAGAAAAAAGGCTATCCGCATTTTATGCTTAAAGAAATCATGGAACAGCCTGAGGTAGTGCTTAATGCCATCAGGGGCAGGATGATGGAAGAAGAGGGCCTGGCCCATTTGGGAGGATTTATAGAACAAAAGGGTCGTCTAGCAAAAATAAACAGTATTACAATAGTAGCCTGCGGCACGGCTTATTATGCGGGCATGGTGGGCGAATATATGATTGAAGAATATGCCGGTATTCCGGTTGACGTAGAATATGCTTCTGAATTTAGATATAAAAAGCCAGTCATTGATGAGAATACGGCCGTGATCGTGATTACGCAATCTGGTGAAACTGCCGATACTTTAGCTGCTTTAAGGGAAGCCAAAAGAAAAGGCGCTCTTACTTTAGGGATCGTGAATGTCGTTGGGTCAACCATAGCAAGAGAAGTTGATGCCGGCGCCTACTCCCATGCCGGGCCGGAAATTGGCGTGGCTTCGACCAAAGCTTTTATGTCGCAACTGGCAATTTTAGCTTTAGTGACTATGTTTTTGGGAAGACAAAGAAATATGTCTTTAGTTATGGGCCAGAGAATTCTTGAGGAACTCAAAGAGATGCCGAAAAAGATCGAGAAGGTTTTAAAGCAAAATGATGAGATCAAGAGGTTGGCGAAAAAATATTATAAATCTCCGAGCTTCTTTTTTATGGGAAGGAAATATAATTTTCCGATCGCGCTTGAAGGAGCTTTGAAATTAAAGGAGATTTCTTATATTCATGCCGAGGGTTATGGGTCAGGTGAAATGAAGCACGGGCCGATCGCATTGATTGATGATAAATTTCCTTCTTTCTTTCTAGCTCCGCAAGACAGTGTTTATGAGAAAGTGATATCTAATATGGAAGAGATCAAAGCCAGAAAGGGCAAGATTATTGCGGTGGCCACCCAAGGTGATAAAGCCATAGAAAAAATTGCTGATGATGTGATATACATCCCTAAAACAATTGAAATGCTTTCTCCGATGCTGACTGTCGTGCCGATGCAGCTATTTGCGTATCATGTGGCAGTTTTATTAAAAAGAGACGTGGACCAGCCCAGGAATCTGGCTAAGTCCGTGACAGTTGAATAATTTGTAGTTATCTGATACTATCTGTTTAGGCGTCCCCAGCAAATTTGTGTGGGGATTTTTTTATGCTTCATAAATCGCAGATACTATTATATTTTTGCCTGTTTTTTCTAGGCGGTGTTTTTGTTTTTTCACTTATTAATATTAATTACGTGTA
>JAHJKD010000028.1 GCA_018822435.1 Patescibacteria group bacterium
AGGGTTGTCCCTACACAACAAGAATTTATCTATGGTCGCCGGTATAATTTATTATCCAAAACTATTTGTGCATTAAAAACCACATCATCGAAAAAAATTCACGAAAACGGTCAAGATATTTTTAAATGGCAACGATCCTTCCACGATCGAATAATTAGAAATCATGTCGAATTAGAAAGAATTCGAAAATATATAATAGCCAACCCTGCTAACTGGAAAAGTGATAAGAACAATAAATTATTTAAAAATTAAAAAAACACCTCATTAGGTGAAATTACTGTGCCCCTGGCTGGTATAGAAACCAGTTCAGGGGCACCCTTGGTTGCTGAGAAAAACACTCAGTCATCCTCCTCCAGATCGTAGCTGCTGCCCAGTGGTGCGGACATGGAGACCTTCTTTACCCGGGCAAAGACCAGAGCCGAGAAGTTGCTGTCTCCGTTGGAAACCAGGACGTAGGTTCCGGTGTTAACGGACCCCCGGCTGCAGACGATGCCTTCCAGGCATGGGTCTGGCGCGTGAGCCAGGAATACGAAGTGGTCGCCGAATTCCAATTTGTCGACAGTGAGCTGGTCGCTTCGGGCCATGAGATCCTCCTGTTCTTGTTGTGGTTGGGCCAGGCTAGCTGACCAGGGCGCTCTCGGGCATGCCCACCCAGCAGTCCTCGAAGACCGGGCGGACCAGGGCATCGCTCATGACGTTGATCATGGCCTTCGTGATGAAGATCCGAGTCGTGCGCGAGTTGTAATCATCGACCTTCTGCCAGACCCGACCGTTAAGATCAGGATCACGCTTGTAGTCGATGAAAACGAAATGCCCGTTATCGGGCAGATCTTTGAGCTGCATCTCCGATTTTCTGGACATTGTGCCCATCCTTTCAAAAAGAAGGTTACTTTATTATTGATGATTGGTCAATTAAAAAACCGGCTAATTAAGCCAGATAGCAATATTGATTCGTTTTGAAGTGGGAGGAGGCGGCGGTTGGGGCATGGGCCAGTTTTTCAACGGCCCGGTTGTATTCCTCCTCCACTTGTTGCATCAAATCGCGAACGCTATCGACCGGCTTCTTGCCGCAGTAGCAGATCGTCTGCCAGGATCCATCCAGCTGCCTTTCCTTGACGCAGAGGCAAAAGTCCGACACCCAGTCTTCCACGAAGTAGAGCGAGACAATAACCTTGTAATCGGTCTTGATCTCCTTTGGGCAGGTAGGCGCGTATTTGGCCATGCGCCGTTCCAACCTGTGGGTGGCGAATACCATGACCGGATACGGCTCCAGATCGTCCCCTAAGTTGAAGACCATCTGCGCGTCCAGACAAGTATTATCCTTGTTCAGGTCCTTGCCTTCTGTAGCATTGGCGCCGGAAATCCAGCCCAGAAGTGCTAGAAATGCGGCAACTACCATCAACTCGATCCAGATATTCGGTAATTTCATAGTTTCCCTCCTTTACCCCAACCATCGCCTTTGCAGCAACCTTATTATATATGGATAGCTTTTGTCAAATAAAACAGGCCCAGTCGCATTCATTGCAACTGGACCGGTGATCCACGTAAGCGGATCATGAAACACCTCCTTTACTTGGGTAGGTTGGAGCCTATCTCATAAACATCGGGGACGCGCTGGACCAGAGCAGCGCCGTTGGCAGGAATCTGCCGCTTGCCATCGGTGATATTGACCAGGGCAGCAGAATAGCGCCCTTGGACTAGACAGATGGTCCGACGCAGATTCGGCTCCGGAAAAAGAGTGAGGAAAATGAAATGGTCCCCCTCTTTCAAGTCCAGGAGCTGACAGGCCTCGGAAGTATCAGGCCGCTGGTCAGAATCGGGCTTGGATTCCGGAACAGGTTCTGGTTCAGGCTCAGGTTCTGGCTCGAGCTCGGGCTCGGGAACTGGTTCAGGCTTGATGCCGGAATTGTCGATCAGGTTCCCATCATCGTCCACGTATAAACGGTAGTCGATGTAACTACCAAGCGGAAGCGATGAGGTCATGACCCGGGTTTGGGCCATTTCACGAGACAAGTCGTCTGACCGCCCTTTGAACAGACACATGTCCAGGCCAGACGGGCCGACCTTCTCGCAGACAACCCAGCCATGGCTGCCTACATTCCGGCCATCAATGAAAAAAAATCGTTTGCCATCCGACACTTCGCTGAGAGGCATGATCCTTTTCTTACCCATGAGTGCGCCCTCCTTTCTAATTTAGGTTACTGTAATAAAAAATATTGGTCAATAAAAAAATCCGACCCCCTGTTCAACGATACCTCGCTGAACAAAGGGCCGGAGTAAGTGCAAAACTACAGCCTAGGTCCTAATCCACGTGGATGGGACCGCGCGTGCTTTGCACTGGAATTGGTTCCTCGGTAGAACCACCGCTGGTGAAGACAAAACAGATGCCAGCCTCTTCCTCCTCTCCAATCGAAAGGATGCAGACGATACCAGTCGTCTCTACTTTATCATCATCATTTACCCACCTGGCGCTCATGCGGAGCTTGAGCGTCACTGGGTTGATGTATATGACGGTGCCCGACAGGGTGCTTTTTTCAACCTGTGTCGGGAATCTGTAGTCCGCGTTATTGACCGCCACTTCGACCGAGGAGCTGGGCAGCAGGAGGCCGTTCTCAGCTCGGATCTTGAGCAGAGCCTCCAGAGTGACGCCGCTGGGCAGGTACTCGAGCTCGTATCCTTCCGCAGTCAACTCCGCCGTCAAATCAGGCGGGTCGGCATAGCTCGTGAAGGGAACGGCGGCCACGAACAAAGAGAGGATCAAGAGGTACTTGTGTTTCATTTCTTTCTTTTCCTTTGGTTTTTTTACCCGGTTCAATTGGCCCAAAGGTGTTCATGAACTCAATGTCTGTTAGTTCAATGACATCAATGACCAGGTCGCAAACAATTTGTTCATCGCCAACTAATGCCGTACATGTTGTCGATATTTGAGTTTCCTCATCTTCTTCGTTGACGAATGTAGCCGTCAAGTCAACGAAGATGCCAGTGAAGGTAATCTAGTTGAGGATGTACTCATGACTCCCAAGGCAGTCCCAGCTACACAGGTCTAGCCTTGTCCAGTGATAGGAAACATCTGATGATGTCCTAGAGCAGCTCAGGGTGTCCTCCCAGTTGTAGTCCGCTGGTATGCCGTAGTAGAACAAATCATGGTAGCTGTCATCACTGCTGTCACGCAAGTAGACAGTCGCCGCATGCGATGTCGTGTTCATCTCGATAACGACCGATCTTGAGTTGTCAACCAGATATCCGTGCAGGATGTGGTTGTTGTCTACGACGCCGTCTGTCCATACGTCATGACCTGCGAAACCATCTTCGTAGACGGTCAATTCGAAGTCGTAGTGACCATTGAAGTAATTTTCGCACGAACTCAAGTCACTGAACAACTCCATTCCCGGACAGGCCCACTCGTCATCATCGAGGAGGCCTCCGCCTGACAAGAAAGAGGTGCCTCCGACCAGATGTTCGTCGACCTTCTTGGTCGCGATGCTGAAGCTGAATTCCACATCACCCTGGAATTGGCCATAGCAATCCTCCATAGCTACGACGTCTGCCTGCCCCATGCTGTTGCTGATACAGCTGTAGGTTCCGGCCATGGAAGTCAGTTCCGCGTCGGTTCCGGCTGACTCAGGCCAGTCGTTACTGGGGTTCGACATGTCATCATCATCGTCGTCATAGACAACCCAATTGCATGCCTGCCCTCCAATTCCGAACACCAAACAACACGTCAAACAAAAAAAGTGCCTCATTTTTCCTCCAATAGAAAAAGGGTTTAGTAAAAGCAGCAGAATTATTCCGCTGCTTTTGAGGCCTAATCAATATAATGCAATACTAATTACCTGTCAATCAGATGAATTGACATTAATCGGCTGGGTAATCGGGGATTGCTGCTGGAGTTGTTCCTGGGATGCGTTTCCGGCCAGGCCGGGAAAAGTGGCGAGCATGCCCTGGGCCAAGATCATAAAACCAAGGGCCATCAGGATGATGCCGGCTACTTTGGAAAGTATATCACGGCCGCCGCCTCCGAGTTTTTCTGATATCGGCCCGGCAAAATAATATGTGAGCCAGATGAAAAAAGCCACAAAAATTATGCCGGCACAGATGATCAGATTATCAAAGACCCCGGAAATGACAGTGGAAGTCACGATGACATAGGAAAGTCCGGCCCCGCCGACGGTGATGGGAAAAGTAAGAGGCACGATGACGATCGACTTCCATTTCGTATCCTCAATTTCATCAAAATTTTGGCCTGGAACAGGCAGGTTGGTACAAAGAGGTATGCCAGCAATGACGAGCAAGAGCCCGCCTACGACCTGGAGAGCGCTAATGCTAATGCCTAAAACCTGCAAGATGATCTGCCCCCCGAGATAGAACGACAGGGTGATGACCAGATATATAAGGGCGATGCGCAGGGCCATCTTGCGCTGGGTAGAGCGGGCGAAATGCTTAGTCGAGGAGGCAAAAATGCTTATGCTCGCGGCCGGGGAAAATATGGCCAGTAAGGCAATGATAAATAGGAAGAATGTTTTGATATCCATATATTTTTATTTTAATTTTTCTTAAATTTAAAAGTCGCAAATTCAAATTCAGTAATGTCAATGGCGTCGCCTGAATAGATCCTGTCTTCGCGGTCCCTGTTCAGGGAAATCCCGACAGGATAATCTTTTTCTTCTATCTTGTTAGCAATAAATATAATATGCCTGCGTTCAGCCGGAATAATTACTTCTTTATCAAAATGATGCGTAGTTATGTTTTCATGTCCTTCTATCCAATAATCCCTATCTGGAGCAACTTCTATTACTATTGCTTCAGGGTAATAAGCCATAACTTGTCTAAAAATTTCGTCATTTCTCAATTCAAAGCCGTCCTCTTCGTAAAATAAATTACGGGGCATTATAATGACTGTTTCTTCAAGTGTTGTGTCCTGAGAATTTAAGTACTCATTGATTTCCTCATCTAGCAGAGCAAATTTTTCATCATTTTCATTAATAACAGTATAGTTGAATTTTAAAAACCAGGGATTTATTTTCTCTAAATATACTTCATAAATTTCTGCCTTAGACAAATTAGTTGGAGAAGTGGCAAAAGGAGTCAGCAGAATGAAAATCAAGACCTGAATAATAATTAGAAAAACAAGTAATAAATATCCCCATCTTTTTTGGAGCAGATAGAACATGCCTAAAACTGCTATTAAACAAAATGCGGGTATTATAAGTAAAACATAACCAGGCTGGCCAAAATGGATAAAGGCATATATGAATATGGCCGGCACCACCCAGGCAAGAAAAATCAGCGTGAAATTGATCAGGCCGAAATTCTTATTTTTTTCTCTGATTTTTTTATAAATATCTTTTGACCTTAGCAATAATATAGCCGTGATGATTAAAGGAATTGCCAGCATGATCAGGCCGGCCGCCATTACACCGGTAAATGTTTTGATCTGGCCCCAGGTCGCTTCCCAGGGTGCACCGGCCAGAATAGAAGTGCCTTCGGCAGAAACAGAGAAAAGCGTGGTTGTGGTTTCATAATATTCCATTATTCCTCCGGACATCATAGCCGTTGGAATAAGCCAAGCTCCGATTGAAACAGCGAGGATAAGTAACCCCCAGAGAAAGAATTTTTTCCCTCGGACAAAAATTGCCGATAAAATTACCAGAGGAAGCATTAAAGAAATCAGAGAGGGACGGACTCCGGCGAAAAGTCCGAGAACAGCCAGTTGCAATAAAAAGAAAGTATAGTTCCGGTTAAAAATAATTTTAACGGCGCACCAGGCGATTAAAATACCCGCCAAAGCATCAGCCGTATAAGTCAGGCCGACTTCCCGATAAAACCAGAAAATCGGATTAGTTATAAAAAAAATAGCGGCCATGGCTGATACGGATGTATCTTTAGTAACAGCATGAGCGAGTAAATAAAAAAATGCGCCCGCTAAGATCGCAAATATCAGAGATATTATTGACAATGATAAGTTGGCATTATTTAGAAGAGAATCAAGGCCAATAGCTATGCCCACAAATATTGGGTAACCGGGCGGATGAGGCTGGTGCATCGAAATGTCATAATTTTCCATGCCTAAAGCAAATTGTCCCACATCCCAATTGTAAAAATAAGAACTAATAAAAAAAACCGATAACAGCAGGACAATAACGCCCATGGAAGCGGCAATAATTACATTGGTTTTAGCATTTGTTTTCGCCATTTTTATCTCCTCCATTTATTATATTACCAAACGCCTTTCTTAGCCAGTCAATTACCAGATCGATTTCATCAAACTTGAATTTGAATGCAATTAAAAGATAGACAAGGCCGCCCGCGACGATCGCAATAGACGTCTGTACAAATATTCCCAGGGTTGTTTGCATGTCCACAACCGGAGCCACAAAATATTTAATACCATGAATTACGAGGCCCATTACCAGAGAAGCGGCAATGATTTTCCAGACGGAATTAATAATGCGCTTGTCATCCAAATAACCGAATTTAATGCGCAAGTATGAAAGCAAGAGGAGCATATTTATAAGAGCAGATATAGAGAAAGCCAGGGCCAGACCATAAACACCCATGTAGCCAGATAAAATAAACGCAAAAACTGCATTTAATACCATGGAAAATATACTGATATAAACAGGCGTCTTAGTATCTTGCTGGGCAAAGAAAGTTCTTGCCAATAAGGGAATTGCGGCTTGAGCAAACATAGAAATAGAAAAGAAGCCAAGGGTCTGAGCAGTCATGATCGTGGCTTGCCAGTCAAACATGCCGGAATTGAAAGAGCCCAGGACTAACCTGACGATCTGGGCTCGCAGCAATAATATGGCAATAGAAATAGGAATGATAAAAAACATTATACGGCGAAAAGAAACAGAAAAGCATTCCAGAAATTTTTGTTTATCTTTTCGGGCGTAGGCTGTAGAAAAAACAGGGAAAGCAGATAGGGCCAAAGAAACACCAAAAACATTTATAGGGAAATGCTGGAGATTATCAGCCCAGTTCCAGACCGGAATCGCCTCTTCACCCAGACCTGACGCAATGGCTGTAATTACAATGATATTAATTTGGGTGACACCAAGGGCAATAGACCGCGGGGCCATGAGCTTGAAAATCTTTATCACATAAGGATTGTGATAATTGATCTCCGGTTTCCAGCGCCAACCCGCCCTGATTACGGCGGGAAGCTGAACCAGAAAATGCATGGCCGCGCCAAAGACCACGCCATAAGCCAGACCGATGGCACCCCAAATATCAACAAACCATAAAATACCGGCGATGATGCCCAGGTTATAAAAAATTGGTCCGAGAGAATAAGCAAAAAACCTTTTAAAGGAATTAAGCAAGCCGGCAAAAACATTGGAAATCGTGAAAAAGAAAACCCCGAATAACATGACCCGCATAAATTCTGTGGTCAGAACTTTTTCATAATCAGTACCACCGCGCATGACTGTCCAGTCTACTATTTGAGGGGCAAAAATATATCCGAAAACAATCAAAACAATAACGCCAAGAAGGAGAATGTTCAAAACAGTATTTGTGATCTGCCAGGCTTCTTTCTTTTCCCTCTTGTTCCAGACTGCTAGAAACGTCGGTATAAAGGCGGCTGATAATGCTCCCAAAACAACAATATTAAAAATAAAATCCGGCACCTTAAAGGCGGCATAGTAAGCTTTAAGTACTATACCCGGGCCAAATTCGGTTGCTAAAAAATGATCACGAATCAGGCCGATAATTCGACTAATAACAGAAGCGGCGCCAATTATCAAGGCTCCGCCTAAAATCGTAGACTGAAGTTTTTTTAATAGTTTACGTAGCATTATTCACGTCTCAAAACGACGCCGTAAAAACGATCGACATTAAGTACTGCCGAATATTCATTAGTAAAATCTGCGGGATATTGCCATACTTTTTCATAATTAGCCGGTAGATATAACTTTGACACCAAGAGCGGATCCCAGGAGCCTGGTTGTTTCTGGAACAGGACAGAATATGAATCAAATTCATTTAATATGTCCCCTTCTCCCAACTGAAACGGCAATTGATAGCTTACTGTGACTGTTGCTGTCTGGCCTGACTCAACCTGAACCCAGCCGGCATAAACAGTTTTTCCAAACTCTTCGGAAATTCTTACGCTGGAAGTTTCTTCAATAATGACATTTCCGGAAATCTCTTTCAGGTCTTCGTCTTCAACTAAATAATCTTCTGGTTCAATGAATAATTCATCTTCAGGATCTTTGAACCCATCGCCTGTAATGAACGTGGAGCCCTGAGGAACATATATGCGGATATAATCAATATTCTTTGCTCCGGTAAAGACGTCTTCTGGGTCACCTTTATGTGTTCTGGTCACGCGAACTGTATTAAAAACGCTGCCATCATGCTTTACATCGGCCGTATGTTCAATCACCTCTTCAATCACATTGTCAGTTTTGCCGCCGGCAATATTAGTATCAACAACCATAAGATAATCTTTGGGCGCATCCTTCATTTCTCCGCCCCAGCCAAGATTAATTATTTCCTGTTGTAAATATTTGTTATTGAAATATAAGAGAATGTCTCTTTCTTGAAGAGCTTTGTACATGAGAAGTATAACTTGACCAAAATCATTTTTCTCCATGGAAAAAAGCTGGTCAAGAAGCTTTGGTGCCATATCACCGATGATCTTTTTTGATTCCTGAGTCTCATCATATTTTTTCTCTGCTTCGGTCTGGACGATGTCATAAAAATTATCAGCTGTAATGGTTACTCCATATTCTTCCTCCATGTCAATCGGGCCGGTAATTTTAAGCATTTCCGTGATTATTTCCGGAGTAAGTGTGATTATCCCGTCAACTGAAGGACCGCCTGATTTTTCATAAAACCATTCTATTTTCTGAGCCGATGTAGGGAAATCCGGCCACCAGTTGGCATCCTGTAATTCCCAATGCGGGTTGATCAGATGCATTGGCTTTGGAGATTCAATGTCCATGTTTATATTGCCGGACACGTCATATGAGCCGCCGCCTGGTACTTCCATTTTTTTAACATTGCCCTTATCTATATCAACTAAAGCGAGAGAACCGATAAAACCGCCGGTCGGCCTGATTTCATGGTTATTTTGAAATAGCACTAGATATCTTTTCGGACTTTCGTGGCCAAGAATAGCCAGCATTGTTTCGGTTAGGGATAAAATCTGTTTTAGATTGTTTTCCAGAGCTGGCAACTGGTCTTTAACCATCTGAGCCGTGGCCTGATATTCTTCAGGCAGAACATTTGGGTCAACATTGTCCATGGCAACTCTGGCCAAGTGGACTTTATACGCGGCCGGTCGCAGACTGGCATGACCGACAACCAAAACTGATGTCAGACCGATTTCGTCGTTTTCAAAGCTTTCAATATCAAGATTATTAAGAACGTCGAACGCTTTAGATAAATCAGAGGCGGCGCCAGCAATATTCTCTCCGGCAATAAGGAGATTTTGAGCAGAATCAAGCTCTTCCCCTTTCTTAGGGACTAGTTTGATCAGCGTAGAGGCAGCGGAATTAATTTCATTGAGCTGCGCGTCAGCTTCCTGAAATGCTTCAACAGAATTAGTGAATTCCAGATCGGCGCCGGAAAAATCCATATTTACGGCCTTTTCTCCACCAACTTTAAGATTAGCAATCGCTTGCTGAGAAATGCCCAGGACTGAACCTTTGATGTCTTCTAATTTTTTATAGTATGCCGATGAGGCAAACGGCAGAATTATTACTAAACCGATGATAATGAACGGAACAAGGGAGCCGGCTAATCTGCCCCAGCTAAAAGCGTCTTTGGGAGCATGTTTGGCTCGGGCCTTTTTTTCCGGCTTTTCTTTCTTTACAACAGATTTTTCTTTCCTTTTCTTCTCTTTCTTTACTACATCTTTCTTGATCGGCCTGGTAGATTTATTTTTCTTTAAGGCCTTTGCCTTTTTCTTTGCTTCAACTTGCCTTTGAAAATCTTCTTTCTTTTTCTGCTTTTCTTTTAGTTTGAGGATTTTCTTTTCTTTACGGGAAAGTTTTTGCTTTTTTATAGCACTCTCTTCTTTTTCTTTTTGCGCAGAAACTGCCTTTAAATCAAGGACGTTGTCCGTAGGGACACCGTAATATGAAGGATGAACGCGATTTTTTCTAGTTGGTTTTGTTTGTTTGTTTTTGTATGGACTCATAAATTTTTATGGTCTCTTCAGCCATTTTTTGCCAGCTGAATTGCTTTATTCTTTCTAGGCCCTTTTTAACCATTTGCTCACGAATATCTGGATTATCTTGAATTTTTTTGACCTGCTCAATTATACCATAAACGTCATTATTATCAAAGTATAAAACAGCGTCCCCTAATATCTCAGGCAAGCATGAGCTTTCCGAGCTTAGTACCGGAGTTTTATAAGCCATAGCTTCTAAAGGAGGCAGGCCAAAGCCTTCATATTTTGATGGAAATATATAAGCCAGTGATCTTGAATATAAAAGGGGCAGAACCTTATCTGGTACAAAACCAGTCATGACAACATCGTCTTCCATGTCTTTTTTCCAGATCAATTCTTCAATGCGATCATAAAAATAATCCTTCTTGCCCACTAAAACCAGCTGCAGGTCCTTATTTTTTAATTTACTCATCATTTCAATAAGAATTTCCAGATTTTTATGAGGATACGCATTGCCGATATATAAAAGATACGGTTTCTTGATATTATACTCGGATAATATTTTTTTGGCTTCTTCTTCATTAAATCCGATCGGAGCCGGAGGTTCGCTGGCTTCATAAGTGACTTCGATCTTTTCCGGAGACAACTTGAATGTCTTGACCAAGTCTTGCTTGGAATAATTACTGACAGTAATGATTTTTTTTGAGTCTTTGGCAGCATGGGAAATCACACGTTGATAACCGAACTTTTTCAGACGATATAGCCAGGGAGCCAATGTCGTTGCTCTTTGC
>JAHJKD010000029.1 GCA_018822435.1 Patescibacteria group bacterium
ATAATAAACATATTATTATTATCTTATTTATATTGCTTTCAATATCTGGACTACACTATGGACCGCCACAAAATTCCCTTTTTTAAGCGTTGGAAAATAATATTTAAAACGCCCCTGGCGTCATTCTGGTTCGGGGCCGCTTCCGGTATTGGCATGGTCATTCCGCTTGTGAATATGTTCTATATTCCGGTTTGTGTCGTGGCCGGAACAATGCTATATTCAAAAACTAACACCGAATTTTAGACAACCGCGAATTACGATTGATTAATTCGGAATAATCGAATAATGATTCGCGGCTGTCCGGGATTCAGTGTAGATTGAATATAAAAATTATCAACAATGATGGACATTTTTCATGCTTTATGCTAGATTAAAAATGATGAAAAATTTAGTCTATAATGTAATTTTAAAACCTGAACCAGAGGGCGGATATACAGTAACTGTACCGGCCTTGCCTGGTTGTATTACTTATGGAAAAAATTTGGAGGAAGCTAAGAAAATGGCGAAAGAAGCGATTTCCGTATATATTGCAAGTTTGAAGAAGCACCGTGAATCTGTTCCGACGGACGAGGTATCATTTATAACTTCTGTTACCATACCAAAAAAATCAAAAATTAAAACCCATGCCTAAACTGCCGGCTATTACTTCTAAAAAGCTGGTTCGGACATTAAAGGCTTTAGGTTTTGTGGAGGACCATCAGACTGGCAGTCACAAGATTTTTTATCATCCCAAAACTAAAAAAAGGGCAGTCGTGCCTTTTCATGTAAAAGATTTACCTAAAGGCACATTATTGGCAATATTAAAAGAAGCTGGATTAGAGAAAAAAGACCTATAATTTCCGCTGATTATACATAAATATCATATTTCAACCATTGACAGAAAGGCATTTTCGTGCTATTCTTTTCGATTCGTAGTTTGCTTTAAATCTTTATTTTTAATAAAGGTTTAAAGAAGGCTGGGAATAGTTCCCGGTTATTCCTTCCGGCCCTTTTGGTTGGAAGTTTTGCCCCTTTTGGGCAGAAAGGTTCTTATCATGGCGAAAGAGCGAAAAGCGTCTTGGGACGCTGTGGCCGCTCTCATTTCCGGGCTTTCTCGGGAAGAGCTGCTGGTCCTGATCGACCACCCCAAGGAGTTCCGGCAGTTCGCGACCGGACTCGTCCAGAAACAGGCCGAGGGCGTCTTCGTGGAACACATCCACGACAAGGACGTGCCCGAGCGCCTGCAGGAAACCGCCCATAAGTGGCGCCGGCTCGCGGCCGAGTGGGGTTACACCGGACCCGTGGCCTGGCGCGTCAAAGCTGGCTTCACCCTGAAGCAGCACGCATCCCAGACTGGTCCTTGCCGCGAAGACTTCCAGTATCTCCAGGACTGGAAGTTCGAGGATGAGCCCACCCCGGAAGCGATCTGCTTCTGGATCCCCCGGCTCGTCCCCCAGAGTACGTCCAAGAATGTGGACGAGCAGATGGAACTGCTGACCGGCCTCCGGGAGCAGTACAACCTGCCCGACCACCACCTGGCGAACTTCGGCAGCGCTGCCCTCCAGGCCGCGCTCATCTTGTCCGAGTTCAAGCGTTCGGGCGATCGTGTTCCCCAGGACTGCCTGTGGACGCGCACCGACGCCCTCGACGCAGACGGTCTTCGGCTGCGTCTCGGCTTCTTCGACGAGTTCGGCCTCAGCTGTGGCCACTGGGTCTGGCACGACTGCCCCGGCGGCCTCCTCGGGTGCTTCGCCCTGGGGGTGGATCTGGAGCAGTAGGTTTCTTGGCACTTTGGTGCCTTGGACCTCAAGAAAAATCGGACCTTCATATGCGCAATGCGTATGGAGGTCCTTTTCTTTTTATAACAACATCGAATTTTAGACGAACACGAATCAGTTTTGGTTAATTTTGACTTTTGTGGTCGTGATTCGCGCCTGCGAAAAATTTGCGGTAGTCTCTTACTTTTCAAAAGGATTTTTTCCTGTTATAATCAAGACATGAAACTCCCCACTCAAACTGAGTGCTCGGAACTTTTCACCCAGTACAAAACACCCGCAAATGTTGTCGATCACTCCAAAAAAGTCAACCAAGTGGCTATTTTTCTGGCTCAAAAGTTAAAGGAAAATGACGTTGATATTAATATAGATTTAGTTGATAAGGCTAGCTTGCTCCATGACCTGGTGAGAATCCCCGAGCAAGTCAGCGACCCGGCCATGAAAAACATGCATCACGCGTATATTAATTATGAGATCCTCAAAAATAATTATCCTGAACTGGCTAAAATTGTCCGTGAACATCGTATGGATGCCTGGCTCAATTCAGAAGTCCTGGATACCTGGGAGAAAAAGGTCGTCAACTATGCGGATAAACGGGTAAATAATGAGCAAATAGTATCAATAGAGGATCGTATGCGGCTGGGCAAAGAAAGATGGCACATCAAACCAGAAGATGACAAAACCGAAAAGATACTGGAAAATATTAAAAAAATAGAAAAACAAATATTTGACCAAATTAATCTAAAACCGGAAGGTATTAATGAAATTTAGTAAAACTAAACCAAAACAAAAGTTACCCACCAAACAAGTAAAAAGCGTTGGCGCTGTTATAATAAACTCAAAAAATGAAGTATTAATAATGTTCCAAAAACAAAACAGATATTGGGAACTTCCCAAAGGCAAAACTGAACCGGGTGAAAATGAAATGGAAACTTTGCGCCGGGAAATTGAAGAGGAAACCGGCCTTTCGGACCTGGAAGTATTTGAGGATGCACGTAATTCTTTTTCATATAAATTCACTTTGCACGGGCATTTGATCAATAAAAGAAATGTCTATTATATTGCCCGGGTAAAAAATAGCAAGGTCAAGCTTTCTCATGAACACCTCGATTATAAGTGGGTAGGCATAGAAGAAGTCAATAAATTATTCAAACATAAAAATCAAAAAGTGCTCGTTAATAAAGTAAAGGATTACTTAAAAGAGCATGGGGTATCATCTTAACATCACTAGTGATGATCAAAAATTTAAAATCATTGGTTTAGCTTTGGCTGAAATCGATAATAAGATCGTATTAATTCAGGATGCCAGAGAAAGAAGTTATGGTCGTTGGGGTCTTCCCGGCGGAGCCCTCCGCCATAACGAAACTGTCGAAGATGCAGTTTTACGTGGATTAAAAGAAGATACCGGCCTGGAAGGGGAAGCTGATAGCATCATTGGAATTCATCATTGGTATTATCCGGAAGTCGGGTACGGCCTTATTTACAAGATATTAGCCGTGAAAAATATAAAGGGTGATCTAAAACCGGCCAGTAAGGATGTTCTTACGGCTAAACTATATGATGCCCATGATATATTTAAGATGCCGGATGAATCTTGCCGCCACAAAGAGTTAAAACAAGTGGTCAAAGACTGGCGCCGGGGAAAAAGATATCCGTTAGATATAATAAATTATTTATGAATCTGAACTGGCTTATTGCCGAGAGCACACCGGAAGATTATTCGAAAAATTTTCCAGAATTCAATCCAATAATTACCCAGCTTCTTTATAACCGGGATTTCAAGACCCAGGAAGAGGTTGATAATTTTCTAAATCCGGAATACTCAGCCGGCCAGCATGATCCTTTTTTATTTAGAGATATGAAAAAGGCCGTTGCTCGTATCTTAGAAGCAATCGAAAAACAAGAAGAGATTCTAGTTTATGGAGATTACGATGCCGATGGAGTTTGTTCTTCCACAATTATCATGAAGGTCCTTGAAAAACTAGGAGCAAAGAAAATTTCAATTTATATCCCACACAGGGAAACTGAAGGATATGGTATCAATATGGAAGCAGCCAAGAAATTTATTGAAGAGAAAAAACAATTAATTATAACGGTTGATTGCGGTGTTGCCAATGCCGAGGAAGTTCAGTTTCTTACTGATAATAATATTGATGTTATTATTACTGATCATCACTACGAGCCGCTGGAAATGCCTAAAGCGGCTTTTGCTATTATTGATCCAGCCATTAAAGATGAAAAGTACCCCGAAAAAGAGATTTCCGGCACCACTGTCGCTTTTAAATTAGCCCAGGCCTTAATTAGGGAGAAAAAATTAGGCGAGGCTTTTGAAAAGTGGCTTTTGGACTTGGTGGCTATCAGCATTGTTACGGACTGCATCCCTGTCAGGGGAGAAAGCCGCACCCTTCTAAAATTCGGCCTGTTAGTTCTAAATAAGACTCAGCGAGTTGGCTTAAAGAAATTAATAGCCAACGTTATGAAAAATCAGGGTGAAAAGATCACCACGCAGTTCATTGCTTTTCGCATTGGTCCTCGCATTAATGCGGCTGGCCGGCTTGATCATGCCAATACAGCTTTTCGTCTCCTTATGACTGAAGATGAAAACGAAGCCAATGATTTAGTAGACCAATTAAATGAAACTAACGTCAGAAGGCAAAAAATTTCTGGTGATATAAGGAAAGACGTTGAAAAACAGATCCAGGACCAGCCAGATGCCATGTCTTTTTACGGCTATGGTGAGCAGTGGCCTTTGGGCGTAGTCGGTATTGTGGCGGGCAAGGTGGCTGACGACATGAATCGGCCGACCATGATTTTCACTAAAAACAATGGTGAAATTACCGGCTCCGGACGTTCTATTGATCAATTCAACATGATAGAAGCCTTGCAGGCTTGCGAACATTTATTTGCCCGCTACGGGGGACATTCTCAGGCAGCTGGCTTCACTTTAAGGGAAAACATTTCGATTGATGAATTCAAGACTTGCTTTTCAAATATTGTGGCGTCAAAGTTAAAAGACCAGGACTTAAGAAAAACTATCGACATAGAAGCAAAAATTTCTTTAGATGATATAAATTGGGATCTTTATTCGGAACTTGAAAAATTCGAACCTTACGGCCAATCAAATTGGCGCCCAAACTTTCTGGCGGAAAGCGTGGCGATCGTTGATTTTCAGAATATCGGTTCTACCAATAAACACCTTCGTCTGGTAGCTAAAAGCCCGCAAGGTAAAACTATGAAGTTTATCGGATTTAATTGGGGTCATTTGGCAAATAAAATCGATATCGGCCTGAAAGCAGACATCGTATTTGATATTGACGTAAATGAATGGAATGGCAACAGGGAATTACAGTGTAAAATAATTGATTTCAAACTGGTAAATGGACAAGAAGAATAAATATTTTATCTATTTGTTTGTTTTTGTTTGTGGGGTCGCTGTGATGTTTTTAGAGATGGCCGCCGCCCGCATGATGGCTCCATATTTTGGGAGCTCTATTTTTGTGTGGGGTAATATTATTGGCATAGTTTTAATTGCTCTTTCGGCCGGATATTATTTTGGGGGCCGCATTGCTGATAAATATCCTCAGAAAAAAACACTGATGTTTTTCGTTGTCTGTGCTGGTATTTATACAAGCTTTATTCCGATTGTTTTTAAATTTATTAATGATAGTCTTAATTTTACCAATTATTTTGGTTCAGACTTTTTATTGATAGTTATTTTAGGGTCGTTTTTATCATCGTTATTATTTTTTGCCGTCCCAATTTTTATTTTGGGATTTGTTTCCCCGTATGCTATTCGTTTAACAGCCAGTGACGTTATTAACGCCGGCAAGGTAGCTGGGTCTCTTTACGCTTTTTCTACTCTTGGCAGTATTATCGGAACTTTTGGGGCGGCGTTTGTTATTGTGCCATTTTGGGGGAGCCGGGAGACAGTTTACTTGGCATCGTTCTTGCTTCTGGTTATCAGTGCGATTGGCTTAATAAAAAAACCTTACCTTTTAATCTTAGCTCTACTTCCGGCCGCCCTTTATTTTCTTCAAGCCGGAGCATCAATTAAGGATTCCGATGAAATAATATATGAAGATGATTCTATGTATCAATATATTCAAGTTCGGGAAAAAGAGGGGACAAAGGTTCTGTCTGTTAATGAAGGCATGGGGACGCAGTCAGTTTATGATCCGGAAAACATACTGACAAATAAATATTATGATTATTTGTCCATCTCCCCATATATCAGCAATAAAGTGGTTAAAAACGGATTAATTATCGGATTGGCCGGAGGAACTTTGTCCCGTCAAATAAACCATTTTTTTCCGGGCATG
>JAHJKD010000059.1 GCA_018822435.1 Patescibacteria group bacterium
GCCCGTACCTTTAAACTCTAACTCTATGCCGGCATACTTAAACGCCATTCTTACAAAGTCTCTTACCATTGTTGTCTGGCCTGTTGCTATTACCCAGTCTTCCGGCTCGTCTGCCTGAAGAATCATCCACATCATCTTGATGTAATCTTTTGCATGACCCCAGTCGCGTTTGGCGTCAAGGTTACCAAGGTAAAGTTTGTCTTGAAGCCCGAGTGCTATTTTTGAAGCCGCACGGGTAATCTTTCTTGTAACAAAAGTTTCACCGCGGACAGGAGACTCATGGTTGAAAAGAATACCGTTACATGCAAACATGCCGTAAGCTTCACGGTAATTTACTGTAATCCAGTATGCGTACATCTTCGCTACTGCATAAGGTGAACGCGGGTAAAAAGGTGTTGTCTCAGACTGTGGCGTTTCTTGTACTTTTCCATAAAGCTCAGAAGTAGATGCCTGATAGATTTTTGTTTTTTGAGCAAGCCCTAAAAGTTTAACAGCTTCAAGTATTCTAAGTGTTCCCGTACCGTCTGCGTTTGCAACATACTCAGGTGTTTCAAAAGAGACTGCAACGTGACTCATCGCCGCTAAGTTGTAGATCTCATCCGGCTGCGTTTGCTGAATGATTTTTGTCAGATTCATAGAGTCTGTCATATCACCGTAGTGAAGAATAAGGTTACGGTTTTCAACATGAGGGTCTTGGTAAAGGTGGTCAATTCTGTCTGTATTAAACAAAGAAGTTCTTCTTTTTATGCCATGAACTATATACCCTTTTTTGAGTAAAAACTCAGCTAAATAGCTTCCGTCTTGTCCTGTGATTCCTGTTATAAGTGCTACTTTTTTATTTTCTGTCATATTAGTTTTCCTTTTTTATGAATTGGGTTATTTTAGATAAATTTTTTAACAGCAGTGAATAAACTCCACCGACATTGTTCTTTTTTAACGCTTTTAAATCTTCTCTTGATTTTAACATTATATTTTTAATACTCTTATTGCTCTCTCCGCCAACTCTCATTTTGTAAAGCACTTGAGGAATATACTTGACCTTGATTCCACCGTTTAAAACTCTAAGCATAAAGTCATAATCGCCTGCTATTTTAAAGTCCAAATCAAACCCGCCAAATTTCTCATAAACATCTCGTTTTAAAAACAATGTAGGATGTGCCGGCATCCACCCTTTTTTAAGCAAAGCAATTTCAAAAATTTTACTTTTCCAGTATCTTAGTACCTTGCTAGTATCATTTTTAGGCGTATATACTAAATCACCATAGACTCCATCAACATCATTCTGCGTAAATTCTTTAGCAACTAATTCTATGATATCTTTTGCAGCATACAAATCATCACTATGCAAAAAGCCCACTACATCCCCCGTAGCCAGCCTAACGCCTTTATTGAGTCCATCATAAATGCCTTTATCCGGTTCACTCACAAACTGAGTAATGTTATTTCCATAGCTTTTGACAAGTTCTATCGTTCCGTCACTACTATTTCCATCAACTACTATATATTCGATATTGGAATAAGATTGACCCAAAACTGACTCTATGGCATCTGCTACGGTCTCTTTGTTATTATATACTGAAGTTATTATAGATATTTTCAAGTTATTTCTCTTTTTCTTTTAAATTGGGCAGGATTTCCTTGGTAGATTCCGTACTCATCTAAATTTTTTGTAGCGACTGAACCAACAACAAGTACGCTGTGACTTTTACATGTAACATTTGGACAAACAATTGCCTTTGCCCCTATCCAAACGCCATCTTCAAGTACTATCTCTCCAAGCATCAAATCAAAAGCCTCTTTTTTATAATCATGACTTCCTGTAAGCAGATAAGAACCCTGAGACAAACATACGTTATTTCCAATAGTGACCTGTGCAAGATTATCTATCCATACCTCTTCGCCTATCCAACAATTGTCGCCTATAGTCAAAAACCAAGGGTACTTTATATTTACATTTGGTTTTATTACCACTGCGTTTCCAACTTCTGCGCCAAAAAGTCTAAGAACTTTCACTTTTATACTTGATGGAATAGGGAACAAAGTTTTAAACATAAACATATTAATAAAATACCAAAGTATTATTTTTACCTTATTTGCTGGTTTATACCAACTGTTATCAAATTTATTCAAATCCAGAATTTTCACAGCTTCACCCCATATTCACTCTCAATCACTTCTTTCACACTCTTACCACTTTCTTTAGCCTTTTTCTCAACTTCATACACCTTAGCATCAACCAAAAATCTATACCAAAATCCTTGTAACACATGAAATAAGAACCCTCTAAACCCATCTAAAAAGCCAAGCTTTAAAAAATATCTATAGAAAAAATAAATAAACGGCTTCACGCCCAAAGGCAAAGCATTGTAAACCTTTTCTTTTAGCCATTTTTTCTTTTGCTCTTGTGTTCCAAAAATATCTGCTTTTACGGGTTCATAATCTAAAAATCCATATTTACTATTGAGCTGTTCTATGGCTTCTCTTGTGGCATAGTTGTTGTGTTTGCTTATCCACCAGTGAAGATTTTTTTTATTATCATCTACAAAATCATACTCAAATGTAATACTTCTACCCTCAAGTAGTTTCATATGTTCGTCCATCCATCTCTCTTCACAAATAGCCTTGCCATTTCTCCAAGCCCTTAAAATACATGTAGGGTAATATCCACCATGCTTTATCCACTTATCCATAAAAAAAACTCTTCGTTTAAAAAATATTCCGCTTATATCTTCATCCAGACTATCAAGTCTATTTTTCATCTCGTCTATGAGTTCAGGCAAAAAGTACTCATCACTATCAAGTCGTAAAATCCATTTAGTTTGAAACTCTATATTTTCCAAAGCCCAATTAAGTTGAATAGCTTGATTGATAAACTTATTTTGATAAATTTTACATCCATATTTTTCACAAATTTCTAAAGTCTTATCTGTAGAATATGAGTCAACTATAAAAATAGTATTGGTTAGTTTTTTTGCTTCAACTAAACATTTTTCAATATTCAGTTCTTCATTGTAAGTAAGGATAATGATGGAAAGATCTTGGTTCATGAAAAATACTTTTTTTGATAAATTTTTTCGATAAATGTGTACAATTTTCCCCATTGAGCTATCGGTCCAAATGTTTTTACTCTCTCTAAAGATTTATCTCTCCATAAATGCCTCGCATTTTCCGAAAAGAGATTATCGGTAATCTTATCCAATAAATCCTGCGGGTCATGTGGATTAAAATATATTGACGCTTCCGCAGCAATTTCATTGGCATAACCCAAATTTGCAGAGATCAAAGGTTTTCCAAATTGCATCGCTTCTGTTAATGTTTGCGGAAATGATTCGACAAATGAAGGGTGAATCACCACATCGGCATAATGATATGCCTGTTCCATTTCTGCCGAATTTTTTAATACCCCTATAAAACGTATATGAGGTTCAAGAGCATACTTACTAATCATCTCTAAATACGTGTTGATTAAACCTTGATAACGCTGGTCTTTTGAAACTTCATCTAATGTAAGTAAAAAAACAAATTTCAAATTTTTCTCTTTAGCCAATTTGGCAGTTTCAAAAAGTATATCAAAATTCTTGTATTCGGATGGGTGAGCGACATATAGAATCTTAACAAAATCATTCAAATCATTAGGTGATTGCCAATTACATGAGTGATGTTCAAAAATTTTCGGTACTCCGCTATGTATCGCATGTATCCTGTCATCAAGAAAAAAGAACTCTTTTAATATGTTCTCTTTTACCGTCTGTGTTTGTACAATCACAGCAGAAGCTCGCAGAAACCCAAGTAAAACAAAAAACTTTAATATTTTGAAACGAATGTAATATGAGATTGAAAAAAATCTCCAAAGATCACGATTAGAGATAAATAATAAAGCCTGATGGAAATAGACAATCTGCGGAATTTTTGCAAAGGCACTACCGATATTTGTTATAGACAATAGTATATCTCCACCATCATTTTTGACTTTTTTATGAAGTCCATACTGTTGCCAAATAATTTTCTGAATCAATGTTTTATTTTGTACAGGATAATACTCAATATTTTCATGTTGATATAAAAAATATTTTTCGAATGGTGTTTGTTCAATATAAATATGAATGTTTAATTTGGAATCAATCTGCAATAAATAAAAAGATATGTTATTTAAAATGGTAATATTGCCACCTGTACTGGCACCAACTGCATCAATTACTAATGTCATTTTTCCCTACTTTTATATTTTTAAATATATATATTACAGCCAATCCCAATAAACCATATTCCAACCCTCGCACAAACGGTTGAATGCCATAGAAGGTATTAACAGGTATGAGATATATAAATAATGGATATGCCAAATAATAGATAGGTGAATTATTTTTAAAAATATTTTCTATCCAAATCAATACTTTTGTAATCGCCAATGTAAATAAAGAAAGTGCCAAAATTCCACCATTCCAATACGCATTAGCAAAAATATAAAATCCACCTCCATGAAAAAAGTGATCTGCTAATCGCCAATTATCATTCAAAGGACGTTCATATCCTATGGCATTAGCTAAAGATTCAGGCAATTGCTGAGGAATTAAATTAATAAAAGTTTGATAATTCAACGATACGCCATCTTTTATTAAATCAATAACATATAAAAAGTGAAACAATGTCATCGGAATCATCGGCAACATTCTAAATTGTTGCTCATCAAATGCACCAAATCCTACCATCAGTAAATCAAATGCTATAACTAGAGCTCCAATAAGTCCTGATTCAAATACTAATGTTCTCATAAAAGGCCATAAAATAATTAAAATCAAAATCAATGAAAAAGATGTAAACATATTCAAAAGCTTTATACCAATTTTTTGGTCGATAATAGTTTCAAAAATTAATAATACTGAGATAATACCGACTAGACTTCCACGAGAACCAAAAGACAAAACTGAGAGATATAAGATTAAGAAAAGTAAAACTTTAAAAGCAAAAACACTTTTCGTAAAATAAAAATTCTTCTTTATTCTGTACATTCCATAAACTATTAATGTCATCAAACCTATAAATGCTCGCATAAAATTACTTATTTCAAAACTACCTTGAATGCCATACCCATAAGGACCCTTATGTACATTAAATGTAAATGTAAAAATAAATAGACTAATAAATACTAGTAGTATTACTGAGATGTATAATGTTTGATATTTTACATTTTTGATTTTTCCCGTAATAACATTGATGTTTCCAATCAGAACTTGCCATTTTGCTTGCTGTTTCATACTAAATATACTTTTATAGTTTACTAATAAAACAAAATAAACCAACATAAAAATTAGATACATTAAGCTATTCAACACATTTATGTTTGAGAATGAATAAGCACTAAAATCAAAAGGACCATTCTCAAATAAAATTGCAAAATTTTGTAAAATATAATGAAAATAAAATGCCACAACAAGATTTAAAAGTAAAAAAATTCCCAAGATGATTTGATAGGTTTTAAATATAATCATCACTTGAATAAATCCAAAAAACACCCATAGATAAAATATAAAACTTGGAATTTCAATACTAAAATAAAATTTTGATATAAATAAAAATCCTGAAAAGATAAATAAAAACATACTTAAATAAAAATTATTATTCATTTTATTTGCCAATATATATTGATAATTTCTTGTGCTCTATCCACTGCTTCATGCCCATCTGTTAGCAATCTTTGATATCCTTTTTTCGCAATCATTTTTCGAAGATCATCATCATGAAGATAGAGTTTGATTTTTTTTAACAACTCATCTATGTGCCTAAAATATTCAGCTTCTATCCCCTCTTTAAACATCAAATCCATATCTTCTGAAAACTCTGATAACATAAATGTTTTTGTTGCAGGAATTTCAAAGCATCGGCGGGTATAGGTATCGTTATTCATTTTAGAGAAAAAAACCAGTGCTAATTTTGCACTATTAAGTGATAGATTATAATCATTCCCTCTCAACGGATAAATTTCACCAAAATACTGAGAGAGCTGAAGATAATGTTTTGACTTATTCCATTCAGTACCATACAGTTTAATACTATACCCGGCTTGTGCCAAAGTGATTAACATTTCATCTCTTCCATCATCTTCCCAATGCCCTATAAAAATAACATCGCAGCTATATACAGAATCCTCTAAATTTTCTATGGGATAATTATCTTCTGCTAGGTAATAAGAGCGTAACAATGAAACATTGTTCATCCCAAGTTGATGATAATCGAGGATGTTTTTATGTCGATACGCAAAAATCCAATCGTAAAATTTTAATCCTTTGAGATAAAAGCGATCTTTTTGCAAAAAAGATGATTGAACTTTAAAGGGATCGTCATTATGGTATCCAAATACAACTGTTCCATATTGTTTAATTATTTGCAATGTTTTTGGATATATATATTGCCCTCTGTAGATAAAGACTAGTTCAGGTCTGAAATCGCACACATTATTAATAAGATCATCATTGAGTTTGCGAATTCTATTTCCTATCAAAAACTTGTTTTGAATTTTTGCGGATATTCTTTTTATTCGTCCACTACTATGGAGATATTTCGTCCACACGAAATGTTCAACATCATGCCCTAAACTCAAAAATGCTTTGTAAAATGCATCACTATAAATCTTTACTCCATCACCAACAATCATTATTTTCATTTAATCAACCGAGCCAATCCAATCAAATAGTAGCGTTCTCCAACTCCATTTGCCCTCAAAGGCAATTTGTCCCAATATTTTTTTTGTTCAATTGTCATCAACCCCTTATCTACAAATTTTTGAGTTGCCAAATACAAAAAAGAATCAAAATTTCGATAAAGTAAGCGTTCCTGCTCTTCAGTTTGATATTTGTTAAATAATTGGATATGTCCTTTTGTAAAAGGTCTTAAGATTGCATTTGCTCGATTTAGGAATTTAAAGTTGTACCATTTGATAGCACCTACTAACTTATTACTTATCGTAAAACCTTTATTAACTCCATTAAAATCTCTTGATGAAATATTTTCAAATTTTTCATTTGATACTTTTGGAAAATATTTATTCAAAATAAAATCAATTAACTTTTTTTGTTCTTTATGTTCAATGGATATAGAAGTCATATATATCAACAAATCAAAATCTGCTAATATCAAATTACCTTTTTGGATATATGCTAAATACGAATGAAATTTTTGATTTCGTTCTGTTAAATATCTGTACTCACTCAGTGAAGAAAAATTAGATTTATCAGTAAAACCTTTAAAAATATTTTTAGCATCTTCAAGTATTTTGTTTTTAGTTTCAAGAGATAAAAAATCAATATTTTCAATATGCTTTGAATAATAATTTACATCAATATTTTCTATCTTTTTTGGATTAGTACAATCATATCCAAATAATGCATCACTAAAATAATTGGAAATTTGCTTATATCCTTCTAATTTATTCTCTTTTAAAAAACTTGTTATATGACAATGATTTATCCCTATTTGTCCACCGCTCATTTGTGGTAAATAGTTCATCGCATCTTTATAAGATTTTTTTGTAAGCTTATGAAATTTTGGTTTGTTATATCCCAAAGCCTCTGCTACTTCACAAGCATATTTGTACTCCAAAAGTCTCTCATCGAAGCCATAAGTAAAAAGCTCTAAGTTCTCTTTTAGAATGTATTTAGACAAAAAAGCAAGCGTGATACGACTATCCATGCCACCACTCATACCCATCACATATTTTTGGTTTTTATCAAGTTTAGAGAATATTCTATCCAGCCTATCATAAAGCCCTTGTGCAGCTTTTTCTATGCTATCAATATTATTATCTTCTACTATATCAAAGTCCCAATATCTTTCAATAGTATATTCATTTGTATTTTTATCTATCACAATTTTAGAGGCACTTGGCATCTGTTCTACACACTTGTAAAGTGTCCGAGACCATAGCCCACTTCCAAATAAAACTATCTCCCAAAAACCGACTTTATCTATAGTTTTATCAAAGTTACTGTATAAATAAAATTCTTCAAAATTCGAAAATAAGATTATTTCATTATTCTTATCTTTTGCGATGAATAAAGGAACAGTTCTAAATGGATCATTATAAATTTCTATCTTATTCCTATCATTTATTACTTGTAATCCATTAATTTTTATATCGTGACATTCAACCTCTTGATAGTTTATTTTTCCAATAAACTTACAAACATCTAGTCTGTCCTTCATAGATTACCCTTTTTACTATCAGTGATTCTTCGTATTATTTTTGCAGGAACACCTGCTACAACAGCATTATTTACAACATCTTTTGTAACTACACTGCCAGCTCCAATAATAACATTTGAGCCAATCTTAACACCTGGTAAAATTATTGCTCCAGCTCCAACTTGTATATTATTTTCTAATATTATTGGTTTCCCATAATGAAGCATTTTATCTGTGAAAGTACTTATATCTAGTCCAGTTGTTATTAGCATAGCTCCTGCAGATATTGCAACATTATTTCCTATTTTAACAGAAGCATATGCGTTAATATAAACTCCATCATTAAGTGCTACAGAATTACCAAATTCTATATTTTCAGGATTTTTCAGAACTACATTACCCCATATTTTCAATTTCGTGCCACACTTTTTGACAATTTTTGAAATATACCAAGCATATATATTATAAAGTTTATATGAAAACTTATGTATAAAAATAAAAAATTTATTAAAAAACATTTTTAGTTCCTTTTTTTGAAAAATACAATATAAAATATTATAGAAGCATATACGATATATGTCAACATATACCCTATAAATGCGCCCTGTAAGCCTAAACTACTTGTTAAAAATAAACCTGAAACCACTGTAACAAAAGATGATATTATTGCTGGATAGATTAAAAGTTTCGTCATCATTCTACTATACATTTCATAACTTGCAATGATAGAAACTGTGTACAAAGAAAAAGCCACATACATATACGGTAGCATCCATGCATATAAAATATATTTTTCATCCGAAAAGAATAAGACAAAACAATCCTGTATCATATACATCATAAATGCCGTTATAAACGTACTTATTAACAATATTGGCATAAGTTTATTGATGATATTTTTTGTGTACCCATTTGAAGTATGTTCTTTTTGATAAAGAATAGGTACCAAGTAACTACTTATTAAACTATTGGCTGCACTAGGAATAATGGCAGCTAATGTTGACATAATTGCGAATATGGCTATATCTTCTGATGAGGTAAAATATTCTAAAAACCATCTTCCCGACATATCTCTTACCCATCCAAATAACTGTGAAAAAATCAATGGTAGAGAAAAAAGTAATATAGGAGAGAAAATTTTAAATGATGTTGTCGGAATTTTTCTAATATTTTTGTAGTTATTAAACATAAGTACAAATATGGCTATTATATTTCCCACTATAATTAGCATTAATATATTCGGTATTGATGCGATTGCTAAATTAGCTAGTACTATTAATATAATTAGTTTTATAGAAAATTCAAATAATGCTGAAATCGCTATTTTTTTTCTTTCTCTATTCGCATTTTCAATCGATTTTAATACTGTTTTATACACTTCAGAGAGAACCAGTAAAGATATATAATGAAAATACTGTCCTAGTCTAAAGTCAATAAATTGAGACATTATCCATAAAAAAATATATATAACAAAAAATATTAATGTAAGCACAACAATATTCACGGTAAAGAAATCTTTATATGTTTCTCTATTTTGATATTCAGAAACATATCTCATTATGCCATGTATCATGGCGTTGAAAGGAAGTATCATAAATAGGGCAACCAATGAATTAATCAATGCATATTTACCATAGTCGCCTTTAGTCAAATACATTGACATCAATTTTACCATCAGTAATGCCCCAAACATTTGTGTTATTTGTGCTAATAAATTCCACAAAAATTCTTTTTTTTGCAAAATAGTTATTAATTTCCTTACCAAGATTGTCCCTTTCATTAATAGTGATGCATACAGACTCTTATATCATCATAGATGTTTATATACTACGTTTGCTATATCAAATAAGAACATACATTATAACTTTGGTGTCTTTCCGAGTAATTTTTTTAAAAAAACGATTACACTATCACAATTTTTTTTACCAAAAAGCACTAATGCTACAACATAAATATAATAATATAATGTAATATTAAAACCTATTTTATTTAGTTCTTTAACATATCTAAAAAACTCTTTTATTCCTTTCTCTCTTTGGATTGCAAGGCTAGGATAAAAATATTTTGACATGTCTCTTTTTATTTTATAAGTAGCGTTTAGATTATATTTAGTATCAATAAAAATTGTGATTTTAAAAAAGCCTTTTAAAAAATTCAAAGAGTTTTCTATAGTAATTGTACCCGGTGTGTATAGTTCTTTTTCAGATTCACTATTACCAAAAAAAGGAACCCCTTCTTCTAATGATTGCGTTAATGGTACATCAAAATAAGCACACTCATAGTTCATTAACACTTCCGCGAGTAAATACAATTGAAATAGCAAAGTACCGTCAAAATCATTCACTATTAGGTTTTGAATATAGTTTCTATTGATAGTAAATCCAGAAATAAAAACACTTTTTCTAAATAGCTCTATATAAGTATTTTCTCCTGATTTAAAAAATTTGTTTCCATTAAAATATCTAAATTTTTCTATTCTTCCATCTTTAAAAATATGCTGATGGGATTTAAGTATGTAGCTTAATGAATGATTGCTTTCTAAAAAATGCATCAACTTATCAAGAGCATTAGGGATAAAAGTATCATCATCTCCCATAAAAACTATAAAATCGCCACTTGATTTTGATATTAACTCTTTTAAATTTTTATCGTAACCCAGATTAATTTCATTTTCAAAATACTTTACTTTGAAATTAGTTTGAGTAATGAATTTCTTTACTGCACTATTTATTTCATCTCTTTTTGGGCTTTTATCTTCACAAATTATTATTTCTATTTTTTCTTTATTTTTACTGTCTATTGAATTTAATAATCTGTAAAGCTCTTCAGGTCGATTGTATGATGGAATACATATAGATATTAAACTATTTTGCATCTTTTTCCTTTACTGAATAAAAATCTTTATACCACTTCACAAACTCACCAATCCCATCACTTAGCTTTGTATCAGGTTTATATCCAAAATCATTTATAAGTCCACTCGTATCTGCATAAGTAGACACTACATCGCCATCTTGCATATCCATGAAATTCTTCTCTGCTTTTTTCTCTAGTGATGTCTCAAGTGTTTCTATAAATTCCATAAGACTCACAGGTGCGTTATTGCCAATGTTGTAAATTTTATATGGTGCGGTTGAAACTTGCGGTGGCAAGTTTAATGTTGAATTTTTAATGTTGAATTTTGAATTATCTATTGGAGTTGCTGGATTATCTATTACTTTTATGATTCCATCTACTATGTCATCTATGTAGGTAAAGTCTCTGCTCATATTTCCATGGTTAAATACTTTTATTGCTCTGTCATTAAGTATTGCATCTGCAAAGAGCATAGGTGCCATATCTGGTCTTCCCCATGGTCCGTAAACGGTAAAGAAACGCAGTCCTGTTGTTGATATGTTGTAAAGATGGCTATATGTATGAGCCATCATCTCACCAGACTTTTTTGTAGCGGCGTATAAGCTCACAGGATGGTCTGTATGGTCACTTGTCTTAAAAGGCTGAGATTTATTAAGCCCATACACAGAAGAACTGGATGCGTAAGACAAATTTTTAACATCGTTGTGTCTGCATGCTTCTAGTATGTTCATAAAACCTACTACATTGCTTTGTATGTAAGCATGAGGGTTTTCTATAGAGTAGCGCACGCCCGCTTGTGCTGCAAGGTTACACACTGCATCAAATTTTTCAGATTCGAAAATATTGTATATGGTCTGCGTGTCTTCCAAATTTGCTTTTATAAATTTATGGCGAGGAAATAATTTTGAATTTTGAATTTTGAATTTTGAATTGCTTTTTTCAATATCTTCTCTTGAAATGCCTAGCTCTGCTAGTCTTGCGTACTTGAGATTTACATCGTAATAATCATTTATATTGTCAAGTCCTACAACTTCATCACCGCGTGCTAAAAGTTTCTTTGCTAAAGCATGCCCTATAAAACCGGCTATTCCTGTTACTAGGATTTTACGACTCGGCATTTAGTGCCTCCCTGCATTGAGCTTTAGCTCTTATCAAATTAATTCCTCCAAATCTTCTTTAACTAACTCTTCAAGTTCTTTTGTCGTTGGCAGTACTATCTTGTATTTTGAAACAAAAAGATTTTCATCAAGTCCTGCTGTTGCATACTCTACTTTGACATTGTTTTTTTCAGTGCAGAGTATGATTCCTATCGGTGGGTTATCGCCTTGCATGGAGATTTCATTTTTATAGTAGTTAAGA
>JAHJKD010000030.1 GCA_018822435.1 Patescibacteria group bacterium
TCATCTGTTGATGAATTTGTATATTTTTAAGAGCTTCTTGATAGTGAAGGACATTTTCAAGGGCTAATTCCGCGTTTTCTGCGATTGATTTCATTGATTCAATATCACTGGATTCACACTCTTTTCCGGACATCTTTTCCCCCATAAAGATCATACCGATAAGTTCTTTACCGGCAAATAGGGGGATTACGGCTTCTGAGCCAGTCTTCTGCATTTCTAATTGCAATTTTTTCAATTGGTCTTTTAAGCCGTCTTGCCTGGAAAGGAGCATGGGGATTTCCTGTTTTATCAAAATGTCCCGGGAGGACTGGAAATATTTTATAAATGGATTTTCCATTTTCAGAATTTGTTTTTTTTCGGGGTAGTTGAGAATGAATTTGTTTTCCTGGCGATTAATGGAAAAGAACCTGACATTTCTTACTTCCAGCAGCGCCTGAATATTTACGCACGCTTTTTCTGCCAGGCCCATAAGCTGGGTTTCAGATTGGAGGTTTTGGGACAATTGATCAACCTTAGCTGACAAGTCGATATATTCTTTAAGGAAAATGTTATCAAGTTTTTCTTTTATATAATCTTTCATTGCAGGAAGTATAAGAATCATCAAGGCCATAATAATAATAACTGAAATAATCGGGTCAATTCCAAAATAATCATAGAGCAAGTCTTTGGTTAAAATCGCTAATAAAATTACTATACCTAATAAACATATTATCGTTAGTCCAAAAACTAGACTCTTTCTTATTACTATCTTAATATCAAGTAATCGATATTTTAAAATGGCAAAACTCATAATAATAATGGCAATTAAAGTCGAAATAGGGCCGATTTTTACATATTCAAATTCTCCAAGAAAGGGCAATACCACCCCCGACGGCACACCAAAGACTAATAAAATTATCATCGCAACAAGTATATAAGATATTTGTTTTTTATTAATTTGGTTAGATTGATAATATTTGGTGATTAAATTTATGAATCCCCATAAGGCAAAAAATGTTGTCACTCCAGTTAATAATAGTAAACCAATACCGAAGTCCCCACCAATGCTTTTTTCTTCGAAGGAATACCGAAGATTTGAATAAAAAATGTCCGGTATTAGTAGGATAGAAATAAATAAAATAATTCCAATTATACCAATGCTAATATAAATTTTATTAATCGTTTTCAAATTAACAGGGAAAAATAAAGAGAAAAAAAAGAAACCAACACCTATAAATAAAGCGGAAAAAAGAGCAACATATATTAAAACATTTATAATATCGTATGGAATATTAATAATAAAAGGGGACAAATATGAGGTTGTCCAACCTGATAAACCGAGTACAAATAAAAAGAAAAAAATATTTGCTGGCTGTTTCGGATTTTTAATAAAAACGAAAACACCAATTGCCAGATTTAGAATAATTGATAAAAATAAAAAAAATTCCAATAACATAAAATTAATATATCATTAAAATTTTATTAATTCAAGGGTAATTGCGGGAAAAATTTTTATTTGATAAAATAATAAAAATGCCCAAAGAAACCCAAAAAACCTTGGAAAAGCTGGCCTACCAGCTCAACACCAAGATCAAACTAAGTGAAGTAATCCGGCTTATCATTGATACGGTCGTCAATGCGTTGGAGCTGAAAGGCGCATCTGTGGTTTTAATTCATAAAAATCAGATCAGTCAGATAGTGGATTTCAATTTTCCGGGCGCGCAGAATATTGCCGGGTCAGAAGATTTTTTTAATTTTACCAGGGAAGAGAACAGGCCGCTGACAACTGGCAAGCAAAAGGGGGGTGCTGCCTTAAGAATTAAGGAACTCGGCGGCGAAGTCGTGCTGCCCATGGTCAACCGGGATGAGCTGATCGGCCTCATTGTTTTAGGAGATAAGGCGAACCGAAAGGTATTTACCAAAAGAGATCTGGAGTTATTAGATACGATTTCCAACCAGGCGGCTATCGCCATAGAAAACGCCATTCTTTACGAACGGATGGATATCCGCGTAAAAGAACAGACTAAAGAAATAAAAAATCTGTATAAGATAAAATCTGATTTTTTAACGATCGCATCGCATCAATTAAGGACTCCGACCAGCATCATCCGCGGTATGCTTTCCATGATGTGCGAAGACGACATGCCTCCTGAAGAAAGATTAAAAATGGCTCCGGACGCATTTCAGGCAGCCAATAATCTGGAAAAGATCGTTCACGATATTCTGATCGCATCAGAAATCGATGCGGGCGAATTAAGGACCAAAGCCCGGCAAATCGATTTTATCAATGTGGTTGATCAGGCGGTGGAAGGTCTGCAAAAGTACGCCGGGGAAAAGGGAGTAAGATTGGCCTGGAAAAAGCCAGCCGGTAAATTGATTGTCAGCTCAGAGGAAATAATGCTGAAAGAGGCGGTTAGCCATCTGGTAGAAAACGGGCTGAATTACACGGAAAAGGGGGATGTTGCCGTAAACCTGGCTAAGAAAGAAAAAAGCGGAAAGGAATATGCGGTGCTTGAATGCAAAGACACTGGCGTCGGTCTTACTGAAAAAGATAAAAAAAATATTGCCGCTAAATTTTACCGCGGGGAAAGAGTGATCGGCATGCATCCGAACGCCTCCGGACTGGGATTATTCATTATCAAGGGCATTATTGAACCGGTCGGGGGATGGCTTTATTTTATAAGTCAAGGAAAGGGAAGAGGCTCCACTTTTCAAATTTGGCTGCCTCTGGCCTAATGGTTGTAATTAATCTTCAAATTTCCTATAATATCCAGGTATGAAAAAATATATTTTCAGTGGTTTTTTACTTTTATTAATATTATTGCCGTTTGCTCCTGGCCCAGTTGCCGCCCAGGAGCAAATGAACATATATTTATTCCATGGTGATGGCTGTCCTCATTGTGCCGAACTGAAGGCCTATATTGAAAATCAGCTCATACCTGAATATCCAGAAGTTAATTTAATTGAATATGAAGTATGGTACGACCAGAACAATGCTAGCTTCTATTTAGAGTTTGCTGAAGCATACGGCATTGATCCTGGTTCTGTTCCTAAACTATTTATCGGTGATAAAGTAGTTGAGGGTTATTTAAGCGAGACATCCACTGGTACAGAAATAGAAAATCATATAATTTCTTATCAAAATACAGAATATCCTGATCCGCTTGAAAAAGTTAAAAAATTTCAAGAGACCGATTTACCTGCCGGAGCCGAACAGGCGGAGGAGGGGTCTTCCGGCGAGGGCGAAGATAAAATCATCTCCTACCCATTATTGGGGGAGATCAACTTATCTCAATTACCCCTGCCGGCCCTGACCGTTGCTTTGGGGATCTTGGATGGATTCAATCCCTGCGCGATGTGGGTCCTGATTTTTTTAATAGGCCTATTGCTGCAAACCAAAGACAGGAAAAAAATGTGGATTATTGGCGGCACCTTCCTGATCACTTCCGGCCTTGTTTATTATTTCTTTATGGCTGCCTGGCTGAATATATTTTTATTTGTGCGTTTTTTATTTGTCACCCGAATAATAATTGGCATAATAGCAATTGTCGCCGGTACAATCAGCATTAAAGACTTCTTTAAATATAGGAAAGGCGAATGCAAAGTAACACACGGCAAATCCCGGTCCAAAACTATGAACCGGATCAAAGGATTAATTACACCAAAAGCAATTTTGCCCGGAACATTAGCCGGCATTATTGGCCTGGCATTTACCGTTAATTTAGTTGAATTGTTTTGCTCAGCCGGATTGCCGGCTATTTTCACTTCAATTTTAAGTTTAAGTGATCTGACGACCTGGGAATATTACGCCTATATCGGAGTATATGTAATATTCTTCATGATTGACGATTTTATCGTATTTTTAATCGCGATGTTAACCTTGCAATTAGTCGGCTTTACTGGTAAGTTTGCCCGGTGGTCGAACCTGATTGGCGGCATCTTGATCCTTTTAATAGGGCTGATTTTCATATTTAAACCGGATCTCTTAATGTTTTAACTATGGCAAAAAAAGTAGAAGACAAAATTATTTGGGAAAACAAGTTCGAGGGCAATAAGGCTGAACTAAAGCTGCAGAAAAATGGTGTTCTTTTGTTTAACGCAAAACCAACATACACATTTGAGGAAAATACATCTGAAACAAAATGGTTGAAAGACTCATTTAAGGAATTAACGGAAAAGTTTCCTGACATAGAATTTAAAATTTTAATTGATGTGGCTGATGTAGGTAATTCTGAGCAAATGACTGAGGAAACAAAAAAAATATACGTTGATCTGATCAATGACCCTAAGATTGAAAAAATCGCTGTTTACGGACAAACTTGGGGCATGCAGATCATTTTAGACCTATTGTCTGCCTTAAGCCGGACAAATAAATTAAAATCATTTTCCAACGAAGAAAAGGCTATCGCATGGTTAAATTCATAACCGCCACAATCCCTGTTCTCTTCGCTGTCTTCTTTCCCATGGCGATTCAAGCGGCGACTTTTAATTTTTCTGGTTGCGCCCAGATGCAGAAAAGCGGCAATGCCATTGTTGCCCGGTCATTATCAATGAACCCGAGCGTACAAGTTGACAATCAATCTGGTGGCAGCCCTGTAACGGCTACTATCACTCTGGAAAATATTGATCCTGACCTAATGATCCCTGATTTTTTTAATAGTTCTTACGGAATAATCAGAAAGACTAACGCCATAAAATTCCAGGCAGTTATTGAGGCTGGTCAAAAAAAGACCATAAACATGGGGCCGTTTTTTCAGGAAGACGGTGATTTTTATTTTGTGGCTATGTCAGACAATCAACCGCAATACAGCAATCAGGCATTAAATCCTGTGTTTGAAGACATCGTTGATCAAATGGAAATTATCAATCCCTTATTCATTACAAATTCCGGCGACCTTATTAAAGGTGATGCTGATCCGGGCATAGTTGATAATCAGTTAAGTTATTTTAAAGATGAGATAGACACTTTGTCCACGACTTATTTAACTATTCCTGGCAACCATGACTACAGTGAAGATTGGGACGAATATATAAAATATTTAGGCGACACGGATTACAGCTGGGATTACGGGGGCGTACATTACACGGCTGTTAATTCTGCCAATGAATTTTCCAGTGGCCAGATCCTGGATACAACCTGGCTTGAAAATGATCTTTCTTCTTCAGGCGCGGAAAAGAAAATTGTTCTTGTTCACCACCCCTTGCTTTCGCCGACTTGGGCCGCCCTTTCATTGCAATGGCTCTCAAGTATCAATCGCGATAATGTGGCTGAAATTCTGGATAATAACACCATTGATGATGTAATCGTAGGACATGCCCACGGTTATGATTATAAATTATTAAAAAATTCAGATATAGCTACAATTACGAACGGTTATTATCAGCTTGTCACAGGCGGAGCCGGCGGCGCCATTAACCAATCGGACGGATACTATCACTACAATATCTTTCATGTATCAGAAGACGGCATTGAACATTGGCCTATTAAAAAAGACCAGTTTGATATAGAAATGAATTTTCAAAATAACAATGACGGAACCGAGCCAGCTGTTACTTTAGAGATGATAAATTTGGAAGAACAGGATGTGCCATATTTACGGCCAAAATTCAAACTAAACTCTTCCGTCAGCCGGATATTTGCCAAGAGTAATGGTGATTATCTGCCTCTTCAATCCCATAATAATGGGGATTATAATGTTGTTTATGTTGAAACTGACTTGTCTGCCAACCAGAATAAAATGATTACCGTGGCTAAAGCCGACATTATTCATTCCGGCCGGACCAATACTGTCTATACGGACAAAACAGTCGTTTATTCTCGTGAGCCGGAAAACGACAGTACCGAAGTTCCCAATTTAAAGGTTGATCCCGGAAGCCAAACCACAGATATAAAAAATGTCTCCTGGGCAAGTGACGGCCTGTCTGGTTCCTGGCAGGAAATACCGGCTGAATCAAAAATCAATACCACTTATAAATTTACAGATTTAGAGCCCAATACAGTTTACACGATAAAGCAGGGCGGAAGTTTCTGGAAAAGAATTATTTCCAACCCAGAAGGCGAGGCTGAATTTGAGTTCACTGATAATATTAAAAACCGGCTTTTTGAATTCCAGTCATTTGAAAAATCATATCCTTCATTAATTACTACCGCTCCGGCTTCAGGTGGCAGCGCCCATATCAGAATGTTTAATATGAGCGGCGATACCCAGACGCAATTCTTTGCCTTCAATGAAGACGTGACTGGAAATTTCGTTCCTTACTGGGGAAATGTTAAAATAAGCAATTCTAACGACGAAACTATAGTTGCCAATTTTGACAAGATAAAAGTTCTGTCATATTTCGGCAGCAAGCTGGCAAGTAAAAAACCTTATGGCGACAATTTTGAGGCCGGGCTTAATGTCGTAATAGACGATTTGAATAAAAACGGCAAAGATCAAGTGGTGGTTGCCCCAAAAAATGGCCGTAGCTATATAAAAGTATATAAATATAAGAACGGCAAATTAAAATTACTTGCCAAGGAAAAAGTCAGTGATGAAAAAACCGGTTTTAACATTGCCACCGGCCAAATAAACGGCAAAGGTAATAAGGAAATAGTGGTTGCTCCTGCCGGCGGAGATGATGAATGGATAAAAGTCTATGCATACACTTCAGGCGGTAAAATTAAATTATTAAAAAAGCAGGCTTTAAAAAACGATGATTTTAAAGGCGGCATAAATATCGCAATCGGATCTATTAGAGCCAAGAAAAAGCAGGACATCATCATATCATCAGCCGCCGGCAATACGGGAAAGATTTACGCCTGGTACTTAAAGGATAATAATAATTTAAAAAGAGTTATATCCAAAAATATTTTTGAAAATTATATTGGTGGAATAAGCTTGTCCGTTGGCGACGTCAATTCAAAAGGCAAATTTAAAGAAGAAATAATTGCCACCTCCGGCCAGACCGGGGAGTTCAAAGTTTTGAAATATAAAAAGAGCACCGGAAAAGTCAGTTCTATTTATTCCAAGGCACCTTATGCAGGAATTTCAGACATTAATATTGGGATTGCTAATATTGACAGTGATTATAAGGCCGAGATTATCACCAGCCCCCTGGCGGGCGGTTCTCAGGTTAAAATATTCGACTATTACAGCGGATTCAGGCTGGAAAACAAGTTTAAGCCTTATGGCAGCGGGTTTACTGGCGGAGTCAACTTGACACCTTGAATTAATTGGGTTAATAAAGTACAATATAAATCGCATTTACATAATTAAATAACTCAAAAAAATGCAACAATCAAATCTTTATAAGAAGAATAAGAAAAAAAATATCATTACTTATGTGCTGATAGGAGTTGTCGTTATCCTCGTGGTCGTAATTATTTGGTATTTTGGATTTTATGGCCGCAACAATGATTCAGAAGGGACCGATGACGTTAATATTGAGAATATAAATAATGGTTTTGACAGCCAGGAAGTGTCCGCTGACATCGATTACATGCGGGGCACGATTGGCCTGAAATCAGCCGATGACGCTTGGAAAATCATTGCTGAAGAAGTTGTACTAAATGTTGGCGACAGCTTAAAAACAGCTGATGCTTCCCGGGCCGTTGTTACTGTCGGATCTTCGGCTGAAATGCGTATGGACGAAAATACTGAAGTAACTTTTACAAGCCTTCAAGACGATTCCCTTAACATTGAACAATTGCGCGGTTATACTTATCATAATGGTGCTCAATTAATGGATTCATATCTAATAACAGCCCTGGGTGCAGAAATCAGACCGGAAGGATCTGCCTTTGCCGTTCAAGTAGACGAAACCACAGATGAAGTTACAGTTTATGCTATTTCCGGAGACGTGGAAGTGAACAATGCCACCATTGCTGAAGGCTTTAAAATGACTGTCGCTGATGGCGAAACTCTGGGAGTAGAAGAAATCACAGATGAAGAATATGATTCTGAATGGTGGACCTGGAACGCCTCTCGTGATGAGGGTGAAATTGATGAGTCTGACACAAATGAAAACGAGAATGAAAATACTAACACTGCTGATGAAGAAGACCTAGAAGATGAAGATGCAAATACAAACGAAAATACTAACACTGAAGAAGAGGAAGAAGCGGCTAAAGAAGAGGAAGAAAAAACTGCCGAAGAGCCAGCCCCAGTTCCAGCGGCACCAGTTGGTTCTAGCATTACCGGCCTTAGCTCTGGCGGATCAGGTGTAAGCGTTTCCTGGAGCAAATCAGGCGGGGAAAACTTCAAGTATTACCGCATTGTCAGATCAGAATCAAATTCTAACCCAACCTACCCTTCTGATGGATATGTATTTTATTCTGGTAACTCCAATGAAGTTTCTTTCACAGACTCAAATGCTAGTACTGGAAAAACTTATTATTATAATGTTTGCGTAGTAGATACTAGCGACAAAGTTACCTGCGGATCCGGCCAGAGTGTAAATGTCAAATAAATAATATGAATGATGAAAAGTGGGCAGAGGTGAGTAATATGATCGAAGAAAAATTTGATGTTATTGATCATGGCAAAGAAGATCTTGACCCGGGTGAATTGGAATACTACGAATTTGAATCTCCTTTAGGCACAACCAGAATAGAAAGGACTGTCCGACCCAAGCTGATAGACCGGAAAATGCACGCGGCGGCCCGCATTGGCGCCGAAGGCAGGGAAGAGCGCATTTATTCCAAAGACGAGACCGTTGGTTTTATGCAAGTTTTTGTCTATTCGATTGAAACTGAAGAATGGATCGAAGCTGAAGCTGGAAAAAATCTTTTTGAATAAAAAATAAAAAATGTTATTTGCACACGGCCCGGCCGGTTTCCTGACGGCTTATTTTACTAGAAAAATTTGGAAAGCAGACAAGCTTCCCAGAAGAACCCAGATCTGGATGTACGTGGTTGGTTTTATTGGCGGCTTGTTTCCTGACATTGATTTGTTTTATTATTATCTCGGGTCTGCCCGGATTTCTCATCGTCAGCTATTTACGCATTCTTTAATAACATACACATTAATATTCCTGATCATTTTTTTGATCGGATCATTAACAAAAAAACAATCCATAAAATCTTTAGGTATTGTTTTTTATTTTGCTAATATTTCCCATCTGGTCTTGGATATGGTTTACGGAGCCACCGCATTATTTGCACCCCTGTCGCCTGAACTTATCGGCCTGCCCCGATTAGAATTTCTCTATGGTACCTTTTTTGCTAATAATGGCGTTCTTGTTAATTTTATTTTTGAGACTCTAATTGTCGCCATATTTTTTATAGTCCTGGCTCCAATTATTTTTAAAAAGGAAAAAATAGTCAGGTTAGTAAGATCTATAATTGTCGGGGCATGGATCGGGGTAATTTTTATTTTGATTTTTATCAATAGTAATGTCATGACCATCGACACGACCCGATATTACGTCAATGATCATTATGATAGGGACGGGGACAATATTATTAATATTGAAGATCCTGATCTGGATGGTAATGGTATTTCCAACAAAGACGATCTGCTTAGAATAGCAAATGAAGCAGAAGGAAATTGGTACGACCCTACGAATGGAGGATTATTGGAAATTCCATATCGGATGGGGCTTCATAATGACATTTCATTTATCATTACTGTTTTCTTAAATATGGGCATTAATCTTGATGATGAAATGAAAGTTGACTATTATGTTTATTCTGACAGATATGAAACTACACCTGAAGATGCCAGCTTTAACAGAAACACTGGAAATCTGCGCGCTTGGTTGGAAAATAAAGGCCGATTATTGACCAGTGACTCGGAAATAAAAACTGGCGACGTCATATTCCTGACCTCAGGCCAAGTTGCCCTTGCTTTGGACCAGAACGAAATCATTCTGGCAGATAAAGAGGAGAATAAAATAATAAAAAAACCTCTTCATTTAGAAGAGATTCAAAATATCGGCCGGGTTTTAAATATTGAGGAATAGACAATATAAAAGCAGGGAATAAGTAATACCAACGATACTGCCCACAAGAACCTCGGCTTGGGTATGCCCGACTCTTTCCGGAGCTTTTTCCTCTTTTAATTCGCGGTTCTCACGATTGGCCATGTAATAATAATGATAAACCTGATTGAGCATGCGGCCTTCTTTACTGATGACCATTCGGAGTCCGACCGCATCCCTGATAAAGATAATGGCCACAACCACAGCGACAGCAAAAGCAGCCGTATTATAACCGTCTATCAGAAAGATAATAGTAGCCAGAGAGACAAATAAAGCCGCATGGGAAGAGGGCATGGAACCATAAGAGAAAAACATGCGCCAGTTCACTTTTTGCCCCTTGCCCAAACGGATAAAAATCTTTATAATTTGAGTAAATACAAGGCAGGTCAGGGGAATCAACCACATTTGGCTTTGTTTTATAAATTCGAGTACATCCATAATGGAATATTTATACGCAATTTTTTTAGGTATTGTCCAGGGATTGACTGAGTTCATCCCTGTTTCTTCGTCCGGACACCTTGTTGCTCTGCACGATTTTTTGAATTTCAATCTTTATTCAGATTTAGCCTTTGATGTTGCTCTCCATACTGGTACTTTTCTGGCTTTACTGATTTTCTTTTGGAAAGATCTAATACATTATATCACAAAAGAACATCGCATGCTCTGGCTGATTCTGATCGGCGCTGTTCCCGCCGGACTAGTCGGTTTATTTTTAGAGGATATTATTGATTTTTATCTTCGCAATCCCTGGATCGTGGCTTTAATGTTGGTGATCGTTGGTATAATTTTCTTATTGGTAGAAAAATACGCCCAGCAAAAATATGATTTAAAAAACATGACCTGGAGGCAAGCCTTAACTGTTGGTTTGTTGCAGATAATTTCTTTAATTCCAGGTACTTCCCGATCTGGCATTACCATAGTTGGCGGCATGATCAGCGGCATGAAAAGGGACCAGGCGGCCCGTTTTTCTTTTCTGATCGGTATTCCCATCTTTGCCGGCGCCGCCTTGAAAAAAGGATATGATTTAAGTAAGATTGAAATAGGCAGTGACCAATGGACATTGATCGCCATTGGCTTGATCACCTCATTCGTAGTCGGGTTTTTCTGCATTAAATACTTGCTTTTATTTTTAAAGAAATATCCCCTTAATGTGTTTGCTTATTACCGCTTTGCATTAGCCGCGATCATAGTTTTATTTTTAATTTTTAAACCTTAAAATATGCAAATAGTTATTCGAGCCGGAGGAGTTGGCTCCAGATTATGGCCGCTAAGCCGGGAAACCAAACCAAAACAGCTTTATGCGCTAGTTTCAGACAAAACCATGCTGCAAGAGACAGTTGAACGTGTTTTGCCGATTGCCAAACCAGAAGATATTTATGTATCCACTGGCGTTGTTTCTGAAAAAGAAGTGCGCGGCCAGCTTGGCGCAATTTTAGAAAACAATCTGATTATAGAGCCGGCCCGCCGCGATACAGCGGCCGCAGTCGGCTTAGAAAGCGTGATTATCCATCATCGTGACCCAGAAGCCATTATTGCCAGCATTGGCTCAGATCATCAGATCAAGGACGCCAAAGAGTTCCAAAACGTTTTAAAGAAAACTGAACAAGTTATCAAAAAAAACCCCAACCATTTAGTTGTTATCGGCATTAAGCCGGAAAACCCGGATACTGGCTTTGGTTATATTGAGCTGGGAAAGGAAAAAGAAAAAGGCGTTTATGAAGTAAAGTCATTTAAGGAGAAGCCAGAGGAGAAAAAAGCAAAAGAGTATGTCGAAGCGGGCAATTTTCTGTGGAATGCTAACAATTTTGTCTGGAAGGCTAAAACTGTCTTAAGCCTGTTTAAAAAACATGCTCCGGATATTTATAAGCAACTAATGATCATTGAAAAAGCCCTGGGCACACCTGACGAAGCTAAGGTTATTAAAGAAATTTATCCAAAAATAAAAAAAGAAGCAGTTGATTATACTATTATAGAGAAGACCGACAAGATCCTTGCCTTAATAGGTGATTTTGGCTGGAGCGATATTGGTAATTGGGCTCGTCTCAAAGAAGAATTTACAGAATTAGAGGAAGATAATTATATTAAGGCCGCCGAACACATTGATGTTGATTCTAAAAATACTCTTGTTTACTCAAATACAAAAAAATTAATCGCTACTATCGGTTTAGAGAATATAATAATAGTAGAAACAGAAGACAGCCTGCTGGTCTGTGATAAATATAGGGCTCAGGATGTAAAAAAAATAGTAGATGAATTAAAAAAACAAAATAAGAAAAAATATTTATGAAAGCAGTTACTATAATAATATTAGTGTGTTTTGTCCTTGCATTTAGTGGAATTGGATTATTTTTTGCCGTCAATGGCGTGGATAGCACCAACCCTGATCCAATCAGCATAGAGATTGCTGAAGGCGATGGCATTGATGAGATTGCCAAGAAATTAAAAGATGCCGGCCTAATTAAAAGTGAAACTGCTTTTAAGGCCTATATGGTCATGTATGGCTTAAATGGCCAGGTTTATCCGGGCACATACGAATTTTCTCAAGTTGATGTGGCTAAAATTTCAAAATTAATTACAGAAAAGGCCCAGGATAAAGAAGCAAGCGTTACATTTATTGAAGGCTGGACCAATGACGAATACGGCACTGCCCTGGAAGAAGCCGGGCTTATGAGCCAGGCTGATTTCCTGGCGGCGGCCGATATTACAGATTCTCGGGAAATCATTCCTGACACAACTTACAAGTTTTTAGAAGGCAAGCCCAAAAAATACGGTTTGCAGGGATTTTTATTTCCAGATACTTACCGGTTTTTCACTGATGCCACTGCCCCGGAAGTCGTAGAAAAAATGTTAGACACATTTGACAGTAAAATCACAGATCAAGATCTGAAAAAAGCCGCAGACATGGATATGACTATGTGGGAAGTGGTTACTCTCGCCTCCATCGTAGAAAAAGAAGTCAGGAACAAAGCGGAAAGAAAAGAAGCAGCTGGGATTTTTTTGGAAAGGCTGGCCATAGACAAGCCCCTGCAATCAGACGCCACTGTAAATTACATTACCGGCAAAGACACCACCATGCCGACTGCCGATGACTTAGCGGAAGAATCACTGTATAATACCTATCAGAACGCCGGCCTGCCTCCAAGCCCTATTTGCAATCCTTCTCTTTCTTCTATTCAGGCCGTACTTGATCCGACGGAAACAGATAACTTGTATTTTCTGACCAAGCCAGATGGCACAGCTGTGTTCTCTCAGACTTATGAAGAACACCTGGAAAACAAATATAAATATTATCCAGAGACTAAACCATAATAATATGAAAAATAAAATTGTAATTTCATTGGGCGGATCTCTGTTAGTGCCGGAGCAGATCGATGCCAAGTTTTATGATAACTTCAGAAAATTAATAAACCGCAATCTCAAGAAATTTAATTTTATCCTTATTGCCGGAGGAGGGAAGTATGCCCGCAATTATCAGGAAGCCGGCCGCAAGCTGGGACTGAAGAAAGATAAACTTGATTGGTTGGGCATCGGCGCGTCTCATAACAATGCCTGGCTCCTAAATTATACTTTTGAAAACAAATCTCCGGAACAAATTTATTTTAAACCAGCTAAGATCGCTTTTAATAAACCCGTGCATGTTTCAGGCGGTTGGAAGCCAGGCTGGTCTACGGATTATGTCGCCACCCAATTTGCTGTAAAAAACAAGATAGATACAGTTGTTAATCTTTCTAACATCGAATATATCTACGACAAAGATCCCAATAAATACAAATCCGCCAAGAAGCTGAAAGAATTGACCTGGAAAGAATACGAGAAGATGATAGGCAGTAAGTGGACGCCAGGCATGTCAGCTCCTTTTGATCCCATTGCTACTAAACTAGCAAAAAAGCACAATATTAAGTTAGTTAGTATAAGCGGAAAAAATTTATCTAATGTTAGTAATTATTTAGCAGGAAAAGCATTTAAAGGCTCAGTTATTGACAACAAATAGTAAATAATATATTATTATCTACATATTGCCCCAGACCATGAGCATCCTGAGGTTCTCGAAGGAATAAGACTTGTGCAGGTAAAAAAGCTAAAACACTAGCATTTTTATATTGTCTGCGGCAAAACCGCAGTTTTTTAATTATTAATAACTAAGCAACCCTGAGTAGCCTGAGCGAGCAAAGCGAGTTCAGAGGCGTATCGAAGGGTGCGTATTAACATATTATGCCAAAAACAAGGAAACAAAAGGAAGAAGTTGTAGACAAACTAACCAAGGATTTAGAAGAATCCAAAGGCGTGGTTTTTTCTACATATATGGGCCTAACCGTGTTTGACATGGAAGAGCTCAGAAATCTGCTTCACGATGAAGGCGCCCAAATGAGCGTCGTCAAAAAGACTTTGCTAAAAAGAGCCCTGGAGAAAGCCGGTTTTGATGACGTTGATATGGATCAATTTGATTCAGGCGTGGCCGTAACCACAGCTGACGATGAAGTGGTATCTGCTAAAACACTAGCTCAATTCGGAAAAAAACATGAATTAGTCACATTTTTCGGCGGCATCATGGAAAACAAATTTATTGACGGTGAAAAAGTAACAGCCTTATCAGTGCTACCTAGCAAAGAAGAGCTCTATGCCAAGATAGTTGGTTCTATTAATGCCCCAGTTTCAGGCTTTGTAAATGTTCTGGCTGGTAATCTAAGAAATTTAGTCGGCGTCCTGGGCGCTATTAAAGATACTAAAGAATAATAAATAAATTAATAATATTCAAAATTATGGCAGAAGAAAAATCCCCCTCCGCTGAAGCTACGGAGGACAAAGAAGAAAAAAAAGAGGTCGAAGTTCCTGCAAAGTTCAAATCTCTGGTTGAAGAGATTGAAAAAATGTCCGTTCTGGACTTAGCTGAACTGGTTAAGATCCTGGAAGACAAATTCGGCGTTTCTGCGGCTGCACCAATGGCTGCTATGGCAGCTCCTGGCGCTGGCGGTGAAGAAGCAGTTGAAGAAGAAAAGGATTCTTTCAACATCGAACTGACAGATGCTGGTGCTAACAAAATTTCTGTTATTAAGGTCGTTCGCGAAGTTACCGAACTTGGCCTGAAGGAAGCCAAAGACATGGTAGACGGCGCACCTAAGGTCATCAAAGAAAACGTCAAAAAAGAAGAAGCTGAAGAAATCAAGAAGAAAGTTGAAGAGGCCGGCGGTAAAGCCGAATTGAAATAAGATTTATTTCAAACGAATAAAAAACTGTCCTGCCCCTTAAGGGGTAGGACAGTTTTTAGTTATTGAAGAGTTTTATATATTCACCTTATAAACAGTACCGCCATTCAGAAGGTACAGCGTGCCCGTATCTTCATCCACAACCAAGTCAATCAGGTTATCAAATTTATCACTTACATATTGGCTTGTAAGCTTGCCTTCCTTATTATATCTTAGGACGCGTTTGTTGGCTGGATCAAGCAAGTAAATGGATGTTATATTTTCATCCGTATAGACAACTGTCGGGGATTCCACTTTTGGTTCAATTTCACTTAATTGGAAATCTTTATCTATGGTGCCGGAGAAAAATTTCTTTATCTGGCCATTTCCATCTACCACATAAATGGCACCGTCGATAGCTAGAGATTGGGGATTATTCAGTTGTCCATTTTCAATCCAGTCTGAACCATCACCATAATTATCACCACTGGCAGAGAATTTTAGAATCTCTCCTTTTTCACCCAGAGCATAAAGCCGAGAGCCAAATACTTTAATATCAACAGCTTTAAAACCGTCTGGCATTGTACCGATGCCTACAGCAGATAGTTTTTCCAACACGGGGTTGAATTGCACCAATGTATTGGCGGCTGTCCAGCCTAGCGCTGTGGCCGCTGAATCTTTAGTAACAGTATTGAACTTAGAATCACCTGTGGCTGAGACTACTTCACTAGCTTCATTAGTTTCCACGCTGCCTTGGTAAACAGCATCACTATTATCAGAAAACGCATAAATAGTATCTCCAATTCTTTCCACTTTTGCCAGGCCAATATCAGGCACAATAGCATTATAATCAATTGCTATTTCTGGATCGTTCACCCGGTTAACATGAAAAACTTTATCCAGTCCTTCTTGTATTTTATTAGCAGTTGCCTCACCGTCTTGTTTATAAACTCTAGAATCAGTCGGAATAGTATCTAATAGCTGGCTTGCTTCTATAAGTAGTTTTCTGGCGCCTTCTTCATTATTCATAAGCATGAAGTTATCAACTTCAGCCAGTTTTTCATTTATCTGGGAAATGCTGTCTTCATATTGGGCTGAATTGCCGCTTTTGTCGTCAGAAGAATTTAATTCTGCCCTGATCAGGCCCTGAGCCAAAACAAATATTAAAATGACTATAATACCCAGTAAGATTTTCCTGGGCAGGGATAAATTCATGAACCAGTTTACGATGTTCCCAAATCCACCACTGGCTTTATTAGGAAGGTTTTTAACTTTCCGGGGATACTCATTTTTCTTCTTAAACAATCCTGCCCCCCATTTTGCAAAAGCAGCCAGCGACCGTGCAATTTGGGCGCCAATTTTTTTCAGGGTCAGCAGCAGCTTTTGAAAGAAGTCTAAAGATTTTGTTTTAGTTCTGGTTGGTTCAGTCATGGCTCTTTCCGGAGCGTCTGGGATTTCTTCTGATTCTTGTTCCAGTTCCATGCCCCCTGGCTGTTCTGGCTTATTCTTAATTTTTTGTACCTTTTTCTTCAGGCCTGGCCACAGGGAGGGAGCTAAAATTTCTGAAGTGGCCCTTTCTTTGCCTACTAGATCTTCCATAGAATCATCACCAGGCACGCCGGTGGCAGTCGCATCAGGGGTTGGTTCGCTTTCACCAATTGCGGCTTCTTGTTTTAGCCGAATTATTACTGCGGCAAAATTATTTTGATTACTGTTTTCATTTAAGAGGTTTTGCAGATATTGGCTGCCATCTTTTACTGTGTTATCAGCGATGGTTTTTCTTAATTTTTCCTGAGAAATATAATCTAAGATTGATTCTGTACAATAAACTACAGAACTTTTTAAAGTCAGGCTGCCGGACAAGATATTAGAGAAAATTTTCAGGGGATTGATCTGTTCCCGGGTAACTCCGCCGATTTCAATAATTTTATTGTCCTGCATTAAAAACGCATGTACGTTTCCTACCTGGGCAAAATGAAGCTCTTTTCCTTTGCTTACAGCAACGATAGCATTCAAGGAATTTACCCATTCTTCCCCGACTTCGGAAGATATTTGTTGGAGCTTTTGATTTAAGGATTTTAAAGCAGTTTCAAAAGCTATCTCTACATCAAAGTCCGTACTTTGGTAATAAGCGGAAGCCAGGCTTTGGCTGATAATGTCAATTATTTCCCGATTCTCCGGTTTAATTGACATTATTTCCACAACTGCGTAAACATTGCCTAAATTCTTTTCTTCCAGCGGCGTAGGCTCGGAAATATAAATACCAACGGTTGACCGGTCATTTTCCTGGTTTTGGATAAATAATTGGCCAATTTGAGGTTTTAAATTTGCCATATGTCTTAGATAGTTTGTAATAATAACCGGTTTATATATTACCAATTTTGCCATTTAAAATCAAGTGTAATAGACTATGTCAAATTTAGCGGCATGAAACGATCCTTCCATTGTCTAAAAATAGGCCAATACCCCGAATGAATTCGGGGCTTGGCTTATTTTTCCGGAATATATTAACCATGCCGGAATTTCAAGCCCGGAATTCATTCCGGGTTTGAAATTCAAAGCAAATATGAATCAGCGTAAATTATCACCAGGTTTAACACAGGGCCGTCCAACTACTTGTTTGTCTATTGTAGCCAGATATACTATAATATCTAAAGATATTGAAAATAAAAACCAATTATTTATGCTTGAAAAACTTTTTGGCTCGCGGACCAGAGTAAAAATCCTTCGTCTTTTTTATGCTAATTCTGACTCTTCGTATTATGTCAGGGAAATGACGCGCCGGGTGGGTGAACAGATCAATTCTGTCAGAAGAGAATTAGACAATCTTTCCAAGATAGGTATATTAAATTCCGAATTAAAAAACCGAAAAAAATATTATGCCCTTAATCCGGATTTTATTCTAAATACTGAATTACGTTCTCTATTTCTCAAATCCAGGATGACCCTGGAAAAAAAGATCATAGACAAAGTTCAAGAAACCGGCACCATTTCATATCTGGCTTTATGCGGTTATTTTGTGGACGACCAGCAAGCTCCGGTTGATCTATTTATCGTTGGTCGCATAAACAGAAAGAAACTCGAAGCTTTATTAGAGAAGTTTAGTGAAAATTTCGGACAAGAACTTCGCTATACCACCATGACTTCAGATGAGTATAATTACCGCAAAGAAATTACTGATAAATTTTTATACGACATTATCAACCGCACGAAAGTTGTTGTTATCGACAAAATAACTGATAAATAATTATGAGGCGGCTTTTTTTCATAATTTTTGCATTCTGGCTGGTATTTTTGCCAGCCGCAACTTGGGCCCAGGAAAAATCCTGGTATTTTAAAGATTGGCAATCGGAAATAGATGTTCATGAGAACGGCAGTTTTTCTGTACGCGAAACACAAACCTATGATTTTACCGGATCTTTCTCCTGGGTAGAGCGGGACATTGCCAAACAAGGGGAAATGGAAGTCTCGGATATTATCGTGTACGACGGTGATACCGGCGAAGCATTAACACCGCCGCAATATTCTGTCACGGATAATTATTATTCTGATACAGTTAAAATAAATTTTGACCTGGCTAATACGGAAAAAACCTGGGTTATAGAATATCAGGTTAAAAATGCTCTTGGCTATTTTGACACCTGGGATGAACTTTATTGGAATGCCGTATCTGATGACCGGGATGTGGAAATAGACAATGTTGACGTTTGGGTCACCCTCCCATCAGCCGCTCCGACCGATGAAATGCAGGCTAAATTATTTATGGGCACATATGGCGCCACTGATTCTTCTGATACCTGGGAAATAGTTGACGGCTCTACCTATCACTTCTGGGGCAGTTTGATCCAACCCTATGAAAATTTTACTGTCGTCGCAGGCTGGCCCAAAGGCATTGTCAGAGAACCTGACCTTCTTAAAGTTACTTCTGAACCCAGCGGCACTATTTACCGCAATGGCATAACCACAAGCTATGATACTCCGTACCAATTTTTTGCTGGTGATAATATTGGCTACGGCCCTTCAGAAATATCAGTCCAGAAATTTGGATATATCACCCAGTCCCAAAATGTAGATATTAAAGAGGGGAGCGGCGTGCAATTTGTTGATTTCACTCTTGAACAGGCTGGCTGGTACAAGATTTTATCAGGCATTGTTATCCTCCTAATTGTTCTCTATATATTTTCGCCCCTGCTAGTTTTATTGCTCTTACTCCGAAAGTGGTATAAAAGTGGCCGGGACCCAAAAGGCAAAGGCACGATTATTCCTCAGTATGAGCCTTATAAGAATCTTACTCCCGGACTAACCGGTACATTAATTGATTCTAAGGCTGATTTACGCGACATCACCTCTACTATTATTGATTTGGCCATTCGTGGGTATATAAAAATTATAGAGAAAGAGAAGAAAGAATTTACTTTAAAGAAACTGAAAAAAGCCGACCAAAACATGCTTGATTATGAAAAAGAGCTTTTCACCGGTATTTTTGGCGGTGACGAGGAAAAAGACTTGGATGATTTAAAACATAAATTCTATACTCATATTCCTAAAATCAGGGAACAGATGTATGAAAACATGGTCTCCATGAAATTCTATCTCCGTGATCCGGAAAAGATCAGGAAGAAATATCGTGGCTGGGGCATTGCTATGATCAGTTTTGGCCTTTTCACGATATGGATATTCGGAGCCGGTGCGCCAATATTTGCTTACGGGATCCTCTTTCTGATATTCTCTCCTCTTATGCCGGCCCGCACCACCAAAGGTGTCGAGGGCAGAGAATGGTCAGACGGATATGAGATGTATCTGCATCATGCGGAGAGATATCGTCTAAAGAAAATGACAGCCGAACATTTCGAGGCCTGTCTGCCTTATGCCATGGTATTTGAAGTAGAAAAAGAATGGGCCAAGAATTTTGAAAAAATTTATAAAGAAGCGCCAAACTGGTTCCAGCCGGCCGATGGATCAATGGGAGCATGGTCAGCCATTTACTTTGCCGGTTATATTAGCGGTACTCTAAATCCAGCCCTTGGCTCAACTCTAACTAGCCGTCCTGGCGGCAGTTATTCCGGCGGCGGGGGATCATCTGGCATGTCCGGCTTTTCCGGCGGCGGCGGCTTTTCCGGCGGCGGCTTTGGCGGCGGGGGTAGCAGTGCAGGTTAATTAGGTGGCACGCGCGCCCTCGTCAGGAGACTCGGGCTATTGAATAATTTTATGGTCACATTAAATAGACACAATCCGGCTTTATTTACGACAATTAATGTAAATAATAATACGAAAGTATTCACTAGAGATGATCTTTGCCAAATAATTATCAATTCATGGAAATTTAGTGAAGAGAAATACGGAATCAAAATAATTAATTTTGTAATTATGCCCTCACATATACATTTTATATATTATTTTGTAATTCCCAATAAGATAATTAAAAAAGAAGGTGTGGGAGTGAGGGGAAAATATTCAGTTTTTTCTACAGATAAAGCAGATGAATTCATTAAACAATTCAAGAAATTTACCGCTCATGAAATTATCAAGAAATTAAAAGAAGAAAAATCATTTTTATTAAAAAGACTTGTATTAAAAAAAGAGAAGAAAAGTAAACATTGGTATTCCCTATGGGGAGATGGAAAATATAATGTTATAATAAATGATCCCGGAACCTTAAAAGAGAAACAGAAATATATATACGAAAATCCAGTAAAAGAAGGCATAGTAAAAAATGATCAGGATTATAAATATATTAAATAACTAAGATTTAGCCAATAGCCCGAGTCTCCTGACGAGGGCGCGCGTACCAACATAGACAGTCGTCTCCTGACGAGGGCGCGTGTACTACATAAAATAAATGAAAAAATTTCTAGTCATTTTAATACCTCTAATTTTTCTCGGGGCATTTTGCACCGGCCCTGATTATGAAAGCATTGAAAACGGCCAGGCGCCCACAGCGGCCGGAGCTGACATGGCTTTCATTAGAGACGGCCAGCTTTTTGCCGCTAAGTCCGGCAATGCCGAAGTTATTCAGCTGACTAATAGTGAAGACAATAAATATGGTCCCGCTTTTTTCCCGTCCCGTTTTGATGTCATGTATTTAAAATCAGATCCGCCGTATTCCCAATTCATTAAATACAATTTAAAAACAGGCGAAGAAGATTTTCTATATGCCACTAAAGGCGAGCCGAATTATTATGAGTTTGCTCCGAGCGGACAATTCGCTCTCTTCAAGGAAGACGGAGCTTTGTTTTTACTTGATATAGAATTAGAAGAGGCGACTCAGGTAGCCACTGATACTCTGGACGCAGCCTGGTCTCCTGACAGCAAGTCTTTTGTCTATACCAATAAAAAAGGGGAATTATTCATCCGGGAGTTCAATGTTAAAGAGAAAATCAATGACCCGGAAATAATTTATGAAGGCGATCCAAGAGCGCCGCAATATCTTGATCCTAGTAAACTAATATTTGAAGAGTGCCAAGAGAATAAATGTACATTAGTTGAATTTGATTTATACCGTCGCGAAATTTCCCGGGATATAACTTCTTTTGATAATGATGGCGGTAAAAACCCGGTATTATTAGTGGCCCCGGATAAAGATTATATTGCTTATCAAAAAATGGATCCTCAAATAGAAAGCACGGTTATTAATATTATTTCATATCCGGCCGCCGAAAAAATAGATAAATATGAATATGCTTCTCATCCTTTTTGGCTAAAAGTTAGGAAGGGGATAGTCTTTATTAAAGAAGAGCTTGACGAAAACGAAAATTTCAAGCAAAATATGTACCTGACAGAAATCGGGCAGGAACCGGTCCTATTCCTTAAAAATACGACTACGCCCGTAACTACCGGCGCATATCAAACAAATCTATGATCTTCTTTAAGAAAATTGTACCTTATATCTCCGCTGCTTTGGTAGCCGGTCTTTTAGAATTATTATTTGTTTGGTCGGATGGATGGTGGATTTTATTATTGTTTCTCGGTTTTATTGTTTTGATAACAACTTTTTACTTAAATCACTTCAAGTTTGATAAAAATTTATTAGGTTTTTCTGTGGCTCCGGTTATGTTTGCTTTGTCAAGCTATCTTTTCTTGTTTTTCCTGGAGTCTCCTATGTTTGAGCAGATAATAATATTCCTTGTCTTTCTTGGCCTGGCAGTATTCTGGGCAAATCTAGTGAATTTTATTTGGGACAAACCCCGCTATCAAACATATGCTTTAGAAAACATCTCATCATATTTAAATTTGTTTTCTGCTTTTTATATTTTTGTGGGAAGTTTTAATCTTTATATCCTTGGCATTACCCGAATGCGTTATTTGCTTGCCATGGTTTTTATTGTGGCCCTGGCTCTTTCCTGGCAAACATTCTGGATCAATAAAGTGGAACATCAGTCCAAAAGATATTTTCCTTTTATTTTTGCAATTATATTTTTTGAATTATTCTGGGTCATGCATTACCTGCCTATATCTTATTTAGTGACCGGAATAATTCTGACGGCTGTTTTCTATACGGCCACAAATATTACCAGATTCCATTTATTAGATAATTTAAACAAAAAAGTAGTAGCTCGGTACGTCGTTATCTCTCTGGTTGTGATTACGTCCGCCTTGCTGACTGCATCCTGGACGTAATTAAATTGGCACCCGCGGGACTCGTCAGGAGACTCGCCCTATTGGCTATAGCAAAGGCCCTTTGAATTAACCAATAGCCCGAGTCTCCTGACGAGGGCGCGCATTCCACATAAATTAAAAATATGAATACCGAGCCGACCCCGACATCACCAAAGAGAATTTCAGAATTTGAAAAAGACCGCTTGCGCAGTACGAAATTTTTTTCGCTTTTCATAATTTCTCTGATCGTCGGACTGCTTAGCGGATTTTTTGGATTCTTGCTCGGTTATAAATTTATTTACAATGAAGGCCAGGATGTTATCCGTGAAACAGTTATTACCGAATCTTCTGTATCCGAGGAAGCCAGCGCGGTTTCAGAGGCAGTCAGCCGGATCAAGCCATCTATCTTTCATGTTACTAACACAGAAGGGGAGTTGCTGGGAAATGCAGTTGTCGTTACATCTGATGGCTGGCTGGTAACTAACGTCCCCACCACTGACAGCTCGGTAATTAAAGATATAGAAGGAAAAGAATATAAGATTAAAAATAAATATTTTGATAAATATTCAAATACTGACTTTATAAAAATATCAGCTGACAATTTACGGCCCGCTGTATTTGTAAATTCCGAACAGGTTTCTTTAGGGGAGAACACTTTGCTCTATCAGAACTATCCTGGATTTGGAGAGCAGCTGTATAAAGATGATCTGGTAAATATTCGGGCTTTTGTAGATGAAGAAAATTCAACGGGCAATTATCCTTATCGGTTAATTCTCGGCCGTGATTATCCGCTCCAATTCAACGGCGGTCCAGTCGTCAATTATCAGGGAGAAGTAATTGGCTTGCTGGAAAGCGGCAATGTCATTTTGCCAGCGAGAGCGTTTACGACAATATTTGATAAAGTGATTTCTGAAGAAAAAGTAGTCAGACCAGGGCTGTTGATAACTTATTCTAACATCAGCCGCGGCCTTATTAAGTCAGAAGAAGAAAGGGGAGTATATATATCCAGCTCTTCAATACCGGAAATCAGGAAAGGCGATACTATCATGTATGTGAATAACATTTCTACTGACACAGATAGGGAATTTAATGACATAATATTAGATTTTCAGCCTGAAGAAGACCTGGAAGCGCTCATTATTCGCAATGGAGAGCAGCAGACTATCAAGTTTAAACTTTAGTAAAAATACAAAAAAATATCATAAAAAAGGGGGTGTTCTAGCCCTCTTTTTGGCTAACTTTAGCCAAATTAATCGCCATATCTATTGACAAATTTGTATATTCGTATATAATGTGGCGTTAACAATTTATAGGCATTCATCCTTCCGGGGATGATATTTAAGAGAGAGAGCAGCCCAAATAGGCACTTTGTGCGAGAATAATTGATACTATTCTCTCTTATATCCCACAAAGTGTCTATTTTTATTTAAAAATCTGCGTAATCTGCCAAATCTGCGTAATCTGTGGTTCCATCAGCGTAATCTGCGGTTCTGCATTGACAAATTGACTAATCTATGTTAATATCCTCTGTTCACTTATCAATAATTATAATAAAAAATAAGTAAAATATTATGAAAGATAAATTTCTCAAACAACTAAAAACCTCCTGGAAGGGTATTGTTTTATTTACCCTGGTAATCATGTCTCTGGCTGTCATCTATTCTGTCGCCAGACCCATGGATTATTCCTCTAAGATCCAGGCGCTGGTCATTTACAACCAGTCTTCTGACGTAGATTCCTACACAGCGGCCAAATCCGCGGAAAAGATCGGCAAGAGCCTGTCTTCTGTTGTGGGCACCACTTCCTTTATGGATCTGGTCGTCAAAGAAGGGGAGATCGATCTTTCGGAAATGACAGCCCTGTCCGAGCGCGACAAGCGCAAGGAATGGAGCAGCAAAGTCTCCGCTTCCGTGATTCCGGAAACAGGCATCCTGGAAATCGAGGCCTATGACCCGGATCCGCAGCGCTCAGCTGAACTGGCTTCGGCTGTGGCGGCCACGCTCATCAAGAACGCCGATGAATACCACGGCGGCGGCGATGCTATCCAGGTCAAAGTAGTGAACCAGGCTCTGACTTCTACTTATCCTGTCCGCCCGAACCTGATGACCAACTTAGCGGCTGCTTTCATTTTCAGCGTTGTTGTTTCTCTGGCTTTTGTCTTTCTTAAGGACGACGTGAAAAAGTTGCTTAAACTGGAAAATAAACGATCCCAGAACAAGCTGGAAAAATTAGAAGACACTGTTGATGAATATATTAACGAACAGCCGGTCCAGTATCCGCAAATGGAAACCATGCCGGAACAGTATGTTGCTTCTGAATATAATGTCTTAGATCCGAATCAGTTCACAAAATAAGTTTTCAAGCCGATGTCCTCGAGGCTGTGAAGGCGCCGGTGAAGGCGGGTTTGATCAAACCCGCCTTCACCGGCCACCCTCGATCACCGAAGCCTCAGGACATTGCTTGAGCACTTATAATACTTGTTAAGTGCTCGTTCATTGACAATTGAGTCAATAGTTACTTGCCCCGTTGCGCAGGCGCGAAGCGGAGCCAATTCATTTTTTTTATTCCCATGCCTAGGGAATATGCTCTTTCTCAAAATCGATTGGCTCTGCCTTGCGCTTGCGCATCAACCATTACCAAGCTAGGGGCAGCTTGATTAGAAATAAAGTGACTTTCTTGGCATCGGATCGGGCATAGTGCCTGATTCGTTCAGATACTGAACACCGCAACATCTACCGGACCGTTTAAAGCGCGGCCGGGGATATTAGGAGAAAAACATGCGGTACCTGAACTATTGGATGATCCTGGCCGCGCTTTTCGTGGCCATCGGGGTTCCCGTTGAATGCTTCGGCATCGGCGAGATCCTGATCAAGACGAGCGGCATGACGCCGCTCTGCAACCAGCACCATGGCGAAGTCTACCTCCAGGAGCAGGATAGCTCCCGGGAAGACGGCCGGCTCTCGCTCTGCGAGGACCAGTACCTGATCTATCTGACGTACGCGTCGAAGATCAGGTTCGTCGTTACCACTCCGGACGGCACCGTCGCGGTTTCTCCGCTCATCGTGCCGACTGGCAAGATGCTGCATGTCATGGGCAAGGGCCGCAAGGCTCCCAAGCTCATGCCCGGCACCGCGACCGACACCGACTGGGAGGCCTACAACGCCCAGGAGGAGAAGAAGTGGCTCGCCGTCGGACCCTGCGACGCCGACGCTGACGGCTACATCGACGACAACTTCAGCAATTGCGCCCGGAAGTTCCGGAAGCGGATTGCTGCGGACGGCCCCGACTGCGACGACGGCGACAACCTGACCCATCCGGGCCAGGCCGAGTCCTGCGACGACGGTGTCGACAACGACTGCGACGGTAACATCGACGGTGTCGACAACGATTGCGCCTCGTTCACGGCTGACATCGCGGCTTCGGCTGCGGCGATCATCTGGGACGAGCCGGACGAGGAGCCTTCCATTTACGAGTCTGCCGCCCCCCGCCGGGACGACGATGCTGACGCCTCCTACGACAACGACGGCGACGGCACCCCGGCCAAGAAGGACTGCGACGACTTCGACCCGGCCCTCAATCGCGAGGACCGCGACGGAGACATGTTCACGTCCTGTGACGGCGACTGCAACGACCGGAACAGCGAGATCTACCCCGGCAACGAGGAGATCTGCGGCAACGGCATCGACGACAACTGCAACGGGCGCATCGACGAAAGCCCGTGTTTCGATCCGATCGCGGAGGCTACGGCCGATTCCGACTCCGTCTCCCGCCCCGGAGACGTCGAGACGGACAGCGATGCCCGGGCTGACGACCGGGACACTACCCCCATCATTGTGATGGAGCACGACTACTTCCGGACGACGCGCACCGAGGATGGCTACCTCATCTCCCTGATGAACGCCACCCTCAAGGGCGACGAGTCGAACTTCCGCACCCAGTGGATGACGGCTCTGACCTGGTCGCTCAAGTACCTGGAAGACCACCCCTTTGCCTGCGTGGAAGTGGGCGGCTGCGAGGATAGCCACGGCTATGACCCCCGGGCCGAATCACCCGCCAACACGGACGAGTGGTGGGTGGACGACGAGCAGACCATGCGCTACGCGCGCGCGGACAATCGTCGTATCCGCATCCAGCAAGAGTTGGAAACCCTGGCCGCCGAAGATGGTTACGAGGTGTCGATGGAGCAGATCCGCAAGGGTGAATCGCTCCTCCGCGCCTCCTATCGAGGCGGACAGCTCAAGATCATCAACGAGTGCCTCGCTCGGCCCGAGGCTCCGCGCGTCGAGTACCGTGAGCGCGTGGAACGGGTCACGGTCGAGGTGCCTGGACCCACGGTCACCAAGATCGAACGCTCTGCGGTCGGCATCGGTGAGGTTTCGTTGGGCCTCGGCGTTCAGGGGAACAACCTGGACGGGCTCTTCCTCTTCGGAGGGGAGTACAACGGGGTCCTGTATCCTGCCATTCGTATCGAGTTCCTCTTCGACGAGCTTACCCACGTATTCCGCTGGGGCGGCTTCCTGGAGATGGGTCCGGCCGTGCGGGGATTCGTCCCCAATCCCACGGCTGACCGCAAGAACAAGAACGTCATGGCCAGCATGGGCGGCGGACTCAAGTTCGGGTTCGAGCTCTTCCCGGAGCAGGACGTTTCCCCTCAGATCGACTTCGCGCCGATCGCCATCACCTCCGGGGGATGGACGGGAGACAACTTCGTCCGGGACTTCATGTGGGGCGCTGAAATTCAGCCCACCATGCGTTTCGGGCGTGTGCGCTTCGGCGCCGACGTCCGGGTCTCGATCCCGAACCCGAAGGACAAGGCTTCGGAGAACTACTACTACAGGTGGGGAATCGGGGGCTTCGTGCTCATCGATTTGGTCACCTGGCGTGACCTTTCTCCCTAGCTGGCCGAACCTGGGCTGGGCACATGATGTGCCCTAGTAAGGAAAAAATGGGTGGTAACCCTTAAAGACTCCCCTGGTTGGTTGGCTCGCCCGAGCCTTCCTTATACCGGGTTTCGCAGGGCAGGCTGAGCCGGTGTGTCAAAGCCGGCTCCCTGCCTCTGCATCGGGCGCTGGTGGGAAGCGGAATGTTCCGCCCCTGCCTCCTGATACGGTACCTCTTAGGAGAGAAACATGTACCGCACCTACACCGGGTGGGCGCTGCCCCTCAGCGCCATCTTCTTCGCCGTGATCTTCACCTACAACACCGGCTGCCAGAAGGAGCCGGACGACGACGACAGCGCCGCCTGCGACACCGACAACGACGGGGACGGCTACGTCTCCGAGGAGTGCGGCGGCGACGACTGCAACGACAACTCCGAGAGCACCTACCCGGGTGCCCCGGACAACACCGCCGACGGCGTGGACCAGGACTGCGACGGTGAGGACGGTCCCGCGGGTGATGACGACGACGACACCACGCCGGACCACGACCAGGACGGCGACGGTTTCGACGGCATGCCCTGGGGGGACGACTGCGACGACAGCGACCCCGACGTCAACCCCGACGCCGAGGAGGTCCCCTGCGACGGCATCGACAATGACTGCGACCCGCTGACGCTGGACGAGCCGGACGAGGACGGGGACACCTACACGGTGTGCGACGACTGCGACGACACCGACCCGCTCATCTACCCGGGCGCGCAGGAGAACGTCAACGACGGCGGCGACTCCGACTGCTACGGCGGTCCCGAGGTCCGTGTCGAGCTGGGGTACTACCCGATCGTCTGGAACTGCAACGGGACCCCGCACGAGATCCTCGATCCGTACGGCTCGCCCACGCTGACGACCGGGTGGCCCTTCGACGACGGCGAGACCCTGGGCGTCTGCTACTACGGCGACGACGGCGCGGATGTGCCCTGGGAGCAGGTCCACATGGACATCCTGGCGATCACCCACGCGGTGTACCAGGGCTACGGCGGGGATCGGTGCTTCTACTTCCTGGGGGTCACCCCGGCGGAGTGGGACCCGACCAACTGGGACCAGAGCTAGGCGACTAGCTTCGGTCCTGTACACAAGACCCCCACCAGAGTAGGACGAGGACTACATATCCGTCCGACGAGGCTCTAGTGGGCAAATATTCAACTCGTCAAAACAGGGGACTACAGGAGCCTCCGGAAGTGATCATCACCGCGTTCGCGCGTTGCTGATCCACTCCGGAGCTCCTCCCCAAGTTTCCTTGCATATCATCTCCTTCGACAAGCTCAGGATGATATTCAGAGAATATTAAAAGAACCATACGACAATATCGTGTGGTTCTTTTATTTTGGGGCCGGGGGTGAGGTGTGTAATTAGGCCATAAATGTGTTCTTCTCACAACCCTTGACAAATTGTGATTTTTGTTATAAGTTAATTCGATGCGCAAATCCGTTTTCGGACGGATTATCAGCCCATTTTGCAAATTTTACGCAATATGGGATGTTTGTGCATTTTAGGTATTTCTTATGTTTTTTGACAATTGAACCCCTATAACTAAACCGCTTAAAGCGGTGACTGGAGGCATCCTGTGAAAAAGGTGCTCTTGTTCGCTGCGATTTTCGCGGTGAATGCGATCGGCTGTGCTGGTTTCAATGACCATCCCATGGACGGCCAGACCTGTTGCTACGACGGCGACAACGACGGCTATCCCATTTCGTGGATTTATTCCGGATGGGACGGCGAATGGTCTGAGGAAGAAGAACAGTGCTCCTGGTGTTTTGTCTGGGGCGATGTTCCCGAGGACTGCAACGACAACGACTCCGTTCTCAACTGGGACGACGTTGACGGTGATGGATTCTTTACCTGCGACGGCGACCCTAACGATTTCGATGAACTGATACAACCCGATGACAGCCGCGATGGCGGTAACTGAACAAGGAGGCATGACATGTTTCGTCTGATCTGCCTGTCCGCCATCATCCTGTTGGCGGCCAGCTACGAACTGCGCGGGGGCGGTTGTTCCTGCTCTGACCAACAGCTCGGCATGGCCGACTGCGTCGACAATGACAACGACGGCTGGTGCGTGGATGTCGACTGCAACGACAACAACAACGACCTGAACTGGACTGACCAGGACAACGACGGGTACACCACGTGCCCGAACGGCGAGGACCCGGTCGACTGCAACGACGTCAACAACGACCTGAACTGGGACGATGTTGACAACGATGGGTACTCATCGTGCGCCGGGGATCCGAACGACTTCGACCCCGGCGTGGTGCCCGAGGAGAAGGGAGGTGGGTCCTGATGGACAGCTTCCTTGCCTCAAGAACTCCAACCCAAGTCATGGACCAGCCCCTGGAGGGCATCCTTGGCTCATTCCGGCGCGGGAACAGGTCCGGCGCCGGAACCCCAATGAACGCCCCCAGGGGCAACCAGAAAGGACAGAGGTAGAGTCATGAATTACTCCTACCACACCCTGATCACCTTCAGCCTGGCTTGTCTGATCGCCGTCTTCGGCATCGGCTGCCAGGAGAACCCCGTGGACACCAACGGGAACTCCGTGCATGGCCTGCCCACGGTCGACGACGATCTGGACGGCTACTGCGAGTGCGAGACCCCGGGCTGCTGCACCGACGGGACTTCCCCCGGCGACTGCAACGACTGGGACGACACCATCAACCCCGGCGAGGTCGAGCGCTGCGACGGCATCGACACGGACTGCGACGGCAGCGTGGACGCCACCTACGAGATCGACGACGACCTCGACGGCGCTTCCGAGTGCCAGGGCGACTGCGATGACGGCAACCAGTTCACCTACGACGGTGCCTCCGAGATCTGCGACGGCCTCGACAACGACTGCGACGGCGTGGTTCCGATCGACGAGAACAACGTCGACAACGACAACTTCTTGGTCTGCCAGGACGACTGCGACGACAACGACGCGGCTGTCTATCCCGGTGCGACCGAGCTCTGCGACGGCAAGGACAACGACTGCGACGGCACCATTCCGAGCGACGAGACCGACGACGATGGCGATGGCGACAACGAGTGCGGCGGATTCGACTGCAACGACGCCGATCCGACTATCTACCTCGGCGCGCCCGAGCTGTGCGACGGCCTGGACAACGACTGCGATGGCCTGGTGCCCTCCGACGAGACTGACGACGACGGCGATGCCTTTGCCGAGTGCGAGGGCGACTGCGACGACGCCGACATCGACATCAACCCGCTGGCCACCGAGGCCTGCAACGGCATCGATGACGACTGCGACGGCGTGGTCCCGGCCAACGAAGCCGACGACGACATGGATGGCTTCATGGTCTGCGCCGGCGACTGCGACGACGCGGACGCCACGGTCTACCTGGGCGCCAACGAGCTCTGCGACGGCCTCGACAACGACTGCGACGGCGCCATCCCGACGGACGAGACCGACGACGATGGCGACGGCGACAACGAATGCGCCGACAGCGACTGCAATGATGCGGACGCGACCATCTACCTCGGCGCTCCCGA
>JAHJKD010000031.1 GCA_018822435.1 Patescibacteria group bacterium
ACTGGTATTGGATTTGATCTTATGGGAGATGTACTTATGGGAGATACTAACGGAACACCTAGCACATTCTCAGATTCTAGTGATCCACATTTTATTAAAATAAGAAAGAAACTCAGAGATTTACAACCCAGAGTTACAACAGATTTATACGGTGCAGATTATGTTTTGCAAGGTATTATAATAGAAGGGAAGATGTTGGCGACAACACCACCTTCGTCTTGGAAAATATAATTATATAAAAATGAAAAAAACATTCTTATTAATCATCCCTTTCATTCTCATCTTCGCCGGGTGTACTCTCTGGGAAAAAGCCGAAGACCAAAATGAGAATGTTAATAGCCAAGAGGCTGTTGAAATAAATTTAAATCAAGAAGTTGAAGTACAGGCAGTTAATGAAGAATTATCTGAATCTGAGAATTCAGATTGGGTGACTTATAAAAATGATGAGTATAGATTTAATTTAAAATATCCACCAGAATATGAAATATCTGAATATAATAACAGTTCAGAAAATAAAAAATTTGAAATACTTTTTTCAAAAGAAAATGGACCACAGCCCTCCTTTTGGGTGTCAGAAAATGGATCTGAACAAGTTATTGAAGAAATTTATAATGCCGATCCAGTTTCCGAGATAATATCTGAAGAGCAAGGAATAGTGGGGAATAATAACGTTACTATCATAAAACAAAAGGCTGCGATTGGAGGAATTGCTACTTATTATATTTTTAGCAATGAAAAAACATATATTTTTCAAGAATTAGATATAGACTCAGGTATCGTTAATACAATTGAGTTAAATAAATAAGATAATTGTTCTTTACAAATTATTAAAAGGAGGTAATTAAATAAGCAAGTCAAAAGGAACAACTAGAAACACAAGAAAAAAAAAGAAAAAGAGGAAAAAATGAAAAAAGCGCTTATCTTCTCTCTGATTTCGAGTCTCTGCACAGTTTTTTGTGCAAATCGAGCAGATGCCCAGTCAGTTGGATATCCTTTGGATATCTATACGGTCACAAGTGCAAGCTGCGATTTCCTGGGTGAATGTGCAATGACAGGTCTTCACCTTGGAGAAGATGCTTCAGCTTCTGCTGATACACCTGTCTATGCGCCGGCCGATGGATGGATTCGGGATGCGACTGAACATACCTACTATGGTATGGTAATTCTCCTTGATGCCAATATCGATGGGGAAGAGGTCGTTATCCTCATGGCTCATATGAGCTTCTCGGACCGTCAGGTCAGCGTTGGCGATTACGTAGACAAAGGTGAGCTTCTCGGGTACATCGGTAATAGCTCAGAAAACGGAGGCTGGTCGCCACATCTGCATTACGGGATTCACAAAGGATCCTTTGGCTCGACTCCGACTTATTCCTGTGATGGGAATTGGAGCTACGCCGGATATTCCAGCCAGGCCTGTGTATGGGATGACTGGTATGACCCAACTGATTTCATAGAATCTCATCAGTCCAACTGCTACAACGAAACCGTCCAGACCTACGACAACGACCCGGTCTACGGCTTCCTGGTGGTGACCGATCCGGACGGCGACAACTTCGACTTCCACGAGTACTACGAGGACAACGGCAGCTTGGAGCTCCTCAACCGCGGCGACATGGGAAGCGGCTTCGCTAATCCGGTCATCAACGACGAGGGCAGCGTGGAGAATAAGGAGAAGTGGTTGGTCGGAGATGTGGACGCCAACGGCTATGACGACATCGTGTTGATCACACATCCCACAAGCAACACCTTCAAGGCCCACGTCTGGCTGTCCAACGGGGACGGCACTTTTCAGCCCCGCGATCGCTGGATCGAATCAACTGGCCAGGCCGACCTCTACTTCTTGGGCGACAAGAACGGTGACGGCGACTGGGATCTGATCATAGCCACACAAGTAGATGCCACAACAGTCCGTTGGGATAAATGTCCGTCCAATGGATCTGAATTCGAGGCCTGTCACACCTGGGTCGATGATTTCGGCAGCGATGTCGAAAACGACATCTTCCTGGTCGACGACTTCTCCGGCAACGGCAAGGCCGATCTGCTCCGCGGCTACGAGCACAGCAGCAACGACTCCTGCTACACCGGCGGCAAAAAGTTGAGATGGCGGATGTACACAAGCGGCGAGACCGTAGAATGGCTCGACAACTGGGGCTGTAAGGACAGCGACTACTTGAGCGGGAACTTCAACGACGACTGGTGGGATCGGAGCGACCTATTGCAGGTCCGGTTCGACGATAGCGACACAGGCCATGTGTACGTTGCCAAATCGGATGGAGTTCACTTCTATTCGACGGATGAATGGAAAGCGGACTTTGGTTCGCCGGACCACCGATACTTCGTCTGGGACATCAACCAGGATGGTGCTGACGACCTGATCGACTACAAGGATGATGGTAATCACAAGATCACCGTCGTCTACTCCAACGGCAACGACGGGGGATTCGGGTACAACAACGACCTGATTTCCGGCGTGGACAAAGAAACCGGTGGAGCCTTTCGCTTCGGATACTTCAGCGACATACATCTGGCTATCGGCGAAGAGGCCATCACGGTCTGCGACTAAACCTCCTACCAAAAACCCACCCAAAACACCTTTCCATAAAACCCAAACCAAAAACCCAATCAAGCGGCTTCTCTCCTGGACTAGTCGCTTTTTTGGTTGTATAGTTAATATTATTAATAAACTTCTTTCTATGAAAAAATTACCATTATTCTTCGGTGTACTTGCTCTTATAGTTTTTATGGGTGCTATGTGCGAAACCAAACCTACAAATACGAATGAAGTAACAAATGAAAACTCAAACACAAATACGGTTGTGGAAGCAGAAAATATTAACGATGAAATTATTGCCCCTGATGCTGAAACCGAAGAAGAAATAACTTGGGTGGAATATGAAATAAATGGATACACTTTTGAATATCCTAGCAATCTAGAAATCGAACCAGTTTATGGCGAGAGAGACAGGCTATCTTCAGACGAGGTAACTTTCACCCAAGCAAAACTAATGGATGGAGAAGATATATATGGATCTATTGATTGTCCCATCGTTGAAACAGGTTATGAAATTTGGACAATTGTTAGAGAAGAGACAAGAGGGTTTGAAAGGGACGGCCGGACTTACGGCGCAACAATAAGATTGGTTCAGCCAAATGAAGGTTCCGGTGCAGAAAGTTTAGCTTTTATTTTTATGCATAGAGATGATTTTTTAAATTGGGGAGAGACTACTGAAGAATTCCAAGACACTTGCCAGATTCTATTTGCTAATTACGAAGATAAAATTGATGTAATAGAACAAATTTTTAATTCTGTTTACTAATGAAAAAGGTGCTAAAAAAACAAAATCTATCCCTTTACCGTCTAAATAAAAAGAACGGCATCGAATGCCTGATTGCCTCCACCCCGGAAACCAGACAAATTCTTAACGACCCTTTTATTTATGGAGTTGAATATACGGACAAATTAAAAGCCGCCACCGCCAGAATATTAAAAGCTGTTCAGCCAAAATACAATTTCCCTGAACATGAAGACCAGGCCATGGTCCTCAATATTTTAAGAGGGGGACTGAATTTTGGTTTGCGTGAAGCACTTCATCAAGCTTATGGCTGGAACAAGCACAACACCGCTTTTATTTCCTCCCAAAGGATCAAAGATAAAAAAGGCGGTTGGAATATTACAGAAGACAGATACAGAAAAATTTATTTGCCGGACAAAGCGAATATATTATTAGGCGATGTGGTGGCCACAGGCACTAGTCTGGAAATGGCTTTGTTAAGAATAATTGAGATTGCGAAAAAAGAAAAAAAATCTATCAATAGTATTATTTTCTTCACTATCGGGTCAGAAAGATCAGAAAAGATTATAACTAAAGTTGATAGGCAATGCCGTAAATATTTTATAAATTATAAGGGCAGCCTGGTTATTTATATTGAAGGACGATTCGGAGTAGCTGGCATAGACAGGAAGATGACTATTATGAAAGAAGATACTGATCTGCTAAGATCACCGGCCGATCTTGCTCCGGAATTTGCGTCTTCGCAGGACAAGCACCCAACCGCTGCTCTGGAGCGATGCGTAATCTACGATGCCGGCTCCCGCGCTTTCCATGTGAAGACATATTTGAAAGATGTGAAAAATTACTGGCAGGAAATCTTAGACCTGACCAAGCAGGGGATAACTTATGAGGAATACTTAAAAGAAAGATATCCGGAAACAACAATATTAAATTTTTCTAAAAATCTGGAGACTCTGGCCAAAAAACAACTGAACAAAAAATAGCGCCGTCGCTTGTTTTTATCCACACATTAACAACCATAATAAAAACGCTTCTAAAAGGCTGTTTTTAAGCTTGCGCCGTCGCTAAAACAGCATAGATGGTTTACTTGGCATGTTTTATGATCAACATGCTTAGGAGAGCCTCATTTCCTATCTTCCAAGCTCGTCTCTCAAGAAACCCGGTTCAGTAGCCTGGGTACGGACCGGGTTTCTACAGGAGACATTTGGCAAGCTAGGAAAATTGTCCTAGTATAGATAGGCAGGGCTAAGAACTAAGCAAAAAACAAATATGAAAAACATCACCATTAATAGGTATAGTTATTTACTGATATTTACGCTATTAATTTTTATTTTTACCGGCGCCATGTGTAAAAAAGAAGAAAGCCCACAAATGATGGTTGATCAAGAGATTGTAAAAGAGGACCTCACAGATGAGGATATTTTAAATAATCAGAAAGTAACTGATCTAACTTATTTATATCAGAACAACACTTATGGCTTTAGGCTGCAGGTCCCGGATAATTATCAATTCTCTGAGAAGCCTGGCACTATGGAAAATTTCGCCTCTTTTGAACTTGTTAGCCCTGATCCCGATGCTAAACCTGTTGGCACCAGCCAAATGAAGCCAGACTCTGCCAAAGTCATTTTATCAATGTACGAAATGCCCGAAGGTACGCTAGCTATGGATTATATTCCAACCAGGATTCATGGAAATGGATTCGAAATTAAAGATGAAGAAATTGGCACAATCGGCAATAATATAACTTATCGGTATCAGTTTGTAGATGAAGTCGGGGATGCGATTGAATATCTAATAGAGTATCCTGACGGAAAAATCATTCAAATAATTGGTTATTACGGAAAAGGGGATAATCAGCCAGAAATTATGGAAGAGATATATAGGATTCAAGATTCGTTTAGAGTAAATTAATTAAAGGAGGTAGATGATTACCTCCTTTTTGTAAAATGAATTATCCCATTGAAAGTACAATCCTGCTAATAACGTTCCTGATAAATTTTAGTATTGCATTTCTTGTTTTTATAAAGAATCCAAAAAAGAAAGTTAATATAATATTCAGTTTATTAACTTTTTTTATTGCTCTTTGGAATTTATTAAATCTTTTATCTTTTATTTTCCAAGAGCATGATAAAGTTTATATTTTTACCCAATGGGCTCTGGGGGCAGTATTATTTATTCCAGCCCTTTTATTGTATTTTACAATAATTTTTCCAAAGGAAATAAAAATATCAAAATGGATAATAGCAGCCATTTTTATACCCGGGTTTATTTTTCTCCCTTTCATCCCCACAAAATATAATTTAATAGGATTTACTGGCGAGCCCTATGGAACAAATTTTATTCCCGGACCATTATACTTTTATTATTCAATTTACTTTATTTTATTCGTAGCAATAGCTCTTGGAATACTTATCTGGAAATATAAAAAAGAAAAAGGTATTGCTCGCATGCAGATTCGGTATATTTTTCTTGGCTCAATTATTACGGCTATTGTTGGCATTACCACAAATGCAATATTACCACTTATTTGGTCGGCCCAATTAAATGTATATGGAACGCCAGCTTCAATTATTTTTGGAATATGTGCAGCTTATGCTATTCTCAAATATCGCCTAATGGATATTCGGCTTGTAATTAAAAAAAGTATTTTTTATTTTTTATCATTATCAGTTTTAGTTTTAATCGCAATTATTTTTGCTGTTTTCGTTCAAAAATTATTTGAACAATATTTAAGAATAGACCCAATAATCACGGTTGCGATTTTAATGGTTATTTTAATTTTGATCCTTCCGAAAATTAGAGATTATATTAGAGAAAAATTTGATGATATGTTTCATAAAGACTATATTGATTTTTCTGAAAGGATAGAAAAAATAGAAAAAGCTCCTAGAGCGGGAAACCAGTTATTTGATTTAGCAAAAGAAGTGTCAGGGAGTATTAAAACCATAACTAAAGCAGATTCAGTAAAGTTTTATTATTCAAACCGAAGAATTAAAAAATACGAACAAGCCTTTCCTGACGAGCCCGGACACTATTTTAATCAGACAAGCCTTATTCAGGATTTAATAGAAAACAGACTATTTTTAGTAAAAGAGGAATTAAATATAAAAAAAGTGGAAGATATTGAAAAGAAAAATTATTTTAAGACTCTCAAGAAAGAAATGAGTAAAATAAAGGGAGAAATTATAGTGCCGCTTATGAGTGGCCCTGAACTTGTTGGAATCATTGTGATTGGAAATAAAAGAAACAATGAAAGTTATACAAAAGAAGATATAGAGTTTGTGAATGAGATCATGGATAATATTGGAGACTTACTTGCAAATATAATATTATTTAAGGAAGCAGTGGAGAGGGCGCAGATCCAACAAAATCAATAATTGACATATAATAGGTTTTCCCTTATTATGGCTCCACCCACTTAAAGGAGGAGAAAAGGAGCCAACATGATTTCAAGAATAAGGAAGATTCGAAAGGAAAAGAAACAGTACGTCGATGACACCATTGGAATAGCCGTGGCTATTCCCTTGGCTAGTGTCGCCATCCTATGGATGGTCTACAACAACCTCAAAGAACCAGTGAAATCCCACCTCCGAAACCTCGTCAGACCGTGACTATTCTGCTGCCCCCCAGGTCTGAACGAGGTTCCAAAAAACTGGAATATTTCTATCATTTATGCCCAAAAAGGGCATTTTTTTAGTATTAATCCACAAGTATAACTTGACAAAATAACAAAATATTATTAGAATGCGCCCGCCGCAGGGAAAAACCTGCATACTTACTATATATTTTGCTGAAATCTGCAGAATATAAGTAAAAATAATAATTAATAATTGGAGGAAACAAGCAAGATTTGAAAGTCATCAGAAATTAAAAATGGATGAATTAATTTTTAATTTCTGAGGATTTCCTCAGGTTAGTTCTTTAGAAAAATCCACCAGCAAAGACTGGTGTTAATTAGAGGCTTTTAGAAAGAAAAAGAGCGCGAAGCATGGGGGCCTACCCAGGCCAGCTGCAGCGTAACCAATAACTGCCGTCAGGCACTACACATGCCTAATGGCGCTTGGGAGCTAGGAAATGAGCAACCCCCCCCGTAAGATCAGGGTTGCTTTCATCGTCAACATGCGGAGTACCAGCGACCTTTGCTTGGTTATCCCTCCGCTTCGTCGATGGAAGCAGTCAAAACCGCGGCTCTACCGGTTCGCGGTCAGCGTCCTGCGGTTCTTCATCCTCTGGATCGCGCCGCTCCTCGGCGTGTCTTCCTGGATGAGATCCAAGGACAACTTCCGTGGTGTGGTGGACTTCTACGTGCCGGTGGTCATGATGATCGCCGACCAGATGAAGGTCCATCCCACCCTAACCATGTATCGCGTCCAGATGGCAGCCCTTTGGGCCGTTGTCCGCTACAAGGCGGATGTCATTGTTCTGGGTGCATACACCAGCCCCCTGACCCATGACGGCCGAGACGTGGAGTCCATGTTCCGTGTGCTCGGCTGGGGCCTGGGCTGGCTCATCCCCCGACTGCGAACGGTCATCGTCAGCCATGGCGATAGCTTGTCCGCATCCGTCGGGGCTCATCAGCTTGCTGACCTGGCTGACAAGTACGGGCTCTGGAACGAGCAGCTCGCTGTGATCGGCGCCACTGGCATCATCGGCAGCGCTTTGACCCGCTGGTTCAGCGACAAGGTTAAGAGCCTGCTGGTCATCGGCCGCACCGAGAAGAAACTGGAGCAGCTCGGAGCCGAACTCCGTGCCCAGGGTATTGATCCGAGCCTGGCCATCTGGAAGAATGGTCATGCCACCCGGTTCGCCTGGGCCCAGAAGCAGATCCCCGAAGTGAAGTTCGGCGTGCTCTGTACGTCTCACCCCGGTGAGCTGGTGACGGAAGAGCACCTCAACCCCCACGGTTCCGTCTGGGGCGATGCGTCCCAGCCTGCCAACTTACGGAAGGAGATCGGTGAGACTGCGCCTATCGCAGCCATCGACCTGAGCATCGTCTCCTCCCCCCACTTCCCTGTGTGTTTCGGAGGGTTCAAAATGGGCAACCCGCCGCATTGCCTGTATGCGTGCGGTGGAGAAGCGTTGACTATCGGCTACACCCTGGCAGTCAACCCGCTCATGGCGAGGAAACTCCGGTCCATGCGACTGACCGGAGAGATCTCGCTCGAGAATATGGCCATCCTGATCAAGCTCGCCCGTGAAGCCGAGATCTTCCCGGCAGCGCCGAGCTGGTCCGGGCAATTCATAGAACTGCCCCCAGATGTGCCATCCACCCCCCGACCCTTCCACGTCCTCGATTCCCCCACTCCACAACAACTGGAGGCTCACCACCCGGCTGCTGTTGCCTCTCAGCAAGCCGTTGGCTAAGCCTCTTGTCTTTCGACCCCCTTCTGTCAATACCGCGATGGTATATATGACAGTTGGGGGTTATTTCGTATCTGGTTTTTTCTCTATTTTTATGTTATAATGTTAGCAGAATAAAAAAGAAAAAATATAAAATCTATAAAATATAATGAATATTGCAAATTTTTTGCCATTATTAAGTGCCTTTTTCGTTTTAGGATTAGGCATTTTTGTTTTTATAAGGAACTGGCGCTCTAAACAAAATCAAATTTTCTTTTCATTTTGCATAGCACTTTTGTTCTGGTTGTTTGGAACATACATGCTTTTTACTAGCAGCACTGACGACCAGGCAATCTTTTGGGACAGATTTGTTTATATTGGCGTAGCTTTTGTGCCAACTTTAATGCTTCATTTTTCTTTTGTTTTTACCAAAGAAAAGAAACAAAAGTGGCTTCTTTATTTTGCCTATGCCTTATCTATATTTTTTATTATAATCAGCCGGACCGACTATTTTGTTGCCGACGTATTTAGATATGATTGGGGCTTGCATACAAAAGCTAAATTTTTTCACCATTTATTCTTAGTATTTTTTACGGTTTTCATTGTCCTGACCTATATTAAGATTTACAAATATTACAAAAGTGCTCGATCAGCGCTAATAAAACAACAGGCGAAGTATATTTTTATCGCATTTTTATTATTAGTTGTGATAGGATCTGTTGCCTATTTACCAGCATATGGTATTGGTATATATCCATTTGCGTATATAGCAGGGGTAATTTTTTCTACAATTTTAGCGTATGCCATAATTCGGTATCGTTTTATGAATATCCGGGTCGTTCTTTCCAGGTCAATTTTATATTTCTTACTAGTTGTATTAATTTCCGGAGGATTCGTTTTAGCGGCCTTTTTAATAGGACAAGTTTTTGCAGATAGTGGTATAAATCAATTATATGTTGGTATTATTGTTTCATTGGTTGTTGTTCTTGGATATGAACCGCTAAAGAATTTTTTTGCCAGAATAACCGACAGAATTTTTTATAAGGAAAAAATTGACTATCAACTAGTCTTAAGAGAAGTAAGTACTGTTTTAAGCGAGGAAATTGAATTAAATTCATTAGTTGAATCTTTCGGAGAAACTCTTGCAGACGGAATTAAAATTAAATATGCGAGATTATATTTATCAGTAGATGAACTGTGTTTCATTCCGGTAGAAGATGTCAAGAAAAAAAGAAAAAATATAAAATCTGAATATCCATCATGCCATAGTCCGTTAGTCAGAGAACTAGACAAGAGCAAAGAAATTATCATTTTTGACGAATACGAGCGAAAAGCAGCCGATGAGCAAGACGAGAAAAAGGAAAAAAAGATGCAAAAAATCATTAGAGACATGGAAGCATTAAATGCATTAGCACTTGTCCCTGTCTTCCGTGAAAACAAAATGACCGCCCTTCTCGTTCTTGGTCCGAAAATTTCCGGTGATCCCTTTTCTAATGAAGACATCAGATTATTGCAGGTCATTTCTCCACAAGTCGCTTCCGCCCTGGAAAAAGCGAAACTATATCAGGAAGCCCAAATGTTCAACGTCAAACTGCAAAAGGAAGTTGATAAAGCCACAGCTAGCTTGAAAAAGGCTAATGCTGAAATGAAAGAAACAAACATCGAGATTGAAATTAAAAATAAAAACCTTAATACATTGCAGCGCTTCTCCTCTGAAATCCTCAAGAACGTTGAATTCAAAAAGATTTCCCATGAGATCATCAATTCCATCCCCAAAGAAATTAAAGATTGTGAGAACGTCTTGCTGTCTATAGTCGGTCCGAAAAAGAGATTCTTAGTGGCCCATTCCATCCCGGAAAATACAGCCTTTGCCAAAGGGATCTTTGCTTTAATAGGCGATGATATTTCAAAATATAAAGTACCTCTCACTTCCAAAACAAATATTATGGTCCAGGCCATAAAAGATAAACGGCCCAAGATGACCACTGACTTAAAAGAGCTAGTTTCGCCGCCCCTGCCGATTCAAGTGGCGGACAAGATTGCCAAGATGCCGCCAATAGCCAAGTCATTCATAATAATCCCGATCGTAGTCGGTGATGAAGCCTGGGGCACTATGGCATTCAGCTTGACGCGCGAACCGGCGGACGTAGCCGCGGCTGACATGGAAATGATGAGTGCGGTTACCCGCGAACTAGGCATTGCCTTAGAGCGTTCCCGTTTTTACGAGAAACTTCAATCTATTAATGAAAAATTGACTGAAGCTAACGAGCATCTCAAAGACCTGGATCGGGCCAAGTCTGAATTTATGTCTATTGCCTCCCATCAGCTGCGTACCCCGCTCTCTGGCGTCATGGGCTACCTCTCTATGATTCTAGAAGGGGATTATGGCAAACTAAAAAAAGAGCAGAAAGAAATTATTGAAGATGTCTTTGAAGCTTCGCAGCGCCTCATCAGGCTGGTCAATGTTTTCCTAAATGTAACGCGAATTGAAGCTGGTCGCTTCATTCTGAATTTCGCCAAAATTGACATGGTTCAGACGATTGAAGATGAGGTTCATGAACTTATGCCCACAGCTGACAAAAAAGGAATTACCTTAATTTTCAATCAGCCGCGCACCAAAATTCCTGAAGTTATTGTTGATCCGGATAAAATCAAAGATGTGGTTCTTAATCTGGTTGATAATGCCATTAAATACACCAAAGAAGGAGAAGTCATTGTTGGTATTAAAAAAGAAGGCAAGGACATGATCCATGTCACTGTCAAGGATTCCGGTGTTGGTATTGATCCGGAAGAAGCCAAACATCTGTTTGATAAGTTTGTCCGCGGTTCTGGCATTGCCCGCGTTCAGCCTGACGGTTCAGGCCTGGGCTTATTCATTGCCCGGCGCATTACAGAAGCCCATGGCGGTGAGATCTGGGTTGATTCCAAAGGTATTGGCAAAGGCTCTACTTTCCATTTCACTCTATCCACCAAAGATAGGCCTCTAGAGCCGGAAAAAGTTACTTTAAAAAAAGTTAAAGCATAATAATCTTATGAAGACGTTGAAAGACCTTGATGTTAAAGGCAAGCGTGTTCTAATGCGCGCGGACTTTAATGTCCCATTGAATAAGGAGGGGAAAATTGAAGACGACAACCGCATTCGTGCGGTTCTGCCTACCATTAATTATATTTTAGAGCACGGCGGCTCTGTTATTTTAATGTCCCATTTCGGACGCCCCAAAGGCGAGCCGGATCCGCAATATTCTCTTCAACCCGTGGCCGAAAAATTATCTGAACTGCTTGGAAAAAAAGTTAACCTTGCGCCTGATTGCATTGGAGAGGAAGCTCAAAAAATGTCAGATGATTTGAAACCTGGAGACGTCATACTTTTAGAAAATACCCGTTTTCATAAAGAAGAAAAAGAAAATGATCCTGAATTTTCCAAAAAGCTGGCCGAATTAGGAGACATGTATGTAAATGATGCTTTTGGCGCTGCCCACCGCGCTCATGCCTCAACTGAAGGCGTGGCCAGGCTGCTCCCTCACGCCGCCGGCCTTTTACTTGAAAAAGAAGTCGAGACTCTTACCAAGGTTTTAAATAATCCAGAAAAACCAGTTGTGGCTATTATTGGCGGAGCGAAGATTTCAACCAAGATCCAGCTGATCAAATCCATGCTTGATAAGGTAGACAACGTAATTTTAGGCGGCGCCCTGGCCAATACGGTTCTGCTGGCCCAGAATCACAAGATTGGCAAATCCTTGGTGGAAGAGGAACTGGCCCCGACCGTAAAAGACCTGATTGATAATAAATTACGGATCCCGGTTGATGTAATCTGCGCCAAAGAGGTAAAAGAAGGCGCGCCAACAGAAATTAAGGCTGTCGGGGAAGTAGAAGACGATGATTTTATTTTAGATATCGGACCTGATACCATGTCTATATATTCTGAATTGATCAAAGATGCAAAAACAATCATCTGGAACGGCCCCATGGGCGTGTTTGAAATTCCGGACTTCGCCACAGGCACACTCGATGTAGCCAAGGCCGTAGCCGATTCCGGCGCCTATTCAGTTGTCGGCGGGGGAGAGACAGCCCAGGCCATCAAGGAAATGGGCCTGGCCGATAAGATTTCATTCATTTCAACCGGCGGTGGTGCCATGCTCGAATTCATGGAAGGCAAAAAGCTACCTGCCATTGAAGCTCTTAATTAAAAAAAATTAATAATAGATAAAAATGCCAAAAATTAAAAACATTCAAGCCAGAGAAATATTAGATTCACGCGGCCTGCCTACAATTGCCTGTAAAGTTTCATTATCAGACGGATCAGAATCTGAAGCAATGATTCCTTCTGGCGCATCAACAGGAGTACATGAGGCTCTAGAATTGCGCGATGGCGATAAGGCCCGCTTTATCGGCAAAGGCGTAAAAAAAGCCGTGAACAATGTTAACAAGAAAATTTTTCCTAAGTTAAAAGGCAAAGATGCCGGCAAACCAAGAGTAATTGACCAGATCATGCTTGATCTGGACGGAACCGAAAATAAGTCCAAACTTGGTGCCAATGCTATTTTATCGGTATCTTTGGCTACGGCCCAGGCCATGGCCCGATCTAAAAAAATCCCTCTCTACAAATATATCCGCGCTGCTTACCGCCTGCCATTTAAAACTTATGAAATGCCGTACCCTATGATGAATGTGATTAATGGCGGGCAACACGCTGACAATAACCTTGATGTTCAGGAATACATGATTGTGCCTCAAGCAAAAAAATTCTCCGAACGAATACGCCAGGGATCAGAAGTGTTTCATGCTCTTAAAGATATTTTGAAACAGAAAAAATTAGTCACTGCTGTCGGCGATGAAGGTGGATTTGCGCCTATGCTTAAAAAAAATGAAGAGCCTCTAAAATTATTAGGCGAAGCCAGTAAAAAGGCCGGCTATAATTATGGCCGAGATATAAAAGTCGCTCTTGATGTGGCGGCCAGTGAATTCTTTACAACTGAAACCAGATACAAATTCGACGGAAAATTAATCCTGCCATATGACCTGATTAACATCATGAAACAATGGGTCCAAAAATATCCGATCATTTCGATTGAAGATGGTTTAGATGAAGATGATTGGGAAAATTGGAGGATCCTGACTGATCAGCTCGGCAAGAAAGTTTTGTTGGTGGGGGATGATTTGTTTGTCACCAACCCAGGACGCCTCCAAATTGGCCTTGATAAGGCTGTGGGTAACGCTATTCTAATCAAACTAAACCAAATTGGCACTCTGACAGAAACAATTGATTGCATCCGGCTTGCCCAAAAGAACAACTTTAAAGTTATTGTTTCACATCGCTCTGGCGAAACAGAGGACACTTCTATTGCTGACCTAGCTGTGGCTGTTAACTCTGACTATATTAAAACCGGTTCATTATCCCGGTCTGAGCGCATTGCAAAATACAACCGTTTGCTTGCGATAGCCGCGGATCTAAAAAAATAGACAAGAAAAAACCCTGAGTGATCCTGAGCGACCGAAGGGAGTCGAAGGATAGTATCGAAGGGTTTTTTAATTAATAAAATTTATGGTATAATAATCCCATGCTTGATTTTATTTTCCAACCAAAATCCATTGCCGTCATCGGTGCCAGTACGACTAAAGGCAAACTGGGCCACGACATTCTAAATAACATTAAAAAGTTCGGTTATAGCGGTCCGGTCTATCCGGTCAATCCGAAAGCCAGGACCATTCTCGGCTACAAAACCTATAAATCAGTCAAAAGCGTCAAAGGACCAATCGACGTGGCTCTTATTATTGTTCCCGCCTCAATTGTAAATGCAGTCTTAAAAGAATGCGGGGAGAAAAAGATCAAAGCGGTGGTTATTATTTCGGCTGGTTTCAAGGAAATGGGCGGAGACGGCGTAAAAAGAGAAGAAGAAATTAAAAGAACCGCCATTAAATATGGCATTAAGATAATCGGGCCGAATTGCCTTGGTTTTATCAATCCGCATAAGGACCTTAACGCTTCTTTTGCTTCAGGCATGCCCAATAAAGGAAACGTCGGCTTTGTTTCTCAAAGCGGAGCCATGGCTGTGGCTATGCTGGACTGGGCCTATAATTCCCAGGTCGGTTTTTCTAAAGTAATAACCGTTGGAAATAAAGCCGGAATTTCAGAATTAGAACTACTCGATTATTTAGGTAGAGACAAAGACACCAAAGTCATTGCCATGTATTTGGAAAGTATTATTGATGGCCGGGAATTCATGCAAAGAGCCGCCAAAGTTACGCGAAAGAAACCCGTCATAGTTTTGAAGGCGGGGCGATCTGAATATGGCCAAAAAGCGGTGTCATCACACACTGGTTCTCTGGCTGGCTCAGACGCAGCCGTAGATGCCGCTTTCCGGCAATGCGGCGTGATTCGCGCCGGTAACGTGGAGGATCTTTTTGATTTATGCAAAGGCTTTTCCATGGAACCTCTGCCCGATGGTCCCAATACTTGTATTGTTACTAATGCCGGCGGGCCTGGTATCATGGCTTCCGATGCTCTCGCTGATACAAATTTAAAATTGGCTGACCTTGATGAATCTACCAAGAAAAAGCTCAAGAAAAATCTCCCTGAAGCAGCTAGTGTGCAAAATCCTGTTGATATAATCGGCGACGCCATGTTTGACCGCTATAAAACCGCCCTGGAAACTGTTATTGATGATCCTGGTGTTGATAGTATTCTTACTATCCTGACCCCGCAGACCATGACTGAAGAGGATGAAACCGCCCGTCATGTCGCCAAGCTATCACATACCACCAATAAGCCGCTTTTAACCAGCTTTATGGGAGGCGAAGATGCAAATTCTGGCCGGCAAATTTTAAACCATATGGATATTCCCAATTACGAATATCCCTGGCGCGCCATTTATACATTGGATAAGATGTACGATGCTTTTTTGATAAAACAGAAAAAAGGCCTGGCGTATTATACGGCCAAGCATAAAAAAATAAATAAAGATCCTAAATATTTTCAGCTAAAAACAATAGACGCAGAAAAGATTTTACTTCAATATGGCATTCCTGTGGAAAAATCAAAATTAATAACTGATCCGAAAAAAATAGACGAATTTCCTGTCGCCATGAAAATTGCTTCACGAGATATTGTTCATAAGATGGCTTCCGGAGGAATAAAAATAAATATTCATAATATCCACCAGGCCAGGATCGCTTATAAAGAAATCGTAAGAGATACAAAAAAGCCTGCTAAAAAGCGCGAGCTGGACGGCATCTTAGTGCAACCAATGATGGACAAGGGGGAAGAGATAATTATCGGCATGAAGCGTGATCCTCATTTCGGCCCGGTTATCTTATTTGGCTTAGGCGGTTCTTTTGTTGAAGTATTGAAAGACATTAGCTTGCGTATTGCTCCATTCAATCGGCCTGAAGCCATGGACATGATCAAACAGGTTGCTTCTTATGAAATAATAAAAGATTACGATACTAAATTAATCGCCGACACTTTAGTCAAGGTTTCACATATGGCCATGGATTATGAAGATATTACAGAAATGGATATTAACCCTATGATTGTTTATAAAAAAGGTGGAAAAGTTGTCGACGTAAGAATGCTTTATAAATAAAATGAAGCCTTTAGCCTTAATTATTTTAGATGGTTGGGGTATTGCCCCTCATTCCTATGGCAATGCCATAACTCTTGCTCGTACTCCCGTCATGGACAAATTGGAGGAGGACTATCCTCACACCCGCCTAATCGCTCACGGTGAAGCCGTTGGTTTGGTCAAAGGGCAGGACGGTAATTCCGAAGCCGGGCACATGAATATCGGCGCCGGCCGCGTGGTCGAACAAGAGGTAGCCGTTATAAATCGGACCATCCAGACCGGGGAGTTTTTTAAAAATCCGGCATTTATGCAGGCGATCAATCATGTAAAAAGGAATAAATCCCGGTTGCATATAATGGGATTGCTTTCTAATCACATGTCTGCCCATTCTTATCCGGAACATCTTTACAGTCTGATAGATTTTGTAAAAAATAAAGGGATAAAAGATTACTACTTTCATTTATTTACGGACGGCCGTGATTCACCTCAGCATTTAGCGGTAAAATTGCTTGAGCTATTGGAAAAATACACAGAGGATAAGCGCATTGCAACGATCATGGGGCGCTACTATGCCATGGAAAGGAACAAGCGCTGGAAAATTACGGAAAAAGCCTATCATGCCATGACCATTGGCGAAGGGCGCCGGGTAGATTCTGCCGAAGACGCTATTGTCCAGTCCTATAATAGGGGAGAAACTGACGAGTTTATCCGCCCGGCAATTATAAACAAAGAAGGCTTAATTAAAGAAAACGATGCCGTGATCTTCTTCAACTTAAGATCAGACAGGGCCAGACAGCTGACCAAGTGTTTTGTGCAAAAGCAATTTAATAAGAAAAATCCATCTTCTTTTAAACGCAAGAAAACATATAAAAATCTTGAATTCATTGCCATGACAGATTTTGGCCCTGACCTTGATCATGTCTTAACCGCATTTCCTGCCCCTGATTTGAAGGGTACTTTGCCATTCGCTTTTAAAAATGGCATGAAACAGGTCTACCTTTCCGAGTCTGAAAAATATGCCCACGTCACTTATTTTTTTAATGGCGGCTATGATCATGCTGTTAATCATGAAAATCGGGTTGAAGTAAAGTCCCCGGATGTAAAATCATATGACTTGGAACCGAAAATGAGCGCTCTTAAAATTACTCGTGATGCTCTAATATATTTAAGAGACTATAAATATGATTTTGTCTGTATGAATTATGCCAATCCGGATATGGTTGGCCATACTGGCAATCTTGAGGCCAGCATCAAAGCCGTTGAAACTGTTGATAAGGAAGTCGGTCGCATGGTAGCGGCTGTAAAGAAATTAGGAGGAGCTGCGATTATTACGGCCGATCACGGTAATGCCGAAGAAATGATCAATTTAAAAACAAAAGAAATAGACACGAAACACTCCATTTATCCTGTTCCGTTTATTATCACTAAAAGCGGATATAAATTAAAAAAAGGCGGCAAGCTCGGTAACATAGCTCCAACAGTCCTTGATTTAATGGGAGTGAAGCAACCTAAAGATATGACTTGCCAATCACTAATATGTTAGAACAAAATTTTCCTGTATTATTTTTAATCTTTGACGGATTTGGTATGGCCCCGCCTTCGCGTGGCAATGCCATCGCTCTTGCTAATACGCCAAATTTTGATAATATGGTCCGCACTTATCCGGCCACTACGCTGCAGGCTTCAGGAGAAGTCGTTGGTTTGCCTTGGGCTGAAATGGGAAATAGTGAAGTTGGCCATCTCAATCTGGGCGGAGGCAAGATTGTGTATCAGAATCTCCCATTCATCAATCGTAATATTTCCGACGGGAGTTTTTTCACTAATAAACAATTTATTGCTGCTGCCGACCATGTTAAGAAAAATAATTCCAAGCTTCATCTTATGGGGCTGACAAGCGAAGGAGGAGTGCATAGTTCACAAAACCATTTGTATGCCCTCCTGGAATTTTGTAAAAGTCAGGGGCTGGAAGATGTCTTTATTCATTGTTTTCTGGATGGACGGGATACGCCTCATAATAGCGCTATCAATTATATTACGCAGCTAAGCGACCGCATAAAAGCTATGGGTGTGGGCAAGATTGCCACTTTATCCGGACGATTTTTTGCCATGGACCGTGACAATCGCTGGGACCGTATTGAAAAAGCTTACGCAGCCATGACCGAGGGCAAATCAAAATATTCATTCCAGGATCCCATGAGTGCGATAGAAGACAGCTATCGCCGTCAAATTTTTGATGAAGAATTAGTACCCACGGTTATTACAGAAGGAGAGAAACCAGTGACAAAAATAGAAGCCAATGATGCGGTTATATTTTTTAATTATCGTTCCGACCGCGCCCGGCAAATGACCAAAGCCTTTGTTTTGCCTGGTTTTAATAAATTTGAACGTCCGAAATATTTAGAAAATCTGGCTTTTGTTACCATGACGGAATATGAAAAGAATTTACCAGTAAAAATTGCTTTTGAACCAGGTAAGATTGACATTCCTTTGGCAAAAGTCATATCTGATGCCGGATTAAAACAATTACATATCGCAGAAACTGAAAAATACGCTCACGTTACTTTCTTTTTTAATGGCGGCAAAGAAGATGAATATCCCGGGGAAGAACGCATTATTATTCCTTCTCCTTCGGTATCCTCATATGATCAGGCTCCGGAAATGAGTGCTAATGAGCTGACCAAGAAAATAATTGAAGAAATGAATAAACAAGAATTCCATTTCATAATCGCCAATTATGCCAATGCCGATATGGTCGGCCATTCTGGCAATATTCAGGCCGCTGTCAAAGCAGTAGAATTCCTGGATAAATGCTTGGGCGAGCTTTTAAATGCCATTCTCCAGACAAGCGGAACATTAGTGTTGACATCAGACCATGGCAACTGCGAGGAAATGTATAATTTACAAACTGGTGAAATAATGAAAGAACACACCACTAATCCCGTTCCGTTCATTTTGGCTGGCCAACGGTGGGCCCAGCAAAAAGCCATGTGGCCGCCTGTGCCTCATAATGAATTATACCAATTACAGCCATCCGGAGTATTATCTGACGTAGCCCCGACTTTACTTAGCCTTATGGGCCTGCAAGCTCCGGCCGAAATGTCTAGTAGGAGTTTATTATAATTTTATACATATGAAAAAATTTAACGTAGTAACAATAGGCACTGCCGTTCGAGATGTAGTTTTTTATACTGATGAAGGCGAAGTTTTTAAAAATCCCAAGAAAGATCCCGCCAAGCTGGAGCTTTTAGGTTTCGAACATGGCGCAAAAATGAAATCCGAGGATGTCTATTTTACTTTTGGCGGAGGCGCTGCCAATGCGGCTGTGAATTTTTCCGGATTAGGATTAAAAACCGCGGCTATTGCCGGGGTAGGCGATGACATGGATGGTAAAGATATATTGCTTAATTTAAAAAAAAATAAAGTTGATACAAGCTTAATAAAAACAGATAAAAAAAATCGGAGCGGCTTATCTTTCTTAACTGTTGATAAAAATTCAAATGAACATGTTGTTTTTGTTTATTACGGCGCTAACCTTACTCTGAATGTTAATCCCGCTGATTTAAATAAATTTAACACTGATTGGTTTTACGTCTCGTCAATTGCTTCTCCGGCCTGGCCGCAGATCATGAAAGCCGCTGCCCAGACTGGGTCCAGAATTGCCTGGAATCCAGGCGCGACTCAGCTAAGAAGCGGGTTTAAAAAGTTAGCTAATCTATTGCCTAATATTGAGATATTATTAGTTAACAAAGACGAAGCTACCGAATTAATATTATCAAAAAACCCCAGAGAAAAAAGATTTGATATCAAATCCATACTCAAAGAGCTCTTTGCCTGGGGCCCGGGCATTGTTGTCATATCCGACGGCCGCAAAGGCGCCTGGATCTATGACGGCATCAATGTTTACTTCGACAAGCCAGGTCCGCAAAAACCCAAAGACACGACCGGAGCTGGCGACTGTTTTGGCTCTACTTTTGTTGGCGCTTTGCATAAAACAAAATATGACTTCAAAAAGTCTATAGATTTAGCCACAAAAAATGCGTCCGCATTAGTTGACCACCCAGGCGCACAAATTGGATTACTAAAATGGCAAAAACTGATCAAAACGAAAAAGAAATAAAAAGAGATTAGGATCACGAAGATTCGAAATACCGAAGTAACACGAAAAAAAGTCGTCATGCCATTTAAAATCAGTAATAAAATAGTGATAAAACGATAATTTATAAATAATAGTCATTACCTTCGCGCTTTTCGATTCTTCGAAATTTCGTGTTCCAAATCATCCCACTCATGACTGACCAAGATTACATGAAAAAAGCCATTCAATTGGCAAATAAAGCTGGCACAGCAACTTACCCCAACCCTCTGGTCGGAGCGATTTTAGTTAAAGGCGGAAAGATAATGGGCCAGGGCTATCATGGGAAAAACGGCCACAACCACGCTGAAGTCAATGCCATTGAAAATGCTAAAAAACAGGGGCATATAATAACTGGTGCAACTCTTTATGTCACGCTGGAGCCTTGTTGCCATTTTGGCAAAACTCCGCCATGTGTAAACGCCATCATTGAGAATAAGATTAAAAAAGTTGTAATAGGCCAGAAAGATCCCAATCCCATTGTTTGTGAAAGGGGAATCAAAGAATTACGAAAAAACAAGATTCAGGTAAGAAATTTAAATCTTAAAGAAGTTGAAATTTTAACAAGGCCGGAAAAATTATTTGTGATTTTAAAAATGGGCGTCAGCCTGGACGGCCGGATAACTCATCCTAAATCACGTTATATCTCAAATTGTCGGTCACTCGAGTTTGTTCATAATTTGCGCAGTTCAGTCGATGCGATATTAGTCGGCTACAATACTTATATTAAAGACAAGCCTAAATTAACGGCCCGAATAAAAGGCGGTCGAGATCCGGAAAGATTTTTTCTGCCCAAAGTACATGTTGATCTTAAAAAGTTTATAAAAAAAATTGAAAAGGAGGGGGTGAGGACATTACTAGTAGAAGGCGGAAAAGAAACAGCCACTTCGTTTTTAAATGAAAAATTAGTTGATAAGGTCTATATTTGTATTACTCCGGAATTTTTTGGCAGCAAACAGCTGGACATGTTTGGAAAACTTGATAAGATAGTGAAATTAAAAGATATTTATACGGAAAAAATGGATGAAGATATATTAATTTCCGGCTATGTTAAAAAGTAGCAAAAACTCTTCGATACAATCCTTCGATACGCCCTTCGGGCTACTCAGGATCACTCAGAGTTTTTTTCAGGAAGAAACCCTGAGTGCCCGGAGCGGAGCGAAGGGTGTACCGAAGGGTTTCATGTATATATTAAAATGATGGAAAATATTAAGAAAGCGATAAAACAATTTAAAGCGGGCAAGTTTGTAATAGTAGTTGATGATGAAAAAAGGGAGAACGAAGGCGATCTAGTTATTGCCGCCAGTAAAGCCACCGCCACGGCCATTAATTTCATGGCCAAAGAAGGCCGCGGCCTTATTTGCGCCCCCATGGAAGAGGAAAGGCTGGCTGATCTTGGCCTTTACCGCATGGCTCAATTAAATGAAGACGCTTATGAAACCGGCTTCACAGTTTCTGTTGATGTAATAAAAGGCACGACTACAGGAATATCTGCTTTAGACCGTTCAAAAACTATAAAAGCTTTGATAAATTCTAAAACCAAACCAGAAGATTTAGCCAAGCCCGGACACATTTTTCCTTTAATGGCGCGTAAAGGCGGAGTTCTGGTTCGGGCCGGCCATACTGAAGCCGCCGTTGACTTAGCTAAGTTAGCCGGGCTTTACCCAGCTGGAGTAATAGTGGAAATCATGAACGAAGACGGCACCATGGCCCGTCTGCCTGACCTGAAAAAATTTGCCGCTAAACACAAACTTTCCATTATCACTATCGGCGATTTGATCGAATACCGCAAAACTAAAGAAAACCTTATCCAAAAAGTCGCCCAGGCAGAATTGCCCACCAAGTTCGGTGATTTCAAGCTGTACATGTATGAATCTAAGATTGACAATTACCAGCATCTGGCCCTGGTCAAAGGCGGCGTGCGCAAAAAAAAGAATGTTCTGGTACGCGTCCATTCTGAATGCCTGACCGGAGACATATTACATTCCCTGCGCTGCGATTGCGGCGACCAGCTTGAAGAAGCCATGAAAATGATAGAGAAAGAGGGGTGCGGCGTCATCCTCTATATGCGCCAGGAAGGCCGGGGCATCGGCCTCAAGAACAAGCTCCATGCCTACGAGCTCCAGGAAAGGGGAGAAGACACGGTTGAAGCCAATGAGCACCTTGGTTTTCCGGCCGATCTACGTGATTACGGTATCGGCGCCCAAATTTTAGTCGATCTTGGTTTAACCTCTATTGAACTCTTAACCAACAATCCCAGAAAAGTCGTCGGCCTAGAAGGCTATGGTCTTGATATCACAAAAACTATTCCTATAAAAATAAAACCAAATCCTCATAATAAAAAATACTTAGCTACCAAAAAGAAGAAATTAGGGCATAATCTCTAATTTCTTTACAATTTAACTTAGATAGTGTAAAAAGCCTTTAATCAGCGCCAGGGGAATTCGGAAAGGAGGGCCTATTGAATAATCTTTTCGAGTTCACATCCGACAGCCCCAGATTCACTCTCAAAGCCTTCTTCATCAAACTTGGTGGAGGAATGTTCAATTCCGACGCCACTGACCTGCTTGCCCGGATGAAGGATGAAGGCTTGATCGCCGTGGTCCGCGAGATCCGCCGGCAAGGGCTATCAACCGCCCGGGAAAATCTCGTTGCTGCGATCCGCAAGACCAGCCGCGTCACCGTGGCCAACCTCAGCGCAGAGCAGATCGGAGAAGATGCTGACACCCTTATCAGCATCATCCAGCCGAAGAAAAATAAAAAATAGGGATCTCCTGGCGCTGATCCTTATTTTTATTGACAAATTCTACAATCAGATAGATAATTATTCCCGACTATCAGCGCTGGTGTCAGAGAGGAGTTGCTCATGACAAAAACCCGAGAGGTTTCTGATCATGACCGGCAGGAGGCCAAACGCCGCAGTGAAGAGCTGTGCGACGAGCTTGATGCACTACAACAGCCGCGGCCCACCCGTCCTACCCCAAAAACGCGGAACGAGATGACCCAGGAGGAGCGTCTCGACGCCCAACACTCCGAACCGGACATTTACGACTGAAAAAGACGTCAACGCTGATAGTCTTTTTCTTTTAATTTAAATAGAGCGAACACCTTCCTGGATTCGCTCTGTTTTTTTCTCCTCCTTTTTTCAAACGACGAATGTCGGTTCCATGGCCAGTAGATTACGGACCACGTCCCCGATCGTCTTGGCATCGTTTTCGAACGCCAGCGACGGATCCTTGATCCCCTGGATCCGGAGCTGCCGCAGGCAGTCACCCAGCTCCAGCGCCCAGACCTCGTAATCCTCCGGATCCAGCGACTGCAGTAGGCCGGGCTGTTCGTAAAGCGGCGTTTCCAAGGTGAATGTGTCCGCATCCAGGCCGTGGAAGACGGCCTGAAGGCTGTCGCACCTTATCCAGGCCGCTTTCAGGATCCGGAACATCTGTTCTTCGTCAACAACTTCTACCGGCATCGCTACCCCTCTTTCAGCCGTTGATCTTCTCCATGATCAGCTCCACCACGTCGCCGATCGTCTGTTTTTCCAGGATATCCTCCCGGGCAAGTTCGACCCGGAACTGCCGGCTCAGGCCGCGAGCCAGCTTGGTCATGTCTTCGTCAGTTAGATCGTACTCCGACATGATGTCGGCCACCTCCTCCTCGCCGTCGATCGCATTGTCGATCCCGAAGCCTTGGGCCAGGATCGTATTCACGTATTTGAGCACCATGCCCTCATTCATCCTGTTCCTCCTTCCTCCCCGCAGGGATTTTAGAAAGTAGTATAATTTATATATGTTTATTAATCAAGCAGTATAATTATTTGGATCACGAAATTACGAAATAACAAAAGTCACGAAGGAAATCGTCATGCTAATATTTATAATTATCCAATAGTATTTAAACCGAAATAAAAATATAAGTCATCACCTTCGAGCTATTCAGTATTTCGTGCTTTCGTGTTCCAAACCTCCGCTTTTTCTGCTAAAATAAAGCCATGAAGAAAATCCACAAATCAATTTTTAAAAAACTCCACCAACCTAAGTCCCGATCAAAAAAAGGGGACAATGGCATTCTTACTATTATTGGGGGATCAAAAAAATATCATGGCGCTCCCATCTATTCTTTAATAGCAGCCAGCTATTTTATTGATTTAGTCTATTTTAACTCTATTCCCGAAAATAATAAGCTAATTAATGGTTTAAAATCTAAAACCGCCCAATTCACAGCCATTACCGACAAACAAAGAAAAGAATACATTGACAAAAGCGATGCGATACTGATCGGCCCGGGTCTGGGCATCGATGCCAGGGCCCAAAGGGCAGTCAATAATCTGATGAAACAATATCCAGGCAAGAAATTCATTCTTGATGCTGATGCCTTAAAGGTAGTCAAATTCGGGTTCTCAAAACAATTTGCCCGAAACATCGTTATCACTCCGAACAAAGGCGAATTTAAATTTTTATTCAAATGCGACCCTATTCGCGAGAATGTAGAAAAAATGTGTAAAAACTATGGCATAAACATTGTTTTAAAGGGTGAAAAAGATATTGTCTGCTCTCCCTGGTTATGTTATTATAATAATATTGGCAACCCAGGCATGACAAAAGGAGGTACCGGCGATGTTCTAGCCGGTATTATTGCGGCCTTTTCCTGTAAAAATGATCTCATGCTCGCTGCCCAAGCCGGAACATTGCTGACAGGCATGGCCGGGAATGATCTGAAGAAAAAATACGGCCTCTACTTCAACGCCACCCAGTTAGCCGAACAATTGCCGTTAACTTTAAATAAGATCTTAAAGAAATGAACAACTCAAAAAACATTTACTTATTTTCCGGAAATTCAAATAAGCCCTTAGCCAGGAAAGTGGCCAGGCTTTTAGATATTAAATTAGGTAAATCAATTATAAAGAAATTCTCTGACGGAGAAACATATGTTCAGATCAATGAAGATGTAAAAAATAAAAAAGTTTATGTCATGCAGTCCGGCTCCAATCCGTCTAATGATAATCTCATGGAAATGCTTATCATGGTCCATGCATTAAAAGCCATGGAACCGAAAAAAATCATTGCCATAATCCCGTTTTTCCCGTATCGCCGCATGGAAAAGACAGTGGAAGCTGGGGAATCCCTAACCTTTGAATTAGTGGCTGACTTGCTTAAAGAAGCTGGCGTGGATAAAGCGATTGTTTTAGACCTGCACAAACACCGGTCAAAACGTTTCTTTAAATTTCAGAGAAAAGAATTGCTAGCCTACCCTGTCATTATTAGCAGGCTACTTAAGAAAAAGTTAGACAATTTTGTCATAGTTGCACCTGATAAAGGTTCTATGCCAGAATGTAAAAAATACTCTGCCGAACTTGGCGTTCCCATTGTGAAAGCCTACAAACATAGAAAAGTACATGACAAAGTCATTATTAAAAAAATGGTCGGCGAAGTAAAAGGCAAGGACGTAATCATTATTGACGATGAAATTAACACGGCCGGCACTTTAGTTGGTGTCGTCAATGAGCTAAAAAAGAAAAAAGCCAGAAATATTTATTTTGCCTGCACCCATGCCGTTCTGTCCGGCCCAGCCATAGATCGTCTGAAAAAAGCAAAATTAAGAGAAGTATTAGTAACTGACAGCATTTATCTTCCCCCAAAAAAACAATTGCCTAAAATTAAGGTAATTTCCGTGGCGCCATTAATTGCCGAGGCTATTCGCCATGATCGCTAAGCTCACTTCAACCGATAGTTTCCTCGCTCCATTCGAAGCTGTAAAATTTATCTTAAAAAATAAAAAGATCTGGCATTATATTATCATCCCGATTATTATTAATGTCATTGTATTTCTTATTTTAGGAGGTTTTGCCTATTGGTTCTTATTTGATCAATTATCAGAATGGTTTGCATTTTCTGAAGCCTGGTATATATCAGCCATATTGACCATACTTCAGGCCTTGGCTGGAATAGTGGTATTTTTTGTGGTCATTGCCCTTATAACATTAACTGCCAATATCTTTGCCGCTCCTTTTAATGAAATATTATCCCATCGCACAGAAGAAATTTTAAAAGGCAAGAAAATAAAAGAAAAGGGCCATGTTATTAAATCAATTGGCCAAGAAATTATAATATTTATATTATTTATAAGCTTAGCCGATTGCACCACAATATCCCCCACATTATTTATGTAAACCTGTGTACTGCCCGTTTGAGTTACATTTTTCATGCCTGTAACTATTTCTGTTTGCCCCCATACAAGAGGATAATTTGAAATTGTACAGAATGCCATTTTATCAACACAAAAAAACACTGCTGTATCATTGATTAGGCGATATATATAAAACCAGCCATAATAATTGTCTGCACCATCAGTGTAACGTACTGCAAGCTTTCCTATAGTATCGGGATAAGGATTATAATAATACGGTGAACCCCAGCTTATAGTTGGACTGGACAATGAGTCTGAATCCCCACCAAAACCAATTATCCAATTAGTATCTAAAGAATATAT
>JAHJKD010000062.1 GCA_018822435.1 Patescibacteria group bacterium
CCGATCTTAAATCAGAATGGTTTTATGTAATTTCTTTGCCTCACAAAACTCAGTCTCAGTGGGAGATATTTTGCCCTTAGCAGTGCTGCCGTATTTTGTGCCAAGAATACCTATATAGATATTGCTCCTTCTGACTTCTTCAAGATAGGCAGTTTCGGCTGATTTGCTTTTGGCAGGAGCATCTTCAAACAAAAAGACATCAAAATACTCTGAAAGCAGGGCATCGTTTAAGATGAAATTTTTAATTGCCCTGCGTTCTTCTTTTAGTTCTTTTTGGACGCCGCTGACAAAAAATTTTATACATCAAATGTTTACTCCTTAAGTTTCCTCCACAATGGTGATTTCTTTATGGGACGCAGATGGCCGCAGATTGTCAGGATTAAAGAGGATGATGTCAACCATTTCAGCTTTGGCTCTTATGAACCTGTGCCTCTTTAACATAAATAAATCAATAAACTCAATAACAACCTCTATTATTCTTGTTAAGTTATTAAGTTAACTCCGTCCCCCATTATGCCACTGTTTCTACCACATCATATCGTTTTGTTCTTTTAGATTGGAATGGATTCACTATGTATTGCCACTTGCCTGCTGACTCTTCATCTAAAGGATCACATAACTCTACTAATTCGAAAATCCCAGGGCTATCCTCAAAGACTCTGTATAAATAATATTTAGATTTCGATTCGCGAGCTCTATTTTGCTCATTACCAACCAAATTTACTGACCCAGATTGATTGGTGCTGCCTTTCACCTCAATAAATCTTTCTACAAGTCCAAGATCATTATTATTTTGAAATAGAGTCAGGTTCTCGCTCGAAGAAAAACTAATTATATCACATCCGAATGTCTCAAAACCTTGTAGATGCGAAACCTTAAGAGGAAAACGATTTTGACTTTCCTCAAATCTCATTGATAGATTTTCCGCTCGGTTTGGATTTGCTATTTTGCTCGGCTTCCCTGGTCTTGGATTGACACGTACTCTTACTGATATGCCTTTTGACTCTGTTGGTACATGTTCAGTTTCTTTTGCACCAACAACACCTACATCATCTGTAGAATAATCATCAGAATCATCTTGGGCACCAGTATCAACTTTATCAATAGTCTTTTCACCTTGTCCCGTTCCTTCAGGTGGTGTTGAAGTTTTAGGAGGCGGTTTAAAAATTGTCTCAATATCACCTTCATCAATATCACTTTCAAGAAGTTCACAGGCTTTTGCTAATCGATCATTACCAGCACCGCCAACGATTTTGTCTAATAGTTTATCCCTATTAGTTGAAGAACAAGATATTAATCTGGCTATGTTGCTGCTAATATCAACCCTAAAGATGTTTGTAACTATTTCCCCAATGGCACTTGCTATCAGTTCATTTTGTAATATTCGAGAATCTGTATTTTCTACATTAGAGACCAAATAAACCTTATTTTTATCTTTACTATCCTGAATGGATTTCCCAGGCTCGATAGAAATTTCAGAAGGGATATCTTCAACAACCATGGTTCCAGCAACCGATTCACATAAAACTATCGAAAGACGCTTTATTCTTCCCAACTCTATTTGAGTATTATCTTCATCCACTCGTAAAGCATAAATATAGGGCTTTAACCTATTGATTTCATCTTGAAAACGGTCATTTAGAAAATGTATTTTAACCTGATTTATTTGTATTTGAATTTTATCATTGGTTAATTGTTCGATACCGAATAGGGTATAAACTTTTTTTACACCTTTTTTTCTATCAATTTCTACCAATGGATAATGTTCTGTTATGTGTTCAGGAATTACATTATTTTCAACATAGAAAAGCTGGCCAATAGGATAATATCCTGTTTCACCCTTCTTTCTTCCTAACATCAAACCTTTCTCAATAAACTGATGATATTTTTCCCCACCAGGTGGAGGATTATCAATGTTAGCACGAGAAACTAAAGTTCTATATAAGGTTTTTGCTTTGTCTCCTGATGGATCAATCTCTGGCATATTTAGCAGTAAATCATAAAATGAATCCCAAGGCAGTTCATCCAAATCGGATACCACGCCAATTTTACTTAACGCATTAAGTATCAATGTTCTATCTAAGCCAAGTTCCTTAATTAACGGATGATCAATATCAAAAGCAGGATATCCGATTATCGGTGATAATTCCTTCGCTTTCTTCGATATTGAACATGAATGGGGAGCTTTTTTAATTCCATCAATCGTTGGCATCCATTTGGCAGACATTAACAACCATAACGGATAAGAAAATATCGCTTGATTCTTAATAGGACGAGAGTCATATCTGCCGCCTCGATTATACCATAATTTGGCATCTTGATCGCCCTTGATCCGCCAATTATCTATATTTTGTTCACCTGCTATCCAACATACAATCTCATGAGGATCGGCAATTTCTATTACTTCTTCTAAGCGATCAACCGCAAAAACATTGTCAATCCGAGTTATAGTTTTGCGCGATAACTTAATTGGGTCGTTTTCTACAAGCTCCCCAAATTGAACTGGCGTTTTCAATTGGGATATTACATATTCTTTGTAGTCTTGGTTTGAGATATTCTTTTTAAGATATTTAGGGCTGTCAGCCACTCCAAGCCAAGATAGAAAGGATTCGATTTCTTCTGATGTTTCATTAAATCCCAGTTCTTTCGGTGCAGCAACAAATAAACTGGAATCAATATTTCCATATAAATATTCCAATAGTTGTCCCTTTGTGTATTGCTTGCCAAAATATAGTTCATCTGCAGGAGCATCTTCTCCTTGACGGGTTGGAAGGCGGATCGGAATTCGTTCTTGAAAAGGTGATGCCGTCTCTATTGAAGAGTAAATCTCCCACAAAGCTTGAACCATATCTATTCTGATAGTCTTTTCATCGTCCGGTGAACTTTTTATCCTCCTATTTGTTTCTGTCACAATTGTAGAGACTACGGATGTGAGGTTGTATTCATGGACCTTAAAAATGGATAATTTATATCTTAAATCTCTGACTCTCCCTATCTTAAAAATATCTCTTAAAAGAGATATTAACTCACTATTTATAATTCTTGAGGGGACCCAATTTGGAAGTGAAAACTTTCTTCCTTCTGGAGGGAGAATTGCAGTTATATCGCCCGGAATAACTTGATTATTGTCATCTACCAAGAGGTTCGGTTTAACACTTGTATTTGAGTTCGAATAACTCATACAAAATTCGTAGATAAGATTTGCTCTTTCCTTTAACAATAGATCCCCTGATATTTTATTGATTCTTTCAACAAGCTCGTCATAATCTAAATATTGAATCTCTATATGCTTATACAAATATTCATCTTTTGTAAATAGGCATATATCATTAAAACAATCCCCTTGTAAAAGATCGTCAAAATTTCCCCTTAATCGCTTAACTTTATTTGCAGTTTCAAATCCTCCATTTATCGTTGGGACAATCTCTTCATTCTTCAAGTTATCGACTAAATCTCTTAGGAATCCAAAACTCTCAAGGGTTAGACTAATTTCTGCCTTTGGAAGGAATGATTTCAAGGCAAGCCAAGGGTCATTTTGATTAGCTTTAGCTATTTTACCAGCAGATGTTGCCATTAGTTTTGATAGTTTCTTAGCAATGTATCTGTTGGCGTCACTGTCATTTAAATACTGGCGGTTTGCTGAGAGCTCAAAAGTCGCATGCGCTACAATTGGGAAAGGAAATTTTTCTTTCGTTGAGAAGTATACAAATAGCCTTTCTGGTGATTTATTGCTCTGGGCAGGCACCGCTATTTTTATTTCGTATCTATTTGAAAGTTCTTTTTGATCAGAAGACAAGAATTCTTCTGGGATTTCATTTTCATCAGAAAACAAGTTCCATATTTGAGGTTCACCGCCATAAGGAGTAACCTTGATCAGGTCCTCTTCTCTCTCTACATCCCAACGGCGGGTCACACCTAAACAATCAATCGACATCTTTGTTATGTGTTGAAGAAATAAAAGCGTTTCACTTCTTATCGAGTTAATCTGCTCTTTAACTTGAGGTAAAGTTTTTTCAGGAGATGAAAAGGATAGGCAAACAACGGTATCAAATTCTTGACCTAAGAAATTCACACCCTCTTGAATGAGCTTCTTAAGTCCTTCATCATCAATCTTTTTGTCATCTAAAATAAACGGAGTATCTAAGATTGCGATTGGTGCTTTAATGCCAGTTTTTTGAAAATGCTTTTCAAGTCGGTTGCTCACATCATGAGATTCTGCCTTTATTTTCTCTAACCATTTCTGAGCCATCTTTTGACTAAATCCAATTTTCGCATTCCCACTTAATATGGCAATGGAGGATGCCCAACCAAGCACTGACCTAAACCCTAATCCTTTGTAGCCAATAAACTTCAAGCCTTTCATTTGTTTTGGGCTGACATCACTCACCATTAAAGATTCAATTCCTTCATCACTAAAAGGAATACCGGTATTAGCAAACATTAATGCGGTTTCAGTGAGCTTAATCGCTAATTTAGATTTACCAGAATAATTTAAACCCGCATCATCAGCATTTTGGATTAATTCAAGTATTTCCCTGCCATGGTAATCCTTTGCATGACTTTTTTCACGATTATAGCTTCCAATTAAATCTTCTGGGACAAGATCATAACTTTTTTGGCGTTTAGACAGTTTATTTTCTATCCAAGATGCCCATTCATCTTCAGACCAATCTGACCAATTTTGATTATTTACATGTGTTTTTGCTGTTTCCATGGACAAAAGTTTTTGAGGGGTATACCTTGAATATTGAATTTAGAATACTCTCTACTTTTTAAGTTTTTTTCTTGTCTTATTCTATTTTGTCAAGTGAATTCTATATTCAAGGTTGGTCCCACTACCTCCTTACGGTTATCTTTATAAATTACGCAATTTTAATTCCATAAACACAATACTAAATTTACCCCTTTAAAAAGATAATCAACAAAAATTTCCTTAACACCTTTTGAGATGTAGGAAATTATCTAAACACCGAAGATCACCGAGAACCCCGAAAAAAAGAAGAATTTTAATTTCAGTGCACTTCAGTGTTTAGTTAAATTTTCTTAAACCGGTCAAGCGATGTCGAACCAGGCTCGTAGGCCTTCAAGACATTGGGGGCCAAAGCTACATTATTCATTTATCAACTTTCCTGAATGTCAAACCGCTACTGGCCTATTTGATACTCACAAACACCTTGTTAAGCTCATCAATGGTCTTGGGCATGTCAAATGATTTCTGTTCGTCAAGTGTCAGAACAGGGAATAATTCATCCTGGATTCTTGACATCATTTCATCAATCTCCTTGTCTGTCCTGCCAAGATTAACCTGATATTTGACCAGATCCGAGGAGACACCATCTTCTTCAAGCTTTTTTCTGAAAAGTTCAAGCTGTTCCTTGTCGTTAAAATTAAATTTCTCCCTCAGCAAAAACCCAAGATCATAAAAATCCCTGGCTGCAATAACCTTTCTCGTAGCAGCCGCTCGTAGCTTTTCGCCAACCAATTCTTTCAACGCAAGGCATTTTACTGACCCAACATCAAAAAGAGGCGCTTTCGTAAACGGATGAAGAAAGTTATGATTAACCTTTTTTGTTACTACTGGCAGAATAGGATTAAACCTCAAGCCAATCTCAAGCTTTATCGATTCCTTCTTATTCAGTACGACAGAATCATAGTTAAGATAATAGATATATTGAGTTGATTCCCTGTGCCCTGCTTTGTCCAATCCCTCTACCCTCATGTTAAAATTCTTAAGAAATGACCTGAGGGCTTCTTTTATGGGCCTGATAGCATTTCTTCTCGATATCCTTGTTGACTTGTCAAAAGGCAGCTTCAGGGTAAAATCAAGGTCTTCACTTAATCTATAATACGAATAATATATTTTGCTTAAACATGTTCCGCCTTTAAACACTAAATCCTTGCTTAACTCGTTTATCCTTGAAAGAACATTCGTAATATAATAATCTTTTTCAAGAAGTCGTAAAGGAAAGCCTGTCTGGGCAGATGTTCTCTCCAACACCTTAAGAAATTCATCTTTATTACTATGCGGCATTTTCGATTACCATCCACTTCCTGTTTATTTTTCCTTTTCTTGATTTCGAAGGATAAAGCGTGACAAGGGATGTCTTTTTCACGCTCTTAAGTAAAGGTCCAAGTACTTCGTCGCTTAGATCTGCCTGTTCTAACGCAAAACCAATACTTTTTCTGGTTGAAACATTAGGGAATTTTACAGCATATTTAATCAGCTTGCCAACATCAACCTTCCTGCTTTCCACCTGTTCTTTCAATATATCGAATGCTTTCTTTAGCCCACCAACAGGTCCTGAAAAATAAAAAAGATCAACAAGTGTTCTTTCCTTATCGCTTACTATCACTTCAGTATCCTTAATCCTTATTTTTCCAAGCCCATACATCCTTCTTGAAGGTATTTTAACCATCTTAAACCGCAAGCTGCCTATTGTCTTCTCGCGTTGCAAAGAAGTATTCAGGATATACATTGTCTGAAAAATCTGGTCAGTAAAACCATAATAGTCATACATTGTAGAATATCCTATGTAGTAATTTCCTTCTGGAAAGAAAACAGGCGGGACAAGAAACTCGTTTATGCTGCTTCCGGCAGGACCTGACTCAAGTGGTGAGTAAAAGTATATTCCTCTCTTTATTGCAGTAAGTATGTTTTTTTTCTTGAGCCTGAAAATTATCTGTTTGCGCAAAGCAGGCTTAAACTTAAACCAATTATCAAATTGCTCTTTAGTAATCAAAGACACTTTCTCATAGGAAAGCCTTGCTATTACCTGTGTTTCCTTCGGCCCAAGATATTTTTCTGTTGTATTATTATTCATTTTGGTTATCTCTTAAGTAACTATCGTGAATATTTATACAATATAAATTTTACACATTTTGAAAGTTTTGTCAAGTGTTTAAATAAACACTGAAAATCACCGAAGACACTAAATCAGAAACCAGAAGACAGATGACAGACAGTAAGCAGAAACCTTTTAAATCTGCCTTCTGCTATATGCTTGCAATGAGCTTGTGCTTTCTAAATCCTAAAACTGATGCCTAACATTAGTTTCAGGGGGCACATTTGCTTTGCCTTCTGGCGTGTACTAAAAGCCTTCGCCTGCTTCTTTGAGGATTTGAGAGTCCTGCCTTTGCTTCAGACATAGGAAATTATACCACCTATGAGCACGAATCAGACGAATCAATACGAATAAGATTATCCCATAAAACTCGCTGGATTTCAAGGTTTTTTTAACTTTTTAAAGTAGCTATGGTATCATCTGACCAAAGACGAAAGAAGAAAAATTTGTGGGAGCGCTTTTGGGAACATTTTGGGAGATGCTTTAGAAATGACGGTTGAAGGCTTGCGTCTGTCCCGGATTGAGAAGGATTTGGGAGAGGTAAATGGTCTGATGGAGGCCAGGCTGGGGAAAGGAGCCTACGCTGACGATACAGAGATGATGAATTGTCATAGCCTGCTTAAGCATCTGCCTCACCATTAAAGGCTTCTTTAGGAGTGATGAGATGAGCCAATGTGGCTGCGGCAATGATCTTAAGCGTGTCTCCTGCAATAAATGGAATAGCTCCGGCCATAAGCAGCTCATAGAGGGTAGGGGAGGCGCCTTTGGCCAGGTAAAACCAGAG
>JAHJKD010000032.1 GCA_018822435.1 Patescibacteria group bacterium
AATCGTAACAATAAATGGTCCGCGATAAGAAAGCGGGACGTTAAAATGAGGAAAATGCATGAAATCAACTTTGGCTTGCCTGATCTTGCCCGGCATTTTCAATTGTTCGTCAAAGGAATACCATTCATAGTCAGCCAATATCGGCTTGAAATTAGGATTTTTTATTTTCCAATCAGCAAAACCGTCTTTTTGGAGAAAGATTACATATTCGTTCTGATGGTCTATTTCAGACAGATATTCCACTAACTTCTGCGTATATCTGCCCAGACCTTTGGATTGTTCGCCACCAAAAAATCGGGCGTCTATTCCTATTTTCATGGTCATTTTTCTTCCGCTCCGCCCTTCGGTACTGTTTTTGCTGCGCAAAAACTTACTCAGGGCTGCGCTCAGGATTACTCAGTAATTCTTTTATTTTTATTAAAAATCTTTTTTGAAAACTTCTTTAATTGATCCTCATTTTCTCTTATTAAAGCTTCTTTTTTCTTTCTTGTCCATCCCTTTAATTGCTTTTCTCTTGTTTCGGCTTCTTCTCTGGTCTCATACATTTCTAAATGTCGCAACATCAAAATCCCCTTATATTTTTTCGTGGAATATTTTCCTCCCTTGCCTATTTTATGTTCTTCTAATCTTCGGATAATATTATTCGTTTGACCGATATATAATTTGTTGTTTTCACCTCCAAAGAGGTAGACATAGTATGGCATGATAAATCGCTTCGCCCTTCGGTACTGTTTTTGCTGCGCAAAAACTTACTCAGGGCTTCGTTTAAGCTATTTAAAATTATTAATTATTCTTTTCCATATTTATCAATTAAGTCTTTTCGACTTATATGCGCCAGACTTACTGGCCGCGTCTCACCGGGGAAGTGCCGATTTTTTTCATCTCCTTCAATCGGACCGTCAATTATAAAGCCAAATTTTTCTAAAAGCCGGGGATTATTTGCTACAATCCATGAAGCCGCCCGAATTCCCTGAAATGACTCATTTTCTTTGGTTATGATAGCAAGTTGCTTTAAAGCATCGTCAATTTTTCCCAAGGCTTCACGAGGACCCATAGTCCGAGCTGGGGCAAGATGTAAATACGCCCATCCTTCACGATTCATATCATAGGAAACAATCTCATTTAAGGGAATGAAATTTCCACCTTCTACAAATGCTCTTCGAGACACTTCTTTTTCAAAAACTTCGGGGTTATTAACCCTCATGTCAATAATTGGTTCCAGTGCTTGTTCAACTGATACAATAAACTCTCCCCGGTCTTCAATGCTTCCACATCTTTTTAAATCCTCTTCAATTGCCTTGCCATCAAATAAATCCGAATCCAGCAAACCACGGATGTTGCTAATTAATTTATCTATTCGATCATCGCCCTTATCTAATTCATCAAAAATTGTACCGACCTTATTTTTTAAATCAGCTTTTATTTTCGATCTTTCCCTTTGTCCAGGACCTTTTTCTATACTCATATTTATTTTCTTATTCATCTTAATAATTGAGCGAAGCCCTGAGACCCTGAGTAGCCCCTGACTGCCGATAGGCAGGAAGTGGGCGTATCGAAGGGCGAAGGGCGAAGCGGATCTTTATAGCCCCTCAAACAATTCCAAAGTCTCCCGAGCCGTCTTCTCCCAATTAAATATTTCGCTAATGTTTTGATTTTTATAATGTGAATTATCATCTAACATAGAATTTAGTGCAATTTCTAGTTCTTCCAGATTATAAGGATCAATAAGCAAAGCCTTATCAGCGCAAATTTCAGAAAGAGAAGAATTTGCCGAGGCGATTACGGGTGCGCCGGCCGCCATGGCTTCCAACGGAGGGAAACCAAAGCCTTCATAAAAACTGGGGAAGACAAATATTTCGCATGTCTGATATAATGCTTGCTTTTCTTTTTCTGAGATATTTTCCAATACTCTTATTTTATCAGAGGGCTCAATCCTGGTTTTCCAGCCTTTTCTTCCCGCTATGACTAAACCAGCATCAGGGTTTAATTTTTTATAAACTTTAATCAAACTTTCGATATTCTTCCTCGGTTCCATCACAGAAAGGGTGAGAATAAATTTATCAGGCAGATTAAATTTATTTTTTATTTTATTTATCTCTTCTTGATTTAATGCAGGCTTATTATTGATTCCGGAATATATTACTTTGATCTTTTCTTTAGGGATATTCAATTCATTTATCAAGTCTTGTTTCGTATTTTCTGAAACTGCAATAATCTTATCAGCATTTTTATATAATTTCTTTGCCTGGACCAGATGATGCCACATTCTTCTCTTCATAGATAAAAACTCCGGAAATAGAAGGAATGATAAGTCGTGGCAACAAATCACTTGCTTGCAGTCCGAGCTGAGACTTTGGAAAAGAATATTAGGTGAGAATAAAATATCCACTCCTCCGATCTTCTTATCAAGCTTTGGGTATTTTAAGTACCGGAGAGATGTATTTAGAATTTTATTAGGGATATTAATATGTTGTATTTCAAAACCGGGAATGGACATTTTTCCCATGCCTGAATTAAAAAAGACGTATTCGTTTTCGTGGTCTATTTTTAAGAGATTATCACAAAGAGAGGCGGCGTAATTTGCTATGCCGCCTCCATAAGAGTTATCAATTGATCTGAGATCAATCCCTATTTTCATCGGGATTTTTAAAATAGTATCGAAGGAAAACTAAAATGATAGAAACAATCAGACCGCCCAGAGCGCCTAATACTACTACTAGCCAAACCTTATTTTCTATTAGGATAATAATAGGTTTATCAGCTTTTGCTTCCCAGACAGGCTTACCTTCACCGTCCATTACTACTTCTCTGGATTTAGTTTCCACTAATTCTATAATTGATTCAGCTAATTTTTTGGCATTTGGTTCATAAACATCATCAAATGTAATAATCACGTTCTGAGCAGAATATGATTTAGCCTTGAACCTAGTTGTAAATTGGGAGAATGAATCAATTTCATAGCCAATTTCAGCATTGTCATAAACTTCAGCCACAAAAGACGGGGTCATTAACCAGGAAATGATTGTCTGGCTATAAATTTCTCCGCCTTTTAAATCATAATAAGATCCGTATTGATATTCCCCGGCTTGAGGTGCATCATTCAGGATCAAGTCAAAGCCAATTGAGACTTTGTACTTTTCCGGCTGAGCATTCACAAACCAATATGCTGCCAGAGCCGCAACGAGAGTAAATATAATAATGAACCATCGTGCTTTTTTAATTACTTTCCAACTTTCTGATAAAGTCATATAAAAATATTAATTATTTAAAATTTTTCTGAGCTTGTCGAAGAATTAAAATTTTCCCATTTATTCTCCACATAATCTTTCATCTGCTTCTTAAACGCTTCCTTATCAAAGGTTAGAGCGTGGGCACGAATCTTTTGCGGATCAAAGTCCTCACTTTTAAAACGGACAATCACATCAGCCAGATCTTCCCAGGTCTGATTATCAAAAAACATCCCGGTCTCGCCTTCTTTGACAGTTTCAAGAGCTCCGCCGCGGCGATAAGCAATGACAGGACGGCCGGAAGCCTGGGCTTCTATAACGGTAATGCCAAAATCCTCTTCTTGGGGATTTATAAAGGCCTGGGCTTCAGAATAAAGCTTGGCTCTGTCTTCATCAGACACACGGCCTAAAAATTCGATATTTGACTTAGCTCTCTCTTTAAGGGCTTTGAATTCTGGTCCGTCACCGTAAACTTTTAACGGCCGGCCCAATCTGTTAAAGGCATCAATAATAAGGTCAAAACGCTTATAAGGCACCAAGCGTCCACCTGCCAGAAAATATTCCTTAGGCTTGGATACATAAAACTTCTCCGCATCCACGGGTGGATAAATCAAATCACTGTCTTGCTTATAATATTTTGTGATCCGGTTCTGAACTAATTCGGAATTAGCAATGTATCGGTCGACTCTTTCGGCAGCCATTCGGTCCCACATTCTGATATTACTAAGAAAATATGGCAGGGTTCTTTTTACCACGCTGGAATAACCCAGCTCCTTTATGTAGGAATGAGTGTCGCTCCATAAATATCGGGTTGGAGTGTGGCAATAACAAATATGCATAGTAGTCGGCAAGGTAATGACACCTTTGGCAAAAGCGGTGTTAGAGGAAAGGATGACGTCATATCCGGTCAGGTCATATGATTCCACGGCCGTGGGCATAAGCGGCAAAAGCCATTTGTATTTGGTTGCGCTAAAAGGAATTTTCTGAATAAAAGAAGTCCTTATGTCCTTATCATGGAAAAAAGGATTTGATTTTTTTTGATTATGCACCAAAACATAAGTCGGGGCGTCCGGCCAGATTTCCTGGAATGCGGCCAATACCTTTTCTGCTCCTCCGTCTTGGGCAAGATGTTCGTGAATCAGGGCGATTTTCATATTAGAGTGCTTCTCTTGATTTAACCATGGCAAATGGTGTTTTCACCATTATGTATATGTCGAGCCATAGTGACCAGTTCTCGATATAGTATGTATCAAGCTTGATCTCTTCTTGAAATTTTAAATCACTGCGGCCAGATATCTGTGCCATCCCGGTAATCCCCGGTTTTACAGAAAAGACCTGCATGTGTTTTTTATCATAATTTTCTACTTCCCGGGGTTGATGCGGACGCGGACCAACAATACTCATCTCCCCTTTAAGGACATTAAAAAATTGGGGCATTTCATCAATAGAAGTTTTTCTGATAAACGAGCCCACTTTTGTAACCCTGGGGTCGTCTTTAATTTTATAAATTGGACCTTCTTTTATACTTTGTTTTTCAATTAATTCTTTTTCTAACTTCATGGCTTCTTCAGAATTGCCAAATTGCTTACCGGTAGAGAATTCAGCTTTCATGGAACGAAATTTAAAGGTATCAAATAATTTTCCGTTTTTTCCAACTCTTTCGTTTCTATAAATAATCGGCCCTTTGGAATCTGCCATAATGGCAATAGCCGCGATGATCATAAAAGGAGAAAAAATAATTATGAAAAAAAGAGAGCCAATAATATCAATTAGGCGCTTTAATATCTTTCCCCATCCTTCAAGTTGGGTGCGCTTGATTTCAATGACAGGAATGCCAGCCAGGGCCCGCATTTCTACGTTAGAAGACTGGGCTTCATATAACCCGGCTGCAAAACGGTATGTGACATTATGCTCATTGCAAAACTCAATAATACGGGAACTTTCGTCTTTTGGCAAGGATGGATTGGCTTGTAATATTTCGTCAAAATCTTTAACTTTTTTTATCTTGGCGAGCTTGTCTTGAATCGGCCCGGTAAAAGAATCGCATTTTTCAACAATTTGCATGCCCAAGCCTTTGTTCTGATTAATTTCTTTTTCAATAATCCGGGCTGTATTACCATCGCCGATCATGACCACCCGATGCATGCCAATGCCACGAGAAAATAGGGCTCTCTGAATATAGAGGACGATCATCCGCGCTAAAGTGACATAAACAACGGCAAACAACCAGGCCGCTAAAATAATAAACCGGGAAGAAAATAATTCCCGGTCAAAAAATGTCATGACAATGATTATCAAGACACCAATAGAGCAAGCGAGGAAGATTCGTTTTACTTCATCGATTATTCTGCGAGTACCTCTTAAATTATAAAGCCCGGCTAAAGCGAAAATCAGGATCATGATCAATGCTACCAACATCATACTTAGCATGAAACTGGTCCATGGCATTTCATAAATAACCGGCCTAAGGTCAGCAATGGTTTCTCCGAAACGCAAATAATAAGCAGTCAGGCCTGCTAAAATAAGCATGAAGAAATCAATTGGTAACAAAACAACGCCGAAAAATAGTTCCGCTCGTTTTTTCATAGAAATATATTAAAGAGAGCCCCAAAGGGGCACCTAAGCAAACCTGTAAGCCGAATTCTGTCTTCTCGACTCGCTATCGCTCGCTCGAGACTATAGTCAAAGGCTATAGCCCTGAGAGAGCGAAGCGAACCGAAGGGATGATTATCTATCTTGGCCGGACATTGCTGCACGGCTCATGCGAGCTACCATTCTGCAAAGCAGAAACTTGCTCTTGCACCAGACAGGGTTTACCACGAACTACTGTCACCAGCAGCCGAAAGGGGTCTTACTCCCTTACTTTTCACCCTTACCTATAAAAGGCGGTTTAGTCTCTGTGGCACTTTCCCGAGGTTTAATAGATGAACAGAAATCTATAGAATTTCTACTCAACGTTTATATCCTGGTTCCTGTTAGGAACTGTCTTTTTCTGCCCTTCGATACGCCCATTAGGGCTACTCAGGGCCTGCGGGTGTTCGGACTTTCCTCTCCTAAAGGAGCAATCATCTAGCTTACTTAGGTTGTTGTATACTACCCTAAACAGGTGTATTTGTCAAGTATCTGTGGATATCAAAAAGACCCGCTTTTAGCAAGCCAAATATCCTTATTTTATTGCAGATAATTATCAAGGGCAATATTTACCTGCGCGTCCGCTTCTTTGTTTTGTTCACGACGGACATGGGTAAAAGTTACTTTGCCAAAATTAGGTAATTGATTCCAGATTTGGACAAATAGCTTACCTAAAGTAGGTTCTTTGATTTTATAATTTTGGTTAAGCTGCTCTACTACTAATTTGCTGTCTAAAAAGAAATCGATGTCTTTAATATCTAATTCTTTGGCTTTTTCTAAAGCTAGAATAACTGCCTTGTACTCGGCCTGGTTATTCGTGCCTTCGCCAATGTAGTCATTGTACTCCCCCACTATCTTGCCAGACTCATCTTTAATCACGACGCCGATGCCGGCCGGGCCAGGATTGCCGCGGGCTCCGCCATCTGTAAAAATTAATGCTTTTTCCATTTTTATTTTAGTTTTTTAATTTTATTTCTAATTCACTGACGAGCGAATGGAAGCCCTTGAGTTCATCAGCGTATTTGAACCATACATCCCTAATGTCGTTCATTTCATCCTGTGACGGCTGTTCACCTAAAGGAATGCCGGAATAGTACCAAGGGCTTGAAGAGCTGTTTAAAATATTGTTATCTAAAGTAGGATTATTTTTACCTAAGTGGCCCCAAAGCCTTTTAATTACCTTTTTTATAACTTCCAATTTTTCCTCTATCTCTGTTAAATTGCCTCCCTCGGCGATCATCGAAATAAGTTTGTGGATTTCTTCCGATTGTCGAGATAGCAAGGACTCTGTTTTTTCTATGTCTTCATTTATCCATGAAATGTTCTCCGGGATCCTGTTCTGGGCGCGGGGAGCGAGCTCCTGCATAGGCTTGAAAGCGATTTTAAAATCCTCAAAACTTTTTTCAATCTCCCAGAGCCAATTGAGCATTTGACGGCTCTCCTTCCACAACTCTGACAGCCTAGCCTGCTGCTCCGGCGTCCAACTGGCTCTGCGACAGGCTTTTTCCCATAATATTTTTTGGCATTTACCCACTGCCCGATTCCACATTGTGTAGTTCTCTTGTATGGAATCTCGAACGGAAATGTGTTTTTCTCCGACCAGGTGATAGATCACGGCGTAGTTATCCCTGATTTTTTGATAAACATCAATAATTTCAACCATCGTCTTGCCGGATTTAATCTCTACCCCGCTCTTTTCGATCAATTCTCTGTTCTCTTTGGCCAAAACCAACGCGGCTGGATCAATTTCTCCTGAAACGGCTTCAAGAGATCTTGTTCCTTCATCATTCAATTCAAGCAGTCCTTCCGGATGTTCGAAAGTCCTTAAAAAATCCTGCTCTTGATCGATTCTGGGCTCACCTTTATCCATATATGTATTATAGCGTAAAAATTTCTTTTAGCCACATTTTATCGGAAAGCAATTCGACCGGGGCCCTATTATCTGTAAAAACAGCATCTTGATAATTATTATTCACTTCTTCTAAATGCAAATTATAATATTCAGCGATTTTTTCTAATTCTGGATTATTTATTTCATTTATTTTATCCAGGTCCAACGAATCAGCTGAAGCAACAACAACATTACTGGTTCCATTTTTCAATGTCATTATATAAACATGGGCATAGTTTGCTTTTAAACTGCCCAATATGCCTTTCATTAAATGGCTTTCCTGTGAATTGGAAACGACATTCATAACCACCATGCCTTCATCATTTAACCGGGTTGAGACTTCTTGAAAAAATTCCCTGGTTGTAAGATGCCAAGGGATATATAGTTCCTGGGAATAAGCATCAATAAAAATGATATCATATTTTTTTTCATCCCCATATTTTACAAACATACGGCCATCCGCCGGTATTACTTTTACATTTTGACTCTCAAGGTTGAAATGTTCATTAGCTGCCTTTATTACGCCGGGGTCAATTTCTATGCCTGTTAATTCCATGCCCGGAAAAAAATGGTTTATTTGACGGGACAAAGTTCCTCCGGCCAATCCGATAATTAATCCGTTTTTAACCACTTTATTGCTGATATATGGGGAGATGGACAAATAATCATAATATTTATTTGTCAGTATGTTTTC
>JAHJKD010000004.1 GCA_018822435.1 Patescibacteria group bacterium
ACACAAAAAACATCGTTACCCAAAACACAAAAAACATCGCGTGGTCAAAATTCAAAATCAACCGGAGGAATTACCGGGATGCATAATCCGATGTTGCAACCGCATTCATTATCAAATTTCGTCCGGTCATTCAAGGCAAAATGCACAAACCAAATACGTAAAACCCATTTACCATTATTCCAATGGCAGCCTCGATTTTATGAACATATTATCCGCAATGATTTTGATTTGATGCGAATTCAAAAATATATAATAAAAAATCCCGCCAAATGGGGGCTGGATCGAAATAATAAAATTGGATTATGGATGTAATTATATAGAAAATTCGGTCCAAGGCCTAGCCGGACGGTCATGCAAATAACCTTCCAGATGATCCCATTGAATATTATTCTTCAAGAATTTTCTGGCATCAAAAGGCATGCCCGAGGAATTTCCAAAACGAGCAGAAAAAGACATTTTTTCAGCCATGGCGGAATCAATGACCTTGCCATCAACAGTGCCGCGCGGCTGAAAAGGCAAGGGCCGGCCAGGCAGGGAAAGATATTTGCGGTCATCCAGTTCATAATGCCCATCAACTGTACGTGAACAAGGATTGTTTTTCTTTAAAAAGACATCATAATGATCGGCCAGGATTTTTTTGGCATTAGTGGTGGTTAATTTGCCGTGATATTGCTCCATCAATTGGGTCAGACGGACACGGCGGGCGCCTTGGTGGCGGCGGATGTCAGCAAAACCGGTATGGGCGCATTCCAGATGCCGGATGGCCGGGTCCTCCGGTGCATTAAATCCAATGAAATAGCCGTCTTTCTTTTTTCTGACGCTATAATGCTTGAGGCCCAGTTCAAATTTCATGATTTCATTCTTGTTTACATCAGCTACGAGCCAGGCATTGGCGTATCCCCCACTATTCTTCTTTTTCATGTATTTAACAAAGTCATCCAAGTCATCTGCATATTGCATAGCTTTGCGCGCCCGATAAAATTCCGGATCTTCTTCAGCATTATATTTAGAAAAACCTCCTAAGGTAACCTCTGTACCCATGAGCCCGGCGTCAGTGACAAAAAAATCTGTCATGCTATCAATAAATCCCGGCATGGTTTGCATGAGAATGCGATGGCCTTTTTCCGGTTTAATATCAATAATAATATTATTGAATTGGCCAGATTCAAAATCTGCCCAGGAATTATGGGCCATTACTATTTTTCCATCTTTTGTAGCTGAGCCAACGGCGAGAAATGCACTACAGTGGTCTTTTTCAATAAAGTCACCAGCGGCGTATTGCTTTAATTTTACCTGCGGCCACCAATAATCTGTCAGTTCTTCGTAACCGTTCCAGGTTAATATGTCTTCCCAAGGTAGACCAGCACCTTTGGCAATGCCTTTGATCTCATCTAAGAATTCTTTATTCATACGATATACGAAAATCTTCTTGGCGGCTTTTACAAAAAAATCCCACTGTTTGCCTGTGTTCAGGTAAGTGAGATTTTTTAAATTTTTTAATATCAAATTTATTTCCTCTTTTAATAATTCACCATGTTGTTGCCCTCTTTCAAAGGGAGCGCCTTCAATGCTGATGAATATCCAACCGTTTTTTTTATTTTTTTTCATTATTTTGATTGAATTTGTTATCTTTGTTTATTTCTTCGGAAATTAATTTTCTAATGTAATCAGCTTTGTTTATTTTTTCATGTTTTGCTTTCCAATTGAGATAAGATTCAATTTTACTTGTAATACGGAGAGTGAATTTAATATTTGGGGTCTCTTCTTTCTCCTCCTGCAAACCCAGGGATTTTAGGAAATCAGCAGCATACTTTTCTAAAGTGGATGAAGTGTAAGCATTGACTATTATTTCTTCAGGGATATTCTTGTTTCGCAGATAAGTAAGTAATTGACGTGGGTTCTGGTTTTTCTTATATAAACAAAGGGTTGGTTTTCTTTGTAGTATTGCCTGGGCAAGAAAATAATTGATTTGCTGGTCAGGATCGCTGATTTCCAATACCATGCCATCGACTTGTTCCAAAAACGAAAGGCCGGTCTGGTCAATCAAAGAAAGATTAGCATCTGATGGTTTTTGCCAGACATCAATACCGGCATCCTTCAGCATGGCGGGAATGTCAGATTCAGTTGTACTGTAATAATAGAGCCTCATTTCTATATATTATTTATATTTCCCCGATAAAATTATTTTTAAATATTTTTTTAAGTTCCCGGGTTGACTGAGTTTTCGCCATGGCCCACATAAATTTGGCCTGGGCAGCCTCAAATGTGTAGCCTTGGGCAGAGATTATCTTGGGTGAATCTTTGATCTGCCCCTGGGTATATATTAATATAGGAACTTTTTTATCTATTTTTTCTAATAAAAATTCTGGATCTTCTGACAAAGACTTAATAATAATCCCCTTTTCTTCGCCGGTCAGCACCCTTTCTGGAGTCAAGCCGAGATTTGGATCAATAATTTTTATATCTTGTTCATATTCTTCAGAGAATGAAGGTTTGGTTTTACTTCTCCGGGAAGCATGCGGGGCCAGCTGGATGCCGAATTGGATCTTACCCAGATCGGAAATCTGCCATGAAGAAAAGACATTAAGATTTGAATCAAATCCCTGCATAGTGCGGACAGGCAGAAGCAAGCGATTGCCGAACATCATACATGGGCCGGCGAAATCAATGGTGGCTGATTGGACAGCGTTAATAAGATTAGCTTTGATACCAAGCGTTTGATATTGGGTAAAAATTTTCTTAATTGGCTTCTGGGCTTTCATCTTAGCTTCTATTACTGGAGCGCTAGTCCAGACAATCGGTTTGCCTGATTTCTGGATGAGAAAAGATAATAATGACGAATTTAAGAGAAGATTGTCTAAACCATGGGTAATGACAAAGCCATCATATTTATTGTAGTTTTTCCTTATTTCACGAATTATCTGGATTAGCTGATCCCGGCCGACTTCTGAACCAGGGCCTTCATAAATAAAACGGGCCTTTACATCAGCCATCATGGCAATCTCAATAAAACCATCAACCCATTTTTCCAGGCCTTTTTGGTCCGCCGTCGGAAGTTTCGCGCCGCCGCAGTAAATTAATAGTATTTTGCTTCTCTTGTATGCCATATTCAGCTTTAATAGTATCAAATATAAAAGAGCCTGCCAATGAGCGGGCTCTTTTTATATTTATATTTTTATTATTGTTGGATTCCAAACAGGAAAACTATCGCTCCTATTAATATTACCACTAAAATAATGACAAATAGTATTAATATTATTCTTCCCATAGTTTATCTTGCCTGATTAATAATTCTTTGGCTTTCATGGGATCGGCCATTAATTCTTTGGTAACTTTTTCAGCGCGAATAGATTGAGAACCTTTGATTAAGACTATGTCCCCTTCTTGAAGCATGGCCTGAATTTTTAAGCCAGCTTCCGGCGAGTCTTTGGTGATAATTATATTTTCTTCAGGCATGCCGGCTTGTTTAGCTGCTTCGGCTATAATCTCACCCTTATCTCCGATAGTGACTAAATAATTTATTCCTGAATTTTGAATAAGCTGGCCGATATTGGCATGAGCTGCTTCTGTGTGCTTGCCTAATTCTTCCATATTGCCTAAGCAGGCAATCTTGCGGCCGCCATTGCCGGCTTCAGCCAGAAATTCGATGGCCCGTTTAGCCGCTTCAGGAGATGAATTATAAGAATCGTCAATTAGCCATGAATTTTTAATGCCTTTAATAAGAGTCATCCGGCCTTTGGGTGGGCGGTATTCTTTTAAGGCTTCGGATATGTCGACAAGATTCATGCCTAAAACCAATCCCACTGCGGCGGCTATGGCGGCAGAATATGACTGGTGAATACCGAGAACATTATTTAAGTGAAAAGGCACGGTATTGCCTTCGTGGAATATTTTGAAATGTATGCCGGCATTTTTAAGATCAGTTGAAATACTTACTTCAGATAGAGAAATGTCGGCATTTTTACTATGGCCGAAAGTAATTGCTTCGGCTTTGATCTTGCCGGGAAATTTCATGATTCTGCTGTCATCAGCATTTAAAATGGCAAAGTCTTTCTCGCTTAACCTAGTGGCCATCTTCATTTTTTCTTTTACAAGCTCTCCCACATTTTTAAAGAACTCGACGTGGACCGGGATTTCTTCTCCGATTGCTGTGACGACGCCGACATGAGGACGACTGATTTTTAATAGATAATCCATGTCCCCTGGTTTATCAATGCCCATTTCTAATATTAAGATTTTTGGATAACCAGCCGGCATAATCATGAGCCAGATAGATTTTATAAATATCCAGAGCCATTTAAACGGGTTCTTGCCGCCGGTCTCTGATCCGATAATAGTCAGAGGCACGCCGATTTCGTTATTATAATTTTTTATATTTTTTCTAGTTTTGAATTTTTTTGATAAAACCGCAAAGACAGCCTCTTTGGCAGAAGTCTTGCCGACTGTTCCGGTAATGCCGACAACCTTAGGCTTTTGGCGCCAAAGGATGCCGCGAGATAATAAGTATAATATTTTTTCTAATACTTTCTTCATGTTTATCGATCAGGCGGGATCTGTAAATAATTAACTAAATATTCGGCAATGTCTCCGAAAAGCGGAGCGGTGGAGGCGGCTGACCACATAACGTCCTTAGGCTCGTCAATCTTCACGAAAACCACAAATTGCGGATCAGACACAGGCCCAAAACCGACAAATGTGTCTTTATGGCGATTAGCGTCATAGCCTACGCCGTTTTCTTTAGGGATTTGGGCTGTACCAGTTTTACCAGCCATGAAATATCCGTCAACTGCCGCCAAAGTGGCATGCCCACCGTCGATAACTTTAACCATCATGGCGGAAAGAGTATTGGCCGCAGCTGAAGACATGACCTGGCGCACTTCTTCGGGCTGATATTTTTCTACATAGCCATTGCCCTTATGCACTTCCTGGACCAGATACGGCTTCATTAATACGCCGTCGTTGGCAATTGCGGAAAAAGCCATGGCTAGTTGGATGGGGGTCACAGTAATGCCCTGACCATACGAAGCGGTGGCTGTATAGATATCCTTGAGTTTGCCTAAACCGGCGATGTTGCCGGCGTTCTCGCCGGCCAAGGGAATGCCCGTTGTCTGGCCGAAGCCGAACTTATCAACATATTGATAAAATGCCTCGTCGCCGACCAAGCGGGCAACATGGATAGAGCCTGTATTCAGAGATTCGCTCAGGACCGTGTTCATGTCGACCACGCCGTGGGACTTGCCATCGGAATTCCTAATGGTGTAATTCCCGATCTGAACAGCGCCGGTATCTTCGTAAGTGGAAGAAGGAGTAACCTTGCCCATGTCCAGACCAGCGGCCATAGTGATGACTTTGAACACAGAACCAGGCTCGTATTGGTCAGCCACAGTTGAATCCATAAAAACATCAATTGATTCTACGTCTGAATATTTATTCGGGTCATAAAACGGATAATTGCAGTGTGCCTTAATGGCTCCGGTCTTGGGCTCGATCACAATGACAGAGCCTTCTTTGGCACCATGCCCCTCTACCGATTCTTTCAATCTTTCACAAACGGCGAACTGAATATTCTTATCGATTGTTAAAATTAAATTATCTCCGTCTTTGGCCTCTTCTATCATGTGGTCTCCGATCGCGAGAAAGCGGCCGCCCGCATCTTTTTCTGTCTGCAAATAACCAGGCTCCCCTGATAAAGTATCTTCAAAATATCCTTCTAAACCATATTGGCCTTTTTGCATATCTTCCACTAGGCCTAGAAATCCGGTTAGATGGGAAGTGCATTCTGCTTCAGGGTAATACCGCCACAACTCTTCCTGATAGCCGATGCCTTTGACGTCTAATTCCTGGATGGCCTCAACTTCCATTTCACTCATCCTCTTTTTTAAGGGTTCGTATGGATCTTCCGGGTCAGAGAATTTTTTTATAAGCTCGTCTTTCTCAATATTTAATAATGGCGAAAGCCTTTCCGCCGCATCTTCAGGGTCTTCGATTCTTTTTGGTTCAGCATAAACAAGGTAGCGAGGCTGATTGGAAGCAATAGCATACAGCCCGTCTTCCGCATAAGGATCTTGCACATAGATCTCGCCTCGATCAGGAACAAGTTTTTCATATAATTCATGCTGGCCTTCAGCCAAAGTTTCATAAAAGCCATGCTCTATAATCTGCAATTGAAAAAGCCGCAGAACAATGACTGCGGTGGCTATAATAAAAACCCCGAAAATAATTTTCAACCGGTCAATACTGCCTACCGGCGTCTTTATTTTTTGGGGCTTTTTATTTTTGTATTTGCTATAGTATTTCTTTTTCATTCACCTAAGGCAAACCCGGCACTGGAAGGCATATATTCTGCTTCAGTAATTTTCTCCAATTCCATGCCTTCAGACGCGCGTTTTATGTTTTGCATGCTTTGTGCTTCAGCGACTTCTAATTCTAGTTTGCGATTTTCTTTTTTTAAGGCTTCAAGATAATTTTGTTTAGCATCAACATCAAAGCCTTTATCGGCTGTAGCATTAACCACAGAAATATAAGTTGCGCCAATAAAGACAACCGTTACAATTATGATTATGCTGAAACTAGTGCGATTATTAAAAATACGAGCAAGTTTGCCATTTGATTTAGGCTTGTTCACTTTTTTGCGATTGTGTTTTGAGAACAATAGGAATTTACTCATATTTTTTCTGCGATTCGCAATTTGGCTGATCGGGCTCGAGGATTTAACGCGATTTCCTCTTCTGAGGGCACGATCGGTTTTTTTGTTATTCTTTTTAAACTTTTTTTATGTCCGCATCGGCACATAGGAACCTCAGGCGGACAAATACAGTCTTTGGATTCCTGCCGGAAAAAATTCTTGACGATCCGGTCTTCTAATGAATGGAAAGAGATGATGGCCATACGGGCGCCAGACTGCATCAGGCTGACCCCGATTGGCAAAAACTCTTTTAGATTGTCCAGCTCCCCATTCACTTCAATCCTTAGAGCTTGGAAAGTACGAGTAGCAAGATGGATTTTTTTCGGCTTAGGCTTACCTTTGTAAACCTCGTTAATTACATTTAAAAGATCACTGATTTTTTCGAACTTTTGTTTTTTTCTTATATCTGCGACACGACAAGCAATTAATTTAGAATGTCTCTCCTCTCCATATTCTTTTAGTATTCTCGTTAACTCTTCTTCTCTGTAAGTATTGAGCACGTCCGCAGCGGTTAGTTCAGCGCGCGGGTCCATTCTCATGTCAAGAAGTCCTTCAGGTTCTTTAAAGGAGAAACCACGTTGGTCACTACCTGAGATTTGCAGGCTAGATATCCCAAGGTCACATAAAATACCATTATTTTCAAGTACTGCGGTGTATTGCCCATATTTGTTTATGTTTTTGTAGTTGTCATTAATTAGATCAAATCTACCTTGGTACTCCCGGAGATTTTGCTCAGCCCTTTTTAGAGCAACCGGGTCCCTATCAAAACCTAATAATTTACCTTGTGGAGAGATCCTCCTAAGCACCTCCCCACTATGTCCGCCCAAACCCACGGTGCAGTCAATGAAATTCTCGTTAGGCTTGGGATTTAGACCAAGAATCACTTCTTCTAAAAGTACAGGTATATGTTCCATTACACGCCAATCTCTCCTAATGTTTCAGCTATATCGCTTGAATCTGCTTCAGTGCTCTTTTTATATGCATTCCACTTGTCTTCGTCCCAGATTTCCATTCTATTCATGAGGCCAGTAACCACTAATTTCTTTTTCATGCCGGCATAAGTACGTAAATATTCAGGAACTACTATTCTGCCTTGTTTATCTAACTCAACATCCATAGCTCCAGCTAACATAAGACGGGCAAAAGCACGGGTATTGGCCTTAGATATGGGAAGTTCAGATAATTTCTTAGCAAGCTTGTCCCATTCCGCTTTTGGATACAGAAAAAGACAATTATCCAGGCCCCGAGTAACAACTGCGCCTTTTGCCAGGTCGCCGCGATACTTTATAGGGATAGCTAATCGCCCTTTTTCGTCTAAATTATGCGAATACTCACCGATGAACATTGTATTTTTGTTAAGTTATACACTTTTGGGCCTGTTTATCCCCACATTTATCCACTCTTTGCCCTTTTCATCCATTATACACCACTTTTATGTTTAATGCAACCACTGCAATAAAAAAATACCCCATATTTGAGGTATTTTTGTCAAAATTGTGGAAAAGTCTCCCCTCTTACTCTTTAATAGGCAATTCAATGAAGAAAGTAGTGCCTTTTCCTTCGGCTGATTTGAACCAAATACGGCCGCCGTGGCCCTCTATGATCTGTTTAGCTATGTATAAGCCTAGGCCGGATCCGGTCTGAACCTTTTGTTTGGCCAGTTTTGTGCGAAAGAATTTTTTAAATATTTCAACCTGATCTTTTCCGGAAATGCCGATTCCGCTATCATGAATGCTGATCATGGCCGTGTCGTTTCTCTGGTTAATTTTTATTTCTACTGATCCGCCGGGATTGTTGTATTTAACACCGTTGTCGACAATATTTTCAATAACCATTTTAATTTTTTGTTCATCCAGTCTCATTAAAGGGATTTTTGTTTCTTGAATAAATTTAATCTTTACTTCTTTTTTATCAGCATCAGGGCGCTGCTCTTCAATCACCTGATAAATAATATTATCAATATCAACTGGCTTCATCTCTTGGACTAAAGCGCCTTTCTCTAATTTAGAAACATCCAGTAAATCATTAAGGACCTGAAGAAGATTGTCAGTCCGGTCCCTACCCTCTTCTAAAAATTTTGTCTGCTTTTCATTCAGCTCGCCCGCATCGCCTTCGAGCATGGAGCGAAAGAGCCAGCGCAGAGATCCGAGCGGAGTACGGACCTGATGAGCGGCCACAGACACGAACTCCTCTTTTAATTCTGATAATTTATGGGAGCGATCCCTTTCTTTCATAAGCTCTTCTTCCCTTTGCCTGATCATTTTAGTAATGAAGGCGGCCAGGAAGGAGATGGCCAAGAAAGTCACAATAATAGTAGTAACATTATTCAGTGTGACATCTATGTTTTGATATACGCCCAAGGGAAAATCATAATAAAAGAAATGAGGGATGCCTTCTGTGGATTCTAAAAAGATGACCGACACATACATGACTAAGGCAAATAGAGAAATTGCGATGATCTGCCTTTCCCGTAAAATCATTATGCCCATAATAATGGCAAAGAAATAAAATATAAACGCAATGCTCTCCACGCCTCCGGTTATATATACAACAAGAGTGTAAAGGAAGATATCGACAACAAATTGAAAAACGCAAATGAAATTTAATGACCGGGAAGTAATCTCACGCGGGTCGCGCCGAAGCAGCATGTAATAGAAAAAATTGAAGGCATAACTGATGAACAAGAAAATAAAAATAATATAGACGTTCAATTCTGAGCCGCCCATAAATTTATGGATAAAAGCTGTCAGGGCAATGGCGCCATGAATAAGCCAGCGGGAGTTTACTATGAATTGGCAAAGTTTTATTTTATGTATTTTTTGTTCGAAAGTCATGCTGTTTATTTTTTCTTTTTACTTTTGGAAATATTCGGGCGCTTGCCATAAAAAGGCTCTAGGTAACTTTTTTCTTTCCGGGTTTTTATTTTTTTAAGCAAGTCTTCCAGCTTATTATACTCTGCTTGCTTAAACCCGTACAGGGGCACTTTTTCAACGTAAGCCATGGTATTGGCGATGACGCAGGCAACCCGCACAGCCGTAAATGAACCAGGACCAATGACTACAATGATGCCCTCCAAATCTCTGACTTTGATTTTTTTCTCCTTAAATAAGTCATCTATATATTCAAGTAAGTTTTCTGATTCATGAAATTGTCTTTTTTTTATGATTTTACTAACAATCTTGCCGTCTTCCGCTAAAGCTAAGATGGCTTTGTCTGGCTTTGAGTTTTCAATGATTAAAAACATATTTTAATTTTATTTATTAAAAAACTTTAATAATTGGGTAATAGGCTTGGTGTTAATGACATCTTTCTTTTCGATCCATCCCCTTCTGGCAGTGGCCACGCCATATTCCATAAGATGGAGCTGGTTAATATCATGGGCATCAGTATTAATGACCAACTTGGCCCCCATGTCCCGGGCTTTGCGGGCATTAATGTCTGATAAATCCAGCCGAGCAGGTTGTGCGTTGATTTCTATGGCCACTTTATTTTTAATACAGGCTTTGATGACCGCATCTAAATCTAGCTGGTAGCCCGGCCGCCTGTTAATGAGCCGCCCGGTCGGGTGGACGAGAATATTTACCAAGGGATGGCTGACCGCCTTTATTATTCTTTTGGTCATCTCCGCCTTGGGCATATTGAAATTATTATGCACGCCGGCCGTAACATAATCCAATTTTTTAAGAGTGTTGTCTTTAATGTCGAGCGTGCCGCCTTTCATGATATTGACTTCAGCTGACTTAAAAATTTTAATGCCTTTGATTTCCTTATCCGCCTCTTCTATGGCGGCCATATATTTAATCAGTCCTTTTTCATCCATGCCCCGAGCTACTCCCGGGGACTGGGTGTGGTCGGTCAGGCCGATGTACTGATAGCCGATCTTCCTGGCTTCCTGAGCCATTTCTTCAATGGAGTTTTGGGCGTCTGACCAATTAGTATGCATTTGTAAATCACCAGCCATACCTTTATAGCCGATAAGCTTCGGGAGTTTGTCTTTTTTCGCGGCTTCGATCTCTCCCCTGTTTGTCCGGATCTCCGGCGGCATGACTTTCAGGCCGATGGCTTTATAAACTTCTTCTTCTGTTTTTCCCGCTAATAATTTATTCCCTCGGAAAACTCCGTATTCATTTAATTTTAATTTTTTCTTAATGGCAATTTTTCTGGTGACAATATTGTGCTCTTTGTTCCCGGTGAAATATTGCAGGGCAGCGCCATAGCTTTTTGCCGGGACTATCCTTAGATCACAATCGATGCCATTCTCGAGACGCACAGACCCGCGCGTCGGGCCCTGGCCGTAAATATGGACGACTTCGGGCATGCCAGTAAATAATTTCATGACCTTTAAAGGCTTTGAAGATACAGTAAGAATATCAATATCTCCGATAGTTTCCTGGCGGCGTCGGACAGAACCGCCTATTTCTATCTTTTTAACTTCAGCCATGGTTGCTAAGGAGTCGCGAAGACGGCGAGCCACAGGTAAAACGTCGCCAAGTAAAAATCGGCCTTCGGTCTGTTTTAGAAATTCGATACCAGTGAGAATATTTTGTTCAGTTTTTTCACGAAAGCCTTCTAACTTTTGGATCTTGTGTTGTTTGGCTGCTCTTTCGAGCTGTTTAATATTTTTTATGTCTAGTTCCTGATATAGCTTTTTTACCATTTTTGGACCAACTCCCTCGATCGCGGTTAACTCGATCATTTTTACGGGAATCTGCTTTTGAAGTTTATCCAAATATTTTAGCTTGCCTGTGTCTATTAATTCCGCCATTTTTTCGGCAATAGCTTTCCCAACTCCGGGAATGGCTTCCAAACCTTTAAGACCCTTTTGATGATATATAAAAGCCAGGTCGTCTGGGAGGACCTCAATGGAACGGGCGGCCTTGCGGTATGCTTGTGGCTTAAATGGAACATCATCCACATCTAAATAAGCGGCAATTTCCCGGAAAGTTTTAGCAATCTGAAGATTATCCATATTTATATTTTACCCTATCAGGATACCAATGGCGAATCCTAATATTGAAAACAAGGCAATCGGCGGAAGAGCAGGCATGGCTCGGTCGATATTGCGGATATGCATATATAAATATAAGGCAATAAAGCCCACTATTGCTCCGATGGCCGTAAGAATTGCGGCCATCGGAGAAGAACTAACAACGGCCGAAGCAAGAATAAGAGGCAGGAGTAAATCACCAGTGCCAAGATAAAAAAAGTTTTCATCCGCATCGACCCGGTCATAAGCACGGGTAAAATTTTTAAGTTTTGCCGGGATTATTATGGCCAGGACTAACCCGCCCGAAGCCAAACCAGAAAAGACTTTTACCAAGACTTTAGTCTTTAAGACCGCAAAAAAGTCGTATAAAGAAAGTAAGGCAATCATAATTAAAATATACTGGATAGGGATGATCTGGCCGAAATTCACTCCTAACCCGCAAATCACCAAACCAATAGCGATATCATGAACCCAGACTTTTTTGAAAGACAACCAAAGAATAACCATGAAGAAGGAAAGAACAATGGCAATATAAAAATCCATGTATAACTGAAAAATGAAAGAAGAACCGACTAAAATAAACAGGCTGAAAAATATCTTTAATATATATTTTTTATTTCTGAGAAAATAAAGCCCGCCTAAAATCAGGGCTCCGATCAATAGACCGACAATAATTTCAGGCAAAACATCAAAAATAGATAAGAAGATAAAAATATCAGTCGGCTGGATGCTGCGCTCCAGCATATAAGCGGAAAAAACTCCAAAAGCCTCGACTAAAGAAAAAATGATAATGGCCGAAAAAAACATCTTCCAGTTAGCAGTTTTGGGATGGACTTTAGCCATATATTATTGTTGCAGATATTTGGGGAAGGAAAAATTAATTCCCGCCTTATCAAAAGACTGTTTTAATTTGAGATAAATATCCTGTTGCGCGTCCAAATGTACTTTGAATTCCGGAGACTCGGTAAAATATACAAGATCATACAAATACCCCAGGTCATTCAAACCGGTAAAATGAACACGGTCCAGCCTGATATTGGGAACTTCTTTTATAACTTCCGTAATAATTTGCGGAATAGCGGCCAGCTTGTCATGCTTGGTTTCCGGCGACATGGTCAGGTTCACTTTGGTGCGACGTTCATCGATATGGCCGAAGTTATGGACGGCCTTGGAAGTCAGGTCATTGTTGGCGACCACTATTTCCTCGCCGGTATCAGACTTCAGGCGGGTGGACTTGATGCCGATCTTGACGACCGTGCCGGAGATATCCTTGGCCGAAATATAATCACCGACAATAAAGGGCTTGTCAAAATAAATGCTGAATGAAGAAAAGAGGTCGGAAAGAATATTTTGCAGGGCAAAAGCGACCGCAATTCCGGCGACGCCCAGACCAGCAATAAGAGAAGTAATATTGACGCCCATGTTTGCCAGGACAAGCATTATGCCAATGATCCAAATAGCAAAGCGGATCAAGGTGTTAATATTTTTTAAGGCTGTACGCGTGTTTTCATCTTTTTGTTCTTTGATGATCTTTTTCATGAAAATAAAGTCGATCACGATCTGCATGGCCATAACAGCCTGATAAGCCACCCAGATCAATAACATATAGTCGATCACTTTTTGGATGACAGGATTAAGGACCAAATAACTTAAGGCCAGATAAAAAGCCAGAAAGAAATAAAATGGCGGCTTTAAGGTCCTGATGACTTGCAAGGCAACATCGTCGATTTTTGATTTGGTCTTTTTCGCCAGGCGATCAAAATGGCGAAGTAAAAAGCGCTGGGCCAGCCAAAAAACCAGAAATAGCAAAATAAATGCCATCAAAGCGAGGAAGATGTTATATAACGTGTTCCCCCAGAAGGTTTCATCCCAAATTGGTGAACTAAATAATTGGTCTATCATATTTGCTATTATAGCATATATTTTTTAAACCAATTAGCGGCTAATTTCGCGGCTTCTTCCAAAGTGCCTTCTTCTTCAAAAAGATGCGTAGCACCAGGTATAATTATTAACTCTTTTTCACAGTGCATCAAAGAAAAGGCCTTGTCATTCAGTTCAATGACAATTTCGTCATTCCCACCAACTATCAGGAGTGTGGGGCAATTAATTTTATCCAGATGCTCACCGGCCATATCCGGACGGCCGCCACGAGATACCACGGCTTTAATGTCGTCCCTTTCAGCGGCGGCAATAATAGCGGCCGCCGCGCCAGTAGATGCGCCAAAATAGCCAAAGTTTAATTTTTCTGTTTCTTCATGTCTCTTAATATAATCAGTGGCCGTACTTAACCTTTGAGCCAGAAGCGGAATATCAAAACGATTTTCATAGATCATGTCTTCTTCTTCCGTTAATAAATCAAAAAGCAAGGTAGCATGCCCTGCTTTTCTGATTACATCAGCAACATAATTATTGCGAATTGATTTTCGGGAAGAACCTGAACCATGAGCAAAGATGATTAAACCTTTGGCGTTTTCGGGGATTTTTAAGTCCCCTTCCAGTTCATGCCCTTCAACCGGGATGTGAATAATATTTTCCTCCATTTATGTAAATAGAAAAAGCCCCACCGAAAAGATGGGGCTTTTAATATTATTTATTGCGATAGATGTTTCCAAACTGGTCAGCGAAGAAAAATTTCTTGCCGACTTTGCTAAAGCCGATGAAGTACTTGCCATTAATGCGGCGGGATTTATTTTTCTTTATGGTTCGTTTATTATCAGAACCGATCTTGCGGATATTCTTGTTGATTCTCCACATAACATCTCTGGTCTTATCCTGGTGAACGGAAAGCATCCAGAGTTGTTTGCCGGTGCGGGTGAATAGAAGGTCATTGCCAGAACCGGAAGTGTCAGTTAGTGATTTTGATGACCAGCTTACGCCTTTTTCTGATGACATGACTTTGTCATTGATCACCCATTCGCCAAGGCCACCGTCCCATGTCCAGTGCTGAGCAGCTATATAGAGCTTACCTTTGAAACCGATGATCTGCTGGAAATATTCTTTTTCCGTGCCTGTGTTGATGCCGTAATATTTTGTAATCCAGGTTCCGTCAGCATTCAATTTATAAACCTTACTATCATCAATTCCCCAGATCTTGCCGCCCTTTGATGTAACGCTGTCCAGGCCCCAGGGCGTGTTTACAGCTTGCGGTTCTTTCCAGGTGTTGCCCTTCTTTGAAGTATAGTAGAAAGTATAAGGGCTCTTGTCTGAGCGATGGACGAAAACATAAGCCTTTTTACTGGTATTAGCATGGCCGACATACTCCATGCTCTTGCCTTTTTGGGTCATAACTTTATTCCAACCGTTATTACCCAGTTTCCAGACTTCAACGGCACGAGTATCATTGTTGGAATCATCAACACCGACAAGGACGGCAAAATAAAGCTTGCCGTTGTAGGTCCAGGCGTCTTCCAGGCTGATAAACTCTTTACCTGCGTCATTTAATTTTTCAATGGCTTTCCAGGCTTTTTTACCAGGAGCAGTACAATAGGTATTAATGGCGTTGCCGAACGGGCCGGCGGCGCATGCCATGTCTTTGTACTCAAAGACCTTGGCGTCATAGTGATTTGAAACCCAAGTCTGTTTTTTTGCAGTCATCTTTTTGGCTTCAACTGCATCCAGCGGCACCAAAGCCATAAAAACGAAAGCAAAAAGCAGAGTTGGAACCACAAACAATAGCTTTTTGTTCATAAATTTTAATTTAATTTTTATTATGTATATTTAGT
>JAHJKD010000033.1 GCA_018822435.1 Patescibacteria group bacterium
CACCTTGTCGTAAATCTCGTCGGCATAAATGATGAGCTGGTGCTGGCGTGCAATCTCCACTACCTCCGTAAATAATAATATATATTATGTCTGTTGAAAGAGGCCCGCGAATGACTCAGGAAGAAAGAAGCGTGCGTGTTATTTCACGTCGTGTGCTTGAGAAAAATTATAATTATTTGCAGCATTTAGTTGGCCAGAAAAACATTACAGATCCCAAAGCCGCTCGAATAGCGATTTTAAATTGGCTGACTGAACAAATTGGTAATGATCCAGAAATTATTAAGATGGAACAGGAGTTAAGGGAGCCTACTCGCATTTGGCAATGGGCTGGATCTGAAATCAGCGACTTTGTAAAAATTCTTGATTTAACTCCTAAAGAAGAAGCAAAACCAAGAGGAGACATGGTCCACCTAAGAAAAATGGATCACCTGGATATTCAAAACCATCAGGACATTAAGGCTTATTTATTCCAGCAAATTGATGATTATATATCTCGTAATCAGATATATCGTCTTACCGCCCCAACCCGAGAAGCGATCAGACAAATTTGCCTCCAAGAATTAAAAGACATGTCCGTCAGCATCCCTGACCTCCCTCGCATACTGACCGAAGACGAATGGGATGAATTTACAGAAGAGACGCTATACAAATACGAAAGAAAAATGCCCTAGAGTTGACAAAGCTATGGGAATTTATTAATATATCTTTTGTATTCAAAATACATGCCGCCTTCGTCTAGTGGTTAGGACAACAGGTTTTCATCCTGTAAACAGGGGTTCGATTCCCCTAGGCGGTGCAAAAAAAGCTCCCTTTAATGGGAGCTGTTTTTATTGGAGTTTGGTTTAGGGCTTGCTATTTCTCCAAAGCGGCCCTGATCATAGCTTCATCTTCGCCAAAATAAGACACTATCATGAATATAAAATCACTTTTTTGCGTGTAGCCATAATAATAAGACACGTCTTCTTTGCTTAGTTTCAACAGGCCTTCATCTATCTCTTCTATGTCATAACCTAGTTCCCTGAAAACCTGTTTTTGCATGGCAATATAGTCAATAAATTCTGTATAATTCAATTCCATGATCCTGATCTGCAAACCTTCTTCTCCGCAAATATAGGATTCCGTATATTTCGGCACATTTCGATAAGCTTCTATTTGTTTGAATATTTTTTCATCGAAAATTATCCTGAGCTGTTCCTGCGAAGATGAAGACAGCATGCTGTCCGGCACGACATTTTCTTCATGCACTTCTGTGCAATTTTTTTGGGCCAGCAGGACCTTATCCGGTCCGTATTCTGCTAGCTGTTCATTTTGGAATCGGGCCGAAAGAGTATCGTCGATTTTATTTGAAAGCAGTGGCGATATGTAAGCCTCTATGAAAGCCGCCAGTAAAAATAATGGCAATACTATTAATAAATATCTCAGAACGATATCCAATAAGACCCGGCTTCGGGATTTATTCGGAATAAATTTTTTCGGAGCGATTAATTTTATTAATAATGCTACTCCAAAAGAGGCCGTAAATACAAATACGGGAATTTCAATAATCCCATGCGGGATCACGCCAATTATTGAAGAAAGTAATATGCCCGGTTCAATGGCTTCTAGCCTTACAATAAAGTCAAAAAATATGCCAATCATCAAACCATTTGAGACCACCACTAAAATCGGCACAACCACGGTAATTCCTAAAACTAGCAATAAAGCGCTAACTTCTAAATTATTTAAGAATATCGCGAGGGCTAATTGAAAAGTTGTTTGTACGCCTTCTAAAATATGGGTGAACTTTCCGAATATTTCTGTCAGTAAGGTAATTTTAAAATCATTAGGCAAAACAAATCCGACAATCAAGGCAATTGCCATTATCCCGAATAACGCGCTCCAGATGGCCCGGTATTCGCTGAACACGTTTTTATAAAACGGCGGATATTTAATTTTGCCCCGAGCTTGTCGAGGGATTTTTTCCGGTTTGGCTTTTTTTTCCTTCTTTTTACCCTGAGCTTGCCGAAGGGTTTTTTCTCGTTCTTTTTCTTTTTTGTCTGGTTTATCTTTCAATACAATCGGTCCTTTTTCTGCCTCTGCCGCCTCTGGTTTATCGGCCGGAGCTATAGCCGGGACAGGCGCCTCTTTTTCCGGTCCGCTATTTTTTTTCAAAAAAAATTCCTCACCCGCCGTGAGCTTTTCTCCTGCCGCTTTTTTATTTTTTATTTCTTCTAGATCCATACTGGATTAATTTTACCATATAAATTAGTATAATCATATGAACGTATTAGGCATAGAAACATCTTGTGATGAAACATCTGCCGCGATTGTCTCTTATAAGGATAATCGGTTTTCTGTTTTATCAAATATTATATCTTCCCAGATCCCTATCCATCAGGCCACTGGCGGGGTTGTGCCTGAAGTGGCGGCCCGGGAGCACGTTAAGGCGATACTGCCAGTTATAAATGCCGCTTTATGGGACAGCCAGACTGAGTGGAAGGATTTAGACCGTATTGCCGTTGCTTCCGGCCCTGGTTTAATTACAAGTCTATTTGTCGGCACTGAAACAGCTAAGACTTTGTCTTACCTTTGGAAAAAGCCGATTTATCCGGTTAATCATATGGAAGCCCACATTGCCGCAAATTTTTTATCCAATAAGCCCATTAAATATCCCGCCTTATGCTTGATAGTTTCAGGCGGACATACAGAAATAGTTTTAATGCCCCAAAAAGGGAAATATAAATTAATTGGCCAGACCCGAGACGATGCCGCGGGTGAATGTTTTGATAAAACCGCCAAAATAATGGGTTTGCCTTATCCTGGCGGACCAGAAATTTCTAAATTAGCAGCCAAAGGCAAGGCAGCTATCGATTTTCCCAGACCTATGCTTGATTCAGATAACTATGACTTTTCGTTTTCCGGCTTAAAAACGGCTGTCTTATATGAAGAGCCGAATTTTAAAAAATATTCAAAAGCTGATATCGCTAAATCAATCGAAGATGCTATAATAGATGTGTTAGTTGATAAAACCAAACGCGCAGCCGAAGAATATAAAGTAAAAACCGTCATGCTCGCTGGGGGAGTATCAGCCAACAAGTCTTTAAGAGAAAAATTCAGGAAAAGTTTTAAAAATATATTGATTCCAGGCATGGAATTCACTACAGACAATGCGGCCATGGTCGCGGCGGCTGGTGCTTTTACCGGGAAAGCCAATAATCTCTTTAAGGTTCAGGCTGACCCGAATTGGGAAATAACACCTAGATAATAATAAAAATGGGGGACCACAGGGGGGTGGGATTGACAGAATAGCTAATATGTTTTAGTTTGTCTTAATGTTATTTTAATATAATTTTAATAATATTATCGCTCTTTTTTAGTTATTTTCAATCCACCAAAAGCCTATCCTAAGAAGGGGGAGGTTTCATGAACAGGCAGAAGCTTACGCAGTATTGGGCACGGCAATACGGCCAGTACAAAGCAGATCTGGCTGAGCTCAAGAAGCTATTGCCGCATGATCTGGTTCTTTGCACTCAGGGTCTGGTTGAACGGGTGAAGCAGGAAATCCTGCTCCATGGTATCCTGAACGACCGTGATTTATTCGACGACGCCGCTCTATTCTTGGCGGCTCTCTGTCATGGTCAGGCGCTCGAGATCGAGGTCCAGGGCATGCTCGTTCGGGACAAGCTGCCCCCGAGTTGCCAGGACCTCGTTGATCAGATCGTGAGTTATCGGGAATTGCTCATGAAGCATGACTCGGGAGCGTACTTCCTGATCAACATGATCCTGTCAGAACTTCATCCCAAAAACGGACCCAGGGGGCGGACGAAGCCGGTGGTCAAACATCGAACTCGGCCATTTGTCTGGGTGTCGTGCACAACAGATTTCAGCACGACAATGTCCAAGGGCTGACACCAGCTCTCAAGCCTCCCGGTCTGGAGGCACGGTGCCGGAGGAAAACAAGGCGACTCTCGGTCCTATCCCGAAGCCGCCTTTTCTTATTGCTCGATTTATTTTTTAAGGCTATAATATCTCCCCTATGATATATAAAGATAAAATTTACGGCCAATTTGAAATCACCGAACCAGTTATTCTAGATCTTTTAAAGTCGCGGCCCTTGGAACGCTTGAAAGACGTGAATCAATACGGCGCCAGCATGTATCGCTTTTCTCATCTCACCACTACCCGCTTCGAACACAGTGTCGGAGCGTATCATATTCTTAATCGCTTCAATGCTACTCTGGAGGAGCAAGTGGCTGGGCTTCTTCATGACGTCCCCCATACTGCTTTCTCTCATGTGATCGACTTTGTCTTTGGCGGCGAATCAGGCACGCCTTTTCACGAAGAATTTCATGAGCAGATTATTAATAACTCAGACATCCCGGCCATCTTAAAAAAGCACGGCATTAATAAAGATAATATATTTGACGAATCAAAATTCAAATTACTTGAAAGAAGCCTGCCTGATATTTGCGCTGACAGAATAGATTATTTTTTCCGTGATATGGTCACTGACAAAGTCATGTTCAAAGTAGAAGTAGATAAATATTTTAGCGACATGGTCCGCTGGGAGGGCGACATTGCGTTCGAGCACGAAGCCATTGCGCGGGAGTTTGCTGAACGATTTCGTGAAGGCAGTGAACGCCTTTGGGGCAATCCGCTGCAGGCGGCCCTGTACCACATTTTTGCCGAAGCCCTCAAGATCGGACTCATGGAAAATATAATAACTTTTCGCGATTTATTTACGACTGACGATAAAGTATATGAAAAATTACTTGCTTCCGATAATAAGGAAATTTCAAAAAGACTAGAGCAAGTAAAAACTTTAAAAATAGAGGAGGATTCTAAAAATTATGACTTTTACGTAAAGTCAAAAATCAGGGTAATAAATCCTTATATATTAAAAGATGATAAATTAGTCCGGCTATCTGTCCTGGATCCGGCTTTCCATAGACAAAACCAGGCATATTATGATACAAAAAGAGAAGGTTTCTATATCAAAATTGTATAAAATAGTACGCGCGGGACTCGTCGGGAGACTCGCCCTATTGGCTATATCAAAGGCCCTCCGAATTTACCAATAGCCCGAGTCTCCCGACGAGGGTGCGTATAATAAAAGGAAAAAATTAATAATGGAAAAAGAACTAGCTAAAGCATACGACGCTTCCAAAGTAGAAGACGAGATTTATAAAGAGTGGGAAGACTCTGGCTTTTTTAATCCGGATAATCTTAAAGATGCCAAAAAACCGTTTGTTATTTCTATGCCGCCTCCCAACGCGACCGGTAAATTACATATCGGCCACGCCATGTTCCTGACTTTAGAAGACCTTATGATCCGCTATCATCGCATGAAAGGCGACAAAGCGCTTTGGATCCCCGGTACTGACCACGCGGCTATTGCAAGCAATGCCAAAGTTGAGGCTCAGCTCAAAGAAAAAGGCAAGACCAAATATGACTTCGGCCAGGAAAAATTTATTGAAGAAGTTCAGAATTATATTTCTAACTCTCAAGACACGATCCGCAACCAAATCAGAAAAATGGGTTCATCTTGTGATTGGTCCAGAGAAAGATTTACCATGGACGAGGGCCTGACCAATGCTGTCCAGACCATGTTTGTGGATATGCATAAGGACGACCTTATCTATCAGGGCTTTCGTATCGTAAATTGGTGCCCCCATTGCGAATCAACTCTGGCTGATGACGAGGTTGAACACAAAGATCAGGATGCGCAACTGTATTACATGAAATATGGTCCGTTTATTGTGGCCACTTCCCGCCCAGAAACAAAGCTTGGTGATACTGGTGTGGCTGTCCATCCTAAGGATGATCGTTATAAAGAATATGTTGGACAAGTTCTAGAAGTTGATTTGGCTGGCCATAAAATAAAAGTAAAAGTCTTTGCTGACCCGGAAGTTGATCAGGAATTCGGTTCCGGCGTGATTGGTGTTACCCCGGCCCATTCTCAGGTTGATTATGCTTTTGCTGACAAGTATGGTCTAGAAATGATTCAGGTCATAGATCAGCAAGGCAATATGACGAAAGAAGCAGGAAAATATGCTGGCCAGTCAGTAAAAGAAGCCAGGAAGAATTTTGTTAAAGATCTGGAAGCAGTTGGCTTACTTGATAAAGTTGAAGACTATTCTCAAGCCACTTCCATTTGCTATCGCTGCGGCGCTGCCATTGAGCCGCTCATGTCTAAACAATGGTTTGTCAACGTAAATAAAGCTTCTAAAAAATTAGGCAAGCAGTCTCTCAAAGAAAAATCAATAGAAGTTGTAAAAAACGGGGATATTAATATAGTACCGGATCGCTTTAACAAGATTTATTTTAATTGGATGGAAAACTTGCATGACTGGTGCATTTCCCGACAGATCTGGTTTGGCCACCGCATGCCTGTCTGGTATAAATTGGATGATAAAGAAAAGAACAGTCCCGTTGTTCAAGTTGAGTCACCTGGTAAAGACTATATTCAAGAGTCAGACACCTTAGATACCTGGTTCTCTTCCAGTTTATGGACATTCTCTACACTGGGCTGGCCCGAAAAAACCAAAGACCTGAAAGAATTCCATCCTACCCAAGTCATGGAGACCGGTTATGACATCCTTTTTTTCTGGGTCGCCCGCATGATCATGATGACTACTTATGCCATGGGCGAAGTTCCTTTTGAAAATGTTTACTTGCATGGTCTGGTCAGGACCAGAGACGGCAGCAAGATGTCCAAATCAAAACCAGAGACTATTATCGATCCTTTAGACATGATCAAGGATTATGGCACTGATGCTCTCCGCCTTTCACTCTTAATCGGCACCTCACCAGGCAACGATATAAAATTATATAAAGAAAAAATTGCCAGTTACAGAAATTTTGTAAATAAATTATGGAACGTTTCTCGTTTTATCTTTTCTACGTATGAAAAACCAGCTGGTTATTCTGATCCTCAACCGGAAACAGCCATTGATAAAGCAATTCTGACGTTGTTTGATGATTTAATTAATAAGACAACAAAAGATTTTGATAAGTTCCAGTTTGGCCAAGCCGGTGACCGGGTTTATGATTTTGTCTGGCATGAATTTGCTGACTGGTATTTAGAGATTTCTAAATTTGAAAAAACTGAATCAAAACCGCAGATTTTATATTATATTTTGGAAAACATATTAAGGCTCATGCATCCCATGATTCCTTTTGTCACAGAAACTCTTTGGAAAAATTTGGACAAAAAAGAAATGCTGATGATTGCTCCTTGGCCTGAGCAGGGAGGCTATGATCATAAAGAGGAATTAAAAACTTTTCGCAAAGCCAAAGAGATTATTACTGACATTAGAAATCTCCGGGCTGTATATCAAGTTAAACCCAAAGAAATAATTAATGCTAAGATCACCAAGGAAATTTCTGCTGAAGGCCAGCAGTTGATTGCCAATCTGGCAAAAATTAATTTCACCAATGATATTTCTAAAAAAGGAAGCGTGAGCTTAGAATATTTAGACCTAGCATTAGGGGAAGTCATTGACCTGGATCAGGAAAAAGCCCGTCTAGAAAAAGAAAAGAAAAATCTAGAAAATTATCTTACCGGCCTTGAAAAAAAAATAAAGAATATAAAATATCTGGATAATGCGCCGCCTAATATTGTTGAGCAGGATAAATTAAGACTGGAAGAGAAAAAGGCAGAATTTGAAGAATTAGAAAGGCAGTTAGACGCGATCTAGATCATAAATAAAAATAGTAGAGACGCAAAATTTTGCGTCTCTACTATTTTTTTTATCTACGAATATTTTTAAACTTCCGTTGCCTCCTCTTCCTTCTTATATCCAACCGTATCCAATTGCATGGCCGCTACCTTAAACACTTCTTCAATCGTGGTCATGCCGTTGCTTGCTTTTATTACGCCGTCTTGCAGCATGGTCAGCATGCCGGCCGCGTGAGTTAATTCACGCATTTTATATTCAGAAACATCTCCACCTAATATGGCGGCCTCAATTTCCGGCGTAATAGTGAATACTTCATAAATACCGATCCGGCCCTTATAACCCTTGTTGCAATTAGCGCAGCCTTTGCCTTTAAAGAATTTCAGATTATTCATGTCAGGCAGTGCTTCACCGGAATTTTCAGGAATATCAGCCAGGATCTTTTTCACTTGTTCCAAAGTTTCAAATTCAAGCGTGGCTTCTGTTTTACAGTGTTCGCAAATTTTTCTCACCAGACGCTGGCCGATAATGGCGTTGACTGCCGGTGCCAGCAGGAATGGCCGCACGCCCATGGATAAAAATCTGGGGATGGCTCCGGCCGCATCATTGGTATGGATAGTCGATAAGAGCAGATGGCCGGTCAGGGCGGCTTGCACGGCCACTTCGGCTGTCTCATTATCTCTGATTTCACCAACCATGATCACATCCGGGTCTTGCCTCAAAATTGAACGCAGACCTTTAGAAAAAGTGTAATCCTTGGAATGATCAATTTGCGATTGGGCGATGCCTTTTAATTTATATTCGATCGGGTTTTCTAACGTAATAATTTTCGTTTCCGGGGTATTCAGCTTACTTAGGATCGCGTACAAAGTAGTTGTCTTACCAGAACCAGTCGGACCGGTTGTCACTACCATGCCGTTCGGTTTGTCTATTTCCTTTTTTAATCGGTCAAAAGAAGATTTTCTCAGACCCAGTTTCTCAAAAGTCAGGCTAATAGAACCGGACCTGAGCAAACGCATAACTACTGATTCACCGTATGCGGTCGGCAGGCAAGAAACACGAATATCCATCTTTTCCGCTTTTGATTTGATGGTGATACGGCCATCCTGCGGAACATTGGAAATATTGAGCTTCATACCAGCCAGGGCTTTGATGCGGGAAATAAGCCTATGCCATAAGTCTTTGGGCAGGCGGGCTACCACTTGCAATAAACCGTCAATGCGAAAGCGAACAGCAATGTCATCTTCTTCGGCTTCAATATGGATATCAGATGAACCTTCATTCATGGCAGAAGCAATTATCATGGCAAAGGCGTCAGTCATGGAAGATTCCGGAATCCGCTTTTCCAGTTCGGGAAATGTTTTTATTTCTTGCTGGAAATGTTTAAGTTGTTCATCAGTTATTTGCACCCCAATTTGGACTTTCCTTACTTTAGCGACGGAACCATATAACTTCATGGCTTGATTAAAACTATGAGGGGAAGTGAGATATAATTTAATATTTATGCCAGAATGCTCTTTTTTAATAGCGGCAATCACATCGTTGATGGCCGGATTGTCTGGATTAGTGGTCGCGAGCCTTGTTTGATTGCTGATATTAAAAAATGGAATCACTTGCGCTTCCTTGGCCTTTTCTTCACCGACCAAGCCTAAAATTTCCGGTCCGATCGGAAAACCTTTCAGATCAATATACTCCATGCTCAGATCATGGGCACGGTTTTGGGTCAGTTGCTCCTTCTTTTTCAGCTCAATTTCGCGGATCTTTTCCGCCAGCTTTGTCGCCGAATCTTGGTTGTCATTGCTAATTTGATTCATGGAAATATTATAACATAAAAGGGAAGAGATTTGGAACACGAAAGTACGAAAAATTGAAAAGCTCGAAGGTAATGAATCCAAATCATCAAATTAGTTTAAATACTAAATTATAAACTCTCGATATTTGCAAGACGAATTTTTTTCGTGAAATTCGATTTTTCATGCTTTCGTGATCCAAATATATAAAAAAAAGCCCCGGATGCGCCCGGGACTTTCTTTATTTAAATGTGCTTCTTATTTTACAGATGATTCCAGCCGGTCCTTTAGAATGGTTTCAGCTGAAGCCAGGTCTTTACCGGGAAATTTTAAGTAGGTGAAATCATGATTACCGGTCGGATTGAATTCAGAAAAGAGGCGGAAAGCGTCAATATAATGAGAAGTGGCCACTACGGCCTCAATTTTTCCTTCCCTATTTTCGTATACGATAAATACATCTTCGGCATCCGGTGTATTGATGATTAATTCGTCAATTACCTTGTCTAAGACGGCTTCCTCTGTTTCCGTTTCCTTAAAGTCTTCCTGATGTAATACAGACCAGACGATCTTTTTTTCCGGAGAGGCTTTTAAATTTGCCAGGGCCTTGCCCCAGAGTTTTAATGTGGAAAGTTTCTTGTTTTGGAAAAGGTTTTTTACAATCTCATCTCGTCTGGCTCCCTGAGAAATTAAATGAGAAGCAATCGCCAGAGATCTTGGTGTGACTGAAGAGGTTTTAAAGCTCTTAGTTTTCGAAATAATGCCAGTCAGTAAATTTGTAGCGATATATTCATCCAGATAATCATCGCCCCAGTCCTGCAATAGCTCAAAAATAACTTCCGAAACAGATGTGGCTGTCACATTGATTTGGTTGATCTGGCCAAAATGTTCATTGGCCGGGTTATGGTCAATATTGACGATAGGAGTGTGATAGAAAAATTCAGCGTTATTATCATAAATTGACCCCAGAGATTCCAGGTCAGGAGTGTCAATCGTAAAGATCAAGTCAAAAGCAAAGTCACCCGCTGAAGTAGACACGTCTCTTGGTTCATAAAAGCCGTTCTTCGGAGTGATATATATGCTTAACTTATTATCTTTAATGTCATATTCAAGATTATCTGGCTGAGTTTCAGATGTGTCCACTGTAATAATGAATTTTCTTAAAGCAGAAAGATCTGCAAAGATTTCTTTTGATTTAGGCAGGAAAGAATGGTCATGCGGCAAAGCAAAATCAGATGCAACCGTTTTTACGCGCTTGCCCATCTTTTCTAAAACAGAAAATAAAGCAAGCCCGCTGGCGATCGCGTCAGTGGTTGGTTTTTTCGGTAAGCAAATTAAAATATTATCCTTCTGCTTAACGATTTCAAAAATTTGTTTCTCTGTTTTTAAGCCCATAATTGTTTACTTTCTAAATCCTTTAATTTTTAAACAATAGAGTATCTTAGTATTTTTTTACTCATATGTCAATACTTTGGGTTGGTTTTTCCATATTTTAGGCTAATATTAGGTAAATTTTTATTTATGCTATAATAACAACCTTATGAAACTTAAAATTGTATTAATTTCTCTACTTTTCTTTATACCTGGCTTGGCTCTGGCAGCTGATGACCCGGTTATTGATTCTGTTTCTTCAGAATTCTTGTCAGTTACCAAAAGAACGCAAGAAAATGCCACTACTATTGCTGTATACGGCCATAATTTTTCCGATTTGATCTTCGATAACAATATAAATATTTATTTAGGAGATTTTCGCGGCCAGAATACAACTGGTAATAATGAGGCTGTAAACGCCACGTTTTATTTCTATAATCAGGATGCCCCGGACGGTGAATATTATCTCACTATCAAAGATGGCAATAATGTTATTTATCGCTCTACTATTCCTATCCGTATATTCAATCCCTACGGTCAGGGCTATCAAAAACCGAAATTAAAAAAGTTTTTTAAGAAAACCAGAAAAAATAAAGCCTCCAAAAGAATGATCGGCCTGAATGTCCATGAAGCCCAGGCCAGCAATAGTGATACTGATCCTAACTATATCTCCAAATTAGGTAACAGCAATACCAAATGGGTGCGCGAGCATTTTTCCCATCATTTGATCATGGGCAGCGAGTCAGACGGCTGGGTCACGCGCTATGACAAAGTATTAGATCAATATCAGGATCAGAATATTAGGGTAATAGGCATGCTGGCTTATAATAAATCCGACAGTAAGGCCGCCCCTTCGATCGGTGCCTGGAAAAAATTTGTTCGTTATACTGTCCGGCGGTATAAAAATCATGTTGCTGTCTGGGAGATCTGGAATGAACCTGATTCTGATACTTATCTTCAGCCTTCTACCATGAACGAATACCTGCCTATTTTAAAAACCGGCTATAAAATAACTAAGCAGTATGATCCCGACTCAGTCGTCTTAAATGGTGGCATTGCTGATATCAGCCGTTTAAATTATATCAATAACCTATACCGGCGCGGGCATAAATATTTTGATGCTCTGAATATCCATCTTTATTATTGCGATGAATATATTTTTAACGGCAATAACGGCGCCCAAAGAGTGGCCGTAGAGAGCCTGGAAGACGTCATATTCAAAAATAACAGAAAGAAAAAAGTCTGGGTCACGGAAATCGGCTGTTCTACGGCCGAAGCCGGCGTCTCGGAAACTATCCAGAGGAAGTATTTAGAAAAGTCATCGAAATATCTTCTCAACCGCGGCTATGTCCGCCATGTCTCCCTTTACACTATGCGCGACCGGGCTCTTTCTGATCCGGTTGAAGCCGAATTCGGTTTGATGGATCTGGATTTTAAAAACAAGAAAGCTTGGAAATATTATCGTAAGCTTCCGAAGAGGTAAAAATAAAAAACTGTCCTACTCCAGAAACTAAATATCCTACCCCTTAAGGGGTAGGATATTTAGTTTCTCCTTAGTAGGGCAGTGTTTGTTACCTAAAATATTCCTTCAGCTCTTTATCTTTCTTGAGCTTTTTCACATTCCGCGTTACCTGCTTATAAAAAGCCGGGTAATGCTGGCGATTGATCATATGGCCCTTGTACCGGGAACGGTATGGGGGCTTTTGGATGTGCGCCACTTCATGGGCCAAGGTCGCCATTATTGACGGATAAGCTTTGGGCTGGGCCCGGGCCGGGGTGAAAACGTCAATTACTATTTTTCTTGTTTTAAAATTAATATATCCGAGCGTACAAGACTTGGGATTTTTCAATGCCTTCCTCTGCATGGGCAATATTTGCCATTTTTTCACTTTTAAAACTTTTTCTACCCGGTCAAAGATCTCCAGGCAGGCCTTGATGTGTTCTTCATTTGAAATTTTTTCCATGGTACAATAATAACATAATCATTAAATAAAAAATATGTTTGAAAAATTACCAGAGAGCGAAGGCAAGCATCAGGGCTTTAAAGTAAAAGGCGTGATGCATAAAGAGGATTATGATAAGCTTCTGCCTGAACTTATTTCCACTATCATGATGGAAGGAGAAATAAATTTATTATTTGATCTGTCTGAATTCGAGGGCACGACTATTAAAGCCGAAGAAATGGACCTGGGCTTTGTCCGGGAGTTCAAGGACATCGTCAAGAAAATGGCTTTTGTTAGTGATAAGAAATGGGAGAAAGTTGTAGAATTTATTTATGAGCCTTTTACTAATGCGGACATAAAGTTTTTTCCTGAAGATCAGTTAGACCAGGCTTGGGCGTGGCTTAAGGAATAAGCAATTAGTTAATTTATAACCATGAAGGCGGGTTTGGCCAAGCCCGTCTTCTTTTGTTTGACAAAAATGCAATAAATCAATTAAAGTGACGCCTGAGGTAATTTGAAAACAGAAGCAGAACGTCAACCGCAAAAGAGGAGGCACCAAAGTGTCTACGTTGGAAAAAGCCTATCGTGATCCAGACTTCATGAATTCGCGGGCTGCCCGCGGCGTGCGCATCCTGACGGAGTACGAGCGCACGGCTCTCGTGGCTGCCCGGGAAGACGTGCGCGCCACCATCGTCTTCTTCGGCTCGGCCCGTTCCCGGCCTCTGGACGAAGCCCAGGCCGAGTTCGAGCGGCTCAAGGCCGCCAAGAACAGCGGCACGGCCGTCATCGTCCAGGCCGAGAAGATGGTCAAGCTGGCCCATTACTACGATGCGGCCCAGCGCCTGTCCCGGCGCCTGTCCGAGTGGAACCACTCCCTTTACCGCCAGGGCCGCGAGTCCTACCTGGTTTGCACCGGCGGCGGTCCCGGCATGATGGAGGCGGCCAATCGCGGCGCTTCCCAGGTCAAGGGCGCGCGCAATGTCGGCTTCGGTATTTCCCTGCCCAAGGAACAAGGCAACAACGCCTACGTCACGCCAGAGCTCTCGTTCGAGTTCCACTATTTTTTCATGAGGAAGTTCTGGTTGGTGTATCCCTGCCGTGCCATGGTCGTCATGCCCGGCGGGTTCGGCTCTATGGACGAGCTCTTCGAAGTGCTCTGCATGGTGCAGACCAAGAAGCTCGGCCGGCGCTTGCCCATCGTCCTCTTCGGCGCCGAGTTCTGGGAGCCGTGGCTCGCCCTGGCCCGCCACATGATTGACTGGGGCACCCTGTCCTCGGGCGACCTCGACCTCGTTCACGTCTCGGATCGGGTCGACGATGCTTACCTCTATATCACCAAGTCCCTGGAGGAGATCGAGAAGGCCGGCAATGGCCGGCTTCTCATCACCGACGGCGACCTGATTCCCACCTAGGCCGATTCCGGCTAAAAAATCCCCCCACAAGGAGAAAGAGCCTGGACCGCTTCATGCGATTCAGGCTCTAATTATTTTCTCATGGACAGCACCTCCTGTGTTGCCCTAGTCGATGACGAAGTGCTTTCCGCTCGGCTGGGGCGGATCCGGGCCCTCGAGCCGGCTCTGGTTGAAACAGCCGACGATCTCCAGGATCAGCCCCGGGCAGATCTTGTACTGCCACCCGCCCTTGACGCCGATGCGCTGCATGGCCTCGTCATCCAGGAAAGCGGTTATCCAGGCCTCTTCCTCATCCGGGTCGTCCGGGATGCCGTCCGCTTCTTCGGCCTGCCTCCGGGCCGCGGCCAGAAGCTCCTGCTCCGAATTGATCTCGGAAATATCCATGGGTTTACTCCCTCCTCATTTGGATTGTTGGTGAAAAAACCATATCATGTAATAATAAATGGGTCAAAATTATTTTTCCTTATGGAAATAGCTATTAAAACAATCCTGGTTTTATTCCTTCTCGCCATTAACGGTATCTTATTTTATTCAATTTTTCGCGGCGCTCCTTTTGCTCCCACTAATCCCAATATAGTTAAAAAGATGGTTGCCCTGGTTAAAGTAAGGCCGGGTGACAAAGCGGTTGACATAGGTTCAGGCGACGGCCGTCTGGTTATTGCCCTGGCCCGGGCCGGGGCTGTTGTTCACGGCTATGAAATTAATCCCATTCTTGTCTGGTGGTCGCGCTTAAAAATAAAAAGAGCCGGCCTGCAAGACCGCGCCTTTATTCATCGTCGTAGCTTTTGGAACGAAGATTTTTCTCAATACAATATTATTACGATTTTTGGCATGAGCCACATCATGAAAAAATTGTCAGCCAAGCTCCAAGGCGAATTGCCGTCTGATGCCCGCGTAGTCTGCAACACTTTTTCTCTCCCTAATTGGCCTGATTATCAGAAATTAGATAGAATATACCTATATAACAAATAAACAAAATATTATGTCCAAAGGGGGAAAAGCAATAATAATTATTTTAATAGTAATTATTATTTTATTTTTA
>JAHJKD010000057.1 GCA_018822435.1 Patescibacteria group bacterium
AAGCTCAGCCGCGGCGCCGGGTTTTCAGAAGAGGCGGATCAGGACCTGGAGGAGGCCGCGGGCGAGCCCGCCTCGGGCGGGGGCGCGGGCCGCGGTGCAGGTGCAGCCATCGTCTTCGGCAACGGCCCGGGCTCCAAGGCAAGCAGGATCAGCAGATCAGTTCTCGGATCAGCCCGTCCCCCACCACCATCGCGCAGGATCCCCCGCTCTCACGCGGCCGCAGCCGGCCGAATCCCCTGTCCGATGGCCTGAGGAAGAAGCGCCGCTCCGAGTAGCGCCTCGTGACCATATACATGGTCCCTGGCAGGACCTGTCTCGGTCCCGTCATATCTTTTTATCGGCCGGGAGCCCGGGTTGGTTTCCTTCCCCAGCGAGAAATCAACCTGGTTGGGAACCATGAAAATCTAGGACATTCACGCCAGATGAACTTTTCGCTCCGAAGAAGTTAACGTGATATTGGTACAAATCTTAGGAATCGAAGTTCCATTCCGGATAGTGTGTTTTGATGCTGATAGATTCCCCCGAAAAACCCATCGCCCCACTCGATTGCATAGGCACCTATGGCTACTTCTGAACTTGGGCCTCTTGTTATCTCTATAGCTGGTCCTATTGGGCGACCTACCTCGTCTGTTCTCTGGAAGTAGAGAACTGCAATATATGTATATAAACTATTAGGGTCAAGTATAGTTACCCTGAACAGAATTCCGAGTCCCATGTCGCCTGAAGAGATCGCTACAGGATATGGACTGTATACCTCTTCGCTGCTAAATCGCCCATGACAAACAGGAGGTCCTTCAAGTTCTCCGTCGTCCGTGAAACGTCCTATGCAAATCTCTGCACTATCTGTTTCACGAGTATTTGCATGAAGCCATGCAGTCACGAATCTTCCGGAGGAGTATGTCAGTTCACCCCCTGCGGAATTGCTTAAAACGCCAGACGTAGCTTGTATCGTCAGATCTCGATCCAACAACATGAACCTATGTGCGCAATTTGGATTAAACGGTGTTGATTCCTCAAGATATGTCACACCAATACTATCAGATCCAGCGCTAATGTCTGGTTGCGATATCGTCGGTTCAACGTTTTCTACTAACAACCTAGGTTCCTGTTCATCATCACGCCTACCTTCTGGGCCTGTGAGAACAGCCCATATTTGCCAAACCTGTCTTCCGCTTGATAGAGGGCTGCAGCGTCGTTCTACCATCGCGCGTTCACTGTAGATTCTATATACTACAGCCCAACCTTCCCCTGTCCAGGCAGCGGCAGGTGACCAGAAACCTCGTGGCCTTTCGACTATCGCTACTGGCTCTCCTAGCGGTTTACCTTGGGAATCGAGGAGGACGATAAACAGTGCTTGATCATCGCAATAGAAGAAACCAAAGTTTGTGCCGTTCCAGACCAGGTCAAATCCTCTCGAATCTGGATGTACGACTTCGCTGAAACTGTGTTGTTCCGCCAGAAGAGTACCATCTGCATTAAATCGCTTTATACTCAATAGTGCCGACTGTGGTTCAGGCGGTATGGTTGGTTGTTGAGCAGCGATTGCGGTTGCGAACTGAGCGCCAGTCCATTCGAGCGGTAGCCTACATATACTTCTCTGCCAATCTGACGCCGCTCCTCCTATTTGCGTTGAATCGCCTTCCTGCTGGTACCCAGACACAGAGGCATCTGCTTCTTCAGTTGGGATTCCGTTTCCGTTGCGACAGTCCCATGTGCAACCATCATTGTTGAGTCGATTAAGGTCGTCGCATTCTTCGCCTTCTTCTCGGATGCCGTTACCACAAATTGGTATACTGTAAATTTCGTCAACATCTCCCGTTACATCCAAGTCGGTATCGGGCAAGCCCCCCCCATCTTCATCGTAGGATCGGGAACCGCTGCCACAACTAAACGTTAGTAGAAAGGGTATGGTATTTGCTAAAAACAATTTTACAGTTTTTCTAATCCTAACTTTCATGACGGATATCTCCACAACTAGTGCGTGCCGTGTCAAACACTTACTGAGGGAAACAAATACTCCCTCTTATAACATCAGTCAACAATCATCCATGCAGTATGCTGTAGTATCTTCACAGCTAAGATAAGAACCGCCACCTTGACAGTCGCAACGTGCACAATCCCAACTCCCATCTACCTCGTCAAGAGCATCTCGTCCAGCATAAATGTAATCGTAACCGGAACCGCCGTCTATAGTATCTGCGCCGTTTATCGAATCTGAAGCAGTTTGGTCGCCGTATATAACATCCGAAGAACTTCCTCCATAAATAGTGTCGTTTCCACCCCATCCGTAAATATAATCACTGCTCTCCTCCCCATGCAATTCGTCATCACCAGGTCCGCCGTAGATATGATCGCCTCCGAGGCCCCCATATATTATGTCATCTCCTCCTGTGCCAGTCACATCTGTACCGTCACCCCAAATATAATCATTGTCGATACCTCCTTCTATGTAGTCAGATGAGCTATCATCGCATCCAGCGCAGTTGCACCAACCATATATATCATCAGCTCCCTCTTCTCCATATATGTCATCTGCTCCATCATTTCCTTCGATGAAGTCGCCACCAGAATCACCAAATATCATGTCATTATCCGCGTCACCATAAATATAATCTGCGTTTGGACTTCCATACAACACATCTCCTGCGTCGTCGCCCTCTAGAATCATGTGTCCTGCCCAGCTAGCATACCAAGTGTTAACGTAGTAGTCATGACCACCAGAAGATTTACAGAACGTGGCACTAGCTGGGTGGTACATCAAGTTGCTATAGTTATTTCCAGTGATATCTACGTAGTCTGAACTGCCGTTTGGAGCTGAAACAGTACAAATAATGTCGTCTGTCAAAGTATCACAGACTAACATAGTTGTATTGTATGTAATTGCGTCAAGTCGATATCGTCCATATACCGCATAAACATTCGAGCCGTCCATTGAGCAATACGTCACAGATTCGATTCCAAATCCTGAGTTTGTCGAACTACTCTCAAACGGAGCATGAGTATGTAAAGGAGAATATCGGTATTGTATTGAAGGAGAGGAGTTGTTTTCTGTATTAATTAGATACACTGGTACGGTGTCTTCGAGCGATTCAACCGCTTCCGCTGGATTGATCTCAAAGTCTCCTATCACATTCCGTCCGCCAACATCATAAGTATCATTACACGCCCTTCTTCCATGACCATCAAGAACAACATTGCCAGAATACGCGACAATAACAACAAGGCCATTGAAAGCATCTTCAGGTACATCCTCAGTGGAATCATTGAGTGTATTACATGTTCCTCGGCTGTCTGCAACAGCGATGACCTCCCCAACAGACGTGTCTTCATGCTCATCCACTCGAGCGAGACAAACAACATATGCATTATCGTGAACACCTACCTCCAATCTATAAAGAGCATCCTCATCTTCCGTCTCTCTTACTGCATCTACGATGCAAACTTCAGCTATCGCTTGAGAAGAATAAACGAAAATAAGAATTACTGTAGCAAAACCCGAAACCGACAATGTTTGATAGAGTCTCATTTGTCTTCCTCTTTCATTTTAAGGATTCCCTAGTTAGTAACAAAGCCAATTTGAGACAATTCTTTTGGAGGAGATCTACCCTGGCGTTTATAAATAGAACCAGAAAAACAGGCTACTGCAAGATAAATCATGGCGATCATGATGTAATCTCACTGAGATTATTTACTTTTAACTACTATACGTAACAGTTTTCCGAAAAGACAAGTCCCTAAACAGGTTACAGAACATTTGTTCAGCACCGATTTTCTGATTCCACTGGATTCTGTTCCTGCCGCGCTCGAGTGCGGACGCGGACACCGAGAGGGAGGCGAGAGGGCGTCTCGGCTATAGCTCCACCCCGGCCCGGAGGCGGGACCGGACTAAAGGTGGAGGGTCGGTCCATTTCGAGCGGCCCTGTCCGGTGTTCGAGACGCACTCGTTCATCCGCCGTAGCCTTGGCGAAGGCGGACAAACCATCGAGTCGGTTGCCCCTCATGGTTGGGGCCTGACCGGCCCCAGGAGCTCAGACCAGGGGGTGATGACCACCGAGAGAGGAGGCGATCAGGAAGTTGTGCAACCAATTGCCGTGGTACACGAACCCGTTGACGTCCGCGAAGGGTGAGAGCCGCTCGCCATCCTTTCGCCGCAGCCGAGCTCCGTAGGGGTGGAAGTTCCACAGCATGGCCATGGCCCGCACCGAGAGCCTGGCGCTGGCGAGGTCGCCGTGGAAGTAGCGCATGGCGTAGAGCAGGCGGTCCTGGTGGTTCATCAGGCGGTCGACGGCGTTGGAGGTGCGGTAGGGGCGGACGAAGTTGTAGGCCAAGGCGAAGAACTCGCGCTTGCCGCAGAGCTTGACCACGGGCTCGCGCAACCTCCCGCCGGGCAGGTTGGCGCACACCCACTGGCGGAGCCGGCGAATCCGCTGGGAGAAGGAGGCCTTGGTCTCGGCTCTGAAGGCCTCCCATACCTTGGTGAGGGTCTCGAAGCGCAGGGCGTCGTCGCCACTGCGGCAGTCGCGGATCTTGATCGCCGAGTGCAGGAAGCACAGCAGCACCGTGATCGCCGGGAACAGTCGCCACCAGGCGTTCCAGGTGGCCTCCCATCCGTCGGTGCAGACCGTCTCGGGGCTGTAGCCTGTAGGTCGGCTCGAGCTTCCGAGCTTCGGCGGCGAAGTCGCCGTAGCCCGCTGCGAGGTCATCGGCCGATGGCGAGGAGACGACCGAGGCCCCGAGGATGCACCAGTCGGCGACGGTGGTGGGCACGTAGACCTTGTCTCCTTTGAGCCTGGTGTGCTTCGGGTGCAGCTCCATCCAGATCACGGCCTCCCCTCGTCATTCCCGCGAAAGCGGGAATCCAGGAATCTTATCAAGTAGTTGTGAGTCCTTGAGTCGAGCTGTCCTTGACCGAGCACTCGAGACCCGAAGAATGTGCGCAGACCGAAGATCACCAGGAAAAACACTGGATTCCCGCCTACGCGGGAATGACGGGCCCATTGCCGCGAGACAAACGGAGCTGCACCCGCAGCAACCGAAGCTCAGCGTGATCCGCTGTCGACTTCGACATCG
>JAHJKD010000034.1 GCA_018822435.1 Patescibacteria group bacterium
AATTATAATAATATTATGAAAAAAGTATTAGTTTTAGGAGGATTGATTTTAGGAATTACTATACTTATCTCTCCTTTAAAAACACATGCTATTTGGCAAGATTATAATATGGAAGAATATTTGGATAGCAATAGCCTTCTAATAAGTGATCAAAATTATAGTTATATTATTGAAACAAGCTATGAATGTGATTTTTATTCAAATCCCGTGACTCATGGAGTTGATATTGATGTTGATTATTCTTATTCACCTTATTATTCTGATGAATTATATTATTCCTATGGTTATGGAAATAATTACTATTCTATTTGCTATATAACTAATTATCCAGAAGCCTTAAATTTGTTTGATTTAAATGTTTCGGAAGCGAATACAGCTGAAAATTATTTTATTACTCAAATAGAAGACACAAATTATCTTGTAGAATACGGATATGGGTGTTCTTCCATGCCTAATGGTGTAAATTTAAATTACAATATTTCATTTGACAGCGATGATGGATATTTAACTCCTTATGATACAATTTATTTATTTGGTACTTATGATGGTTGGCAAAGCTGTTATATAACTAACATTGAAGAAGTTGATGAAATTTCACCAACTGCGTCTGCCTCTCCCAACGGTGGAACATATACTTCAAATCAATTTGTCTATCTTTCCGCAAATGATGACCGAGATTTATTTCCAGACATTTATTACACAACAAATGGAAGCACGCCTACGGAATACTCTAATCATTACTATTCCTCAGTTTATATTACAGAGACCACAATTTTAAAATTTATCGCTATTGACGACTGGGGCAATGAAAGCCAGGTTTATACTGAAAATTATATCATTAATGAAGAAGTAATACCGCCTCCAGATGAGCCAGATCCTGATCCTAATGATGAATCAATTGCCAATCCTGATACTGTAAGTACTCATATTGATAAAGTGTCCGGGGTTAAAATAAAAAAAATTAAGAAAAAATCAGCCAAAATAAAATGGAAGAAAGTTAGTCAGTCAGATGTTACATATAAAATCCAAATAAAGAAGTTAAATAAAAAAGGAAAATATAAATTGTATAAAAAATCCACCACTAATAAAAATAAGAAAAAAATCAAGAAATTAAAGTCTGGAAAGAATTATAAAGTAAGAGTAAGGGCAAAGAGCGAGGCTACCAAAGGTAAGTGGTCAAAATGGAAAAAATTTAAAACAAAGTAAGCTAAGCAAATATAAACCCCCTTCTAATAAAGGGGGTTTATATTTATATATTTACCAATCTCTCCTATTGCTTTTCTTATTCATATAAAAACCATAAAATCCAATAGACACTATCCCTGCACTCATTACCATGACCACAGGATAAAAATACCCCCGTCCTCGAGCCACGCCTCTCCCCCCAACCCCCTCAAAAAAAATAAAGTATTTAGTAGCTAGGGATCCTAGCATCCCGGTCTGAGCTTAAATACGGTTATCGATTGATTTATTTATTGGCTTTACAATGGGGTTCTCCTTTTTTTAATCTTGACAAAATATTTATTTGAAATATAATGTATCTAGAATCCTCGGCCAGGAGTTTATACACTCCACTTCATCGGCGGGGGATTTTATTTTACAGGAAAACAAGAAATTAAATATTTTTTACGCTGGTGGATGTTCGTTTTGATCTGTACGCAAAAAAGTTGTTTTTCTTGGGTATAGCCAAAAAATCTGTAAAATACCTCTTCTTTATTATTTGGATTTTGCTTGACTGAGGGATGATTTCTGGAATTTTGGATTAAATCTATTGCCGCGGGGAAATATTTTAATCTATTAAATCTTTGTCTGGGATTTTTTTCAAACATATGGGACCAGAACAGATTCAAAAATATTTTTTCTTTTTTAAAATAAGCTGATCGAACATAAGTTTTTCTTTTACTTTTCCTTTTTATTCGGAAATATAATAAAAAGGCCTGTTTTTTTACTTCCGCATAAGTTGAACCTGACAGCTTACATTCTTTTGTCTGGTATATTTGCATAAATAAAAACACCCAATAATAATTGCGGGTGTTTTTGATGTTTGAATATTATCAGAATAAAATTCTTAGGTCAAGCAAAAAAATGAACTACCGAGGAATCCTCGATAGTTCAGCCAAAGGTGGGTGAGATTTAAGAAACATATTTGATCTGGCCAAAATAAAACTTCCGGCCCTATCCCGACGTAAGCCGGGAACGCGGCGATAAACGCCACAATTCAGACCGGAAGCAATTCCATAATTAGTTTATTTATTTTATTAATTCCTGTCAAGTTGAGTACATCTTCTCTGAGCCACGCCTCTCCCCCCAACCCCCTCAAAAAAATAAATAGTTAGTAGCTAGGAAGCCTAGCATCTCGTCCCTGGGCTTTATTAGGGTTATTGAATGATTTATTTATTTTCTTTACTACGGGGCTCTCCTTTCTTTATTCCGAGCTTGTCGAGGGATTGACAAAATATTTATTTGAAATATAATGTATCTAGAATCCTCGGCCAGGAGTTTATACACTCCACTTCGGCGGAGGATTTTTTTATTTCCCAGGGAAGCATGAAATAAAATATTTTTTTCCGTTTTGCTTATTTTCCTTAATTTGCACATAAAAAATTTCCTTCTCTTTTGTATATCCTTTAAATCGATGCAAAATCTCTTTTGGGATGTTGGGATTTTGTTTTGAAATCGGATGGTTTCTTGAATTTTTCACCAGATCAATTGCCGCAGAAAGATATTTTAACCTGATAAATCTTTCTTTTGGATTTTTTTGGAGTAAATGATCCCAGAAAAAATCAAAAAATATTTTTTGTTTTTTAAAATATGCTGATCGTAAATATGGCTTTCTTTTTGTGCCTCGTCGAACATCATTAAAACAAAATATTGCCTGTTTACGTACTTCTCGATAGTTTGAGCCAGATAATTTATACTTATTAGTCTGATAAATTTGCATAAATAAAACACCCATAAATTAATTGCGGGTGTTTTTGTTGTTAGAATAATATCAAAATATTAATTTATGGTCAAGCAAAAAAGATCCCGCAGGGGACCTTTAAGCTTTAGAATTCGCGAGACTTTAACATCTCTATTACAAGAGTATCGAATAAATTAAAATCTGTCAATATAAAATGTTAATAAAAAGACAAAACCCTATGCGCTGTTTAGGAGCAACCATTCCGGAAGCCCACGCATAGGGGAATTACTTGTCGGTATGTTAATATTATCACAAATATCCAGAATGCCAATATTAATTGTTAATAACAAATAGGCAGAACCGAGGGGATTTACCCTGAGCCTGCCGAAGGATTTATTCCGAGCTTGTCGAGGAATTGATAAAATATTTTTGTAAGATATATTTTATCCAGAATCCTCGGCCAGGAGTTTATACACTCCACTGCGGAGATCTTTTTTATTTATCCTGAGTCTGCTGAAAAATTTATTCCGAAAACATAAGCATCAAATAAAGAAGCCCACCGAGTACGAATGACCGGATGGGTCTTCTTCGGTGGGCTTAGGCCCGTTTTGAACGCAGGCATGGATTCCTCCTCTCAGGCATCCTCCTTGGTTGTGTTGAACGACGGTTCAGCGCCGGAAGCGAGAGGGATGGACAGGGCACTCCTGAATGGTGCACTCATCGCATCCCAGCATCTCCGGGTGCATATCGCACTCGGTGTCCGCACAGTCGAAGCACGGATCCTCCGGCACCCAGCCAAGCGGGTGTTCCGGGCAGATGAACTGCACCTGGTCGTTCTCGCTCAGGGGCAGTCTGAGGACTTCAATTCCCTCAGTAGTCATGATGAACAACATTAGATCATTCCTTTCCAGATGGGAGGTTGGACGGAGATTCAAAGCATATTATTGGATTTTGGGGAAAATGTCAAGGCAGGCTAAGTTATCGAATATATTAGATTTTATTTGACATTTTTAATAATCATATATACTCTTTCTGTAGAAACTATGATATCAAGAGCTCAGGATAGGGTAATGGCCCCATGACCCTGGCAGCAACCCCGAAAATATTTCGGAAGGTGCAAAGTCCATACCCGATTGGGAAAGATATGCATACGAAATTTCTTTCCTTCATCGGAAAGATTTTTTAATGATAAACCTATGGCAAAAATTCCAGTTTACATTGGCAGCACCAAGGGCCGCGATCCAAAAGAAGTGGCCCGGAATGGCGTGAAAGCTATAAAAAAATTTGAAGAAACCAGGGATAAAGTTGTCCGTAAAAAAAGGGAGAAAATGCTTCGGGGTAAGGACGGCCTCGTCATTTACTTCGAGGATGACAAAATGCTCGGAAAAATGTATACGATTAAGCTGGAAAAGGCCGGCCTGTCCGTCCTCTGGGAAAAACACCCGACGGAAAAAATCATTTCTTCCCTGGCAGAGATCCGCCCCGACCTGATCATCATGGACATCATCATGCCGGTCATGGACGGCTGGGAGGCGACCCGCCGGCTCAAGGCGGATGAGCGCACCAAAGACATTCCCGTCTTCGGGCTTTCCAACATGGGCGCTAAAGAAAACCAAGAAAAGGCCTGTGGCCTGGGCATGGCCGATTATTGGCTGCGGGCCGAGCACACGCCCCAAGAAGTGGCTGATAAAGTGATGGAGCTATTGAAGAAAAAATGATTGTAAAATTGCATTAATTATGTTTTACTTAATTAATAAGTAAGCAGGAATGACCATGCCTAACAATGATTTTTCCACAAAACGGGAAGCGGACGCAGCTATTGCGGAAATAGTCGATTTTTTGGTGGAAAAAGACCTGACAGAAAACCAAAAAATCGCCCTGGAAGGCGTTATCGCGCGCAAGCCGCTGGCCGAGGTTGGCAAAGACATGACCCTCACGTCCGGAGAAAAGGGTGTTAAACCCCTTTGGGTGAAGAGATTCTTCAATGAAGCCACTGGTATTTTAGAGAACCACTTACATGAGATGGTTGGTCTGCACAAGAAGGATCTTTATGATAGCTTAAAAAAAATCCGTCTCCAAAAAAAATTGAAAAAATTCTTTGAAGAACTTCCGGAGATAATGCAAAGCGGGAGCTATACCGACGAAAAATACCCGGATGTTTACTCGCTTTTAGATGATGCCATAAAAGGCGGCCACCTGCCCGTGAAAGCGCGGCAGGCTGTCGTGGAACTGCTGCAGGGCGTTCCTCCGGATAAAATTCCGGAAAAGCTCGTCAGCGGAGAAGAGGCTATTGCTCAACTAGCTTCAGCTCTTTATGATGAATACGGAATCAAAAATGATCCGCGGCTGGAAGCACTTGCCGATATAACGGCTGTTCCGGATTTCGAGCCTACTTATGGACAAATAAAATTTGCCTCCCGGCTTTCAAAAAATATGTATGAGAAAGATCACGCCTTGACTGAGGGAGAATGGGACAAGGCCAATTTTGAAGACGCGGTCAGGCAGGAAAGTGAAACATCTGATCCAGAAGATGTTGTTGCCAAAAAAGAAGAATTGACTGATTTAGCAGAAATAGTAGATTATTATTTGAATTACGTTTTTGATGATAGGAAAAAGAATATTTTTCTGGCGCGTCTGCGAGGTGAAACTCTTGAGGAAATTGCCCAAAAAACGCCAAGCCTGAAAGCTATTGAGGCATATAAAAGAGATCAATTATTTGGCACAGCAGACAAAAGAACTCTTGAGGACAACACAGTGACCAGGGAACAAATAAAACAAATAAATGATAAATCTATCCGAGAAATAAAAAAAATTTTTAGACGATATCAAAATGAGTCGGGAAAATTTCCCAAGACTGGCGTCATGGCAGAAATCCGTCGAAACAAGGAGGAAAAAATAGCAGGTAGCCCAGAGAAAAAAATGGAAAAATTTCAACCGACGCCTGATTTATTAGCGGCTACAATTGAAATCTTGCTGGAACAAAAGATGGACATGGAAAAGGAAGAGGCTCGAAAAGATAGGGAAAACAGGAATCAGCAAGCACACAAATTAATTAATGAAACATTTAATCGCTGGCGCTAGAGCAAATATTCAAGCCCCCTAACTTAAATCTTAGTTTCTTGGAAACCCGGCATCGCGCCAAGTGCTTAATTGAAGGAAGTCAAATGAGGTAGGGGAGAAGTTAGCCGCAGGGCTTTCATTTTTTTTGTGGTTCAATTTGGTGGAGCTTAGGTAATGACAGAATTTTTTATCCGTGATAATATAACAGTAGATCCTCGGCCAGGAGTTTATACACTCCACTGCGGAGATCTTTTTTATTTTCCAAAATTCAATTAGAGAGTTAATTCGGAGAAAAAATCGACATAAGGTATTTTTTGCTATTTTTTCTATCTTCTTTTATTTAAACATAGAATAAATCTTTCTCCCTTGTCATCCCGGCAAAGCGATAAAGAATTTAATTTTTATTATTAGGGTTAATCTTGGTTGAAGGCTGATTTTTAGAATATTTCATTAATTCAAGTGCGGCGGAAAGATATTTTAATCTGGCTGTTTTTATTTTTCTCGATTTTGAATTCAAATGAATCCAAAAATAGTCAAAAAATATCTTTTCCTTATTAAAATATGCTAAAATAAAAACATGAGCATATTTACTACTATTTTTATTGGCATCGGCCTGGCAATGGATGCCATGGCCGTGTCCGTGACTTCAGGCATGGCCATAAAAAAAATAAAGGTCTGGCCGGCTTTAAAGATAGCCCTTTTTTTTGGTGTGTTCCAGGGAATCATGCCTTTGCTCGGCTGGCTGATCGGCTCCAGTATAAAGGATTACATTTCCGGATTTGACCATTGGATCGCCTTTATTTTGTTATTTGCCATCGGCGCAAAATTGATTTGGGAAGCCATTAAAAACCGGAAAGGCAGGGAAGCGGATGAAGTCTGTAAAGACCCGCACAACAATATTGTTTTGCTCGGCTTGGCCGTAGCCACGAGCATAGACGCATTGGCTGTGGGGCTAAGTTATTCTTTTTTGGGCAGCTCAATAATTTTTCCCGCACTTGTGTTCGCTTTAATCACTTTTGCTCTGTCTTTGGTCGGAATTTATTTAGGGCACAAAGGCGGAAAGCGCTTGGGCTGGCGCGCGGAAATCCTGGGGGGCATCATCCTAATTCTAATTGGCGTAAAGATTCTAGTTGAACATATGTAATGCCCGGTTTTGGTCCTAATTTTAAAAATATGAAATACTATCACCTCACTGTTCCACGCCTCTCCCCCCCAACCCCCTCAAAAAAAATAATTAAAACTAGGAATCCTGGAGGCTTGGGATCCCAGTATCCCGCGCTCAGGGCTTGATTTACGGAAAACGGTTAAAGAGGGTGGTAGCCTGACTACGACGCTTTTATTTTTTTTAATTGATTGACAAAAATTATAAATTTTCATATTCTTAAGCCATAAAACTGATCATAAGCATATGAAAAAATTATTACTTCTGTTCCTTATTATCCCTGGCATATTATTATGCCTGCCCACTGACGCCGCGATAAGCGGAAAAAATATCATAAAAAACAGCGGTTTTGAGAACGGGCGCAAGCATTGGGAAAAAAAATTCGGCCAAGTCGGCGTCAGGCATTTTAAATATGACGAAAAGAAGCATTTTATTTTCATCCAACCAACGAAAAAGCGAGGCAAAAGGGTAATGGAGCAATCGTGCTACGATAACGACGGCGAATGCGGTTCTGAAAATTTCTATCCGACTTATTTCTCCGGCATACGGCAGAAAATTGTTATTCCGGAACGATTTGCATATTTGAAATTCAGTTTTAAATATAAACTTAAAAGTGAAGAGAAATATAAACAATCTAATGACGATCATTGCGCAATTGCCCTGGTAGACAAGACGAATCAGAATAACACATTACTTCATAAAATGTTGACCAGTCGAAACAGCCCTTCAAAGAAATGGAAATTTGTTACTAAGAAATTTAACGATCAATATCTTGCCGGCAATAAAGTGAATGTCATAGTAGTGTGCGGTAATTATTCTCCTTATCGTAAAAAGCCAAAATTATTGATTGATAAAATCACCTTCAAAGCAATAGAGCCCTAATGGGGTTATCGATTGATTCGTTTTTAGATTTAAAAATAGGGTTCTCCTTTTTTAATTAAGGATTTATTCCGAGCTTGTCGAGGAATTGACAATATATTTATTTGACAAATAAATATATTGTGATACTGTTTATTCAGAATCCTCAGCCAGGGGCCTAACTTCACATCGGCGGACTATGTCGGCCAGAAGCCAAACCCCACTTCGGCGGGGGATTTTTTATTCCGGAAAAATCGACATAAAATATTTGGCATGCGTCCGCTTATCTTCTTTTATTTGGACATAGAATAATTCCTTTTCCCTGGTAAGGCCCGCAAACCGATGTAAAATTTCGCCTGATTTATGTGGGTTCTCTTGTGTCGCCGAATCATGCCTGGTTTTCTTAATCACTTCAATGCCAGCTGCCAGATATTTGAGCCGACGGAACCTTTCTTTAGGATTCTTTTCCAGCAAATGGGCCCAGAAAAAATCAAAAAAGACCTTTTGTCTTTTAAAATAAACAGACCTGATATAAGGTTTCCTTTTTGTACCTTTTTTTACTTGTTTGATCATTAATATGGCTTGTTCACGCACTTCCTTATAGGACGTCCCCGGAAGTATACTTTCTTTTGTCTGATAAATTTGCATAAATAAAAACACCCAATAATAATTGCGGGTGTTTTTGTTATATGGATAATATCAAAATACAGGCATAAGGTCAAGAAAATATTGCACCTATTAAATTCGGCCGGGCGCCTACGCACATTGACAAAACCAAAAATCCACGCTACACTGCCTCAGTTCACAATTTAAATATCAAGAGCCCAGGATAGGGAAATGGCCCCATGACCCTGGCGGCAACCCCGGAAATATTTCGGTAGGTGCCAAGTCCATGCCATCTGGGGGAAGATATGAATGCGTAAATTTCTTTTCCTCGTGGGAAAGATTTTTTAATTTAAAATTATGGCAAAAGTATTGGTATTTCTCATCTCCACCAAAGGAAAAAAGCCGGAAGAGATCGCTAAACAAGGAGCGGCCGCGATCAGGAAATTTGAGCGCGTCCGGGCGAAGGTAGAAAAGGAACAGCCAGCCCGGCAGAAAGCCGTAAAAAAACCGGCAAATTAGACCGGGCCGGGTAACAAATTTTTCTCCTTGACAGGTCGATTGGTTTTAGGTAATAATCATGGGCAACCCAAAAACAAGAGGTACGCCAAGAAGGAGGCAATAGATGGCACACGATTTCAAGAGGACGGTCAGCCGGTTCCTCGGTACCCTGGCCCAGGTCTATTCCGGCCGGGAAATGCCGGCGGACGAGCTCGACGCCTTCGTCGTGCTCTTCCTGGAGCAGGCCGGCCCCCCGAAGCAGGAGGCAGTGACCGAGGAGGAGCCCCGTGATCAGGAGTACGAGGACAAGATGAGGCCCCTCCTGGAAGGCTTGGAGAAGAAGGGGAACGACCCCCGGTTCCAGCCTCTGACCATGTTGTCCGCGGCCGACGAAGATCATCCGATGCCGTTCTTGCGGCCGGACCTGCGCGACAAGTTCTTCCACAAGCTAGAGGAGCTTCGCCAGCAGCGCGGACTCGGCGTCGGCACAATCTACGAGAGCCAGTTCGACATCGAGCGGGCCAAGGAGAGGAGGAGGAGAAGATGGTAAAC
>JAHJKD010000035.1 GCA_018822435.1 Patescibacteria group bacterium
GCAGGGCAAGAAAATAGAGGAAGCCAGTAAGAAAATGATGGAGATGTTTCAGGCCATTGCCCGGGACACGGAAAAATTTGGTGAAGAAATATCTGTATTAGATAGGCATCTGACTAATGCTAAAGGTTCGCTGGAAAGAGTAGAGAAAAATTACAACAAGCTGTCTGGGCGCATTGATCAGGTTAAACTATTAAAATAATTTCACGCGCCCTCGTCAGGAGACTCGGGCTATTGGTAAATTCAGAGGGCCTGATATAGCCAATAGAGCGAGTCTCTCTTCGAGCCTGAGCCTCAGAGCCGATGGCCCGACGAGTCCGCGCGTACAACGAGATCGAACTAATAAATAAAAATTATTTATGTTTAATATAGAAGATTATTTTAACTTAGAATATACGGAACATAAAGAATTGTTTCAGGAGATTAAGCATCCTTGGGAAGTTATTCCAAAAATTGCGCCTTATTTAGAAAACAAGATTGGCAAAGAAGTGCATATTGGCGAAGGTACAGTTGTGGAAGAAGGGGCAGTCATAAAAGGGCCGGCTTATATCGGCAAGAATTGTGAAATTAGAACAGGTGCTTATTTAAGGGGAAATGTAATAGTGGGAGATGGATCTGTAATTGGTAATTCTACAGAGCTGAAAAATTGCTTGATTTTTAATAAAGCAGAGATTCCTCATTTTAATTATGTGGGTGATTCTATATTAGGATATAAGGCTCACTTGGGTGCGGGTGCGATTATTTCTAATGTGACTATTCCTATGCGAGAAATTAAAGTAAGGACTCCGGAAAAGGAATATGCCACTGGCTTGCAAAAATTTGGTGCCATCATAGGGGATAATACTGAAATTGGAAGTAATTCTGTGATTAATCCCGGGTCTATGATTGGCCGGAATTGTTTGATATATCCACTTGTGTCTTGGCGCGGAGTGTTAGGAGATGATTTGATCGTGAAGTTAAGGCAGCAGCAGGAGGTTGTGGTTAAAAAGTAACATTAATTTGTATGTAAGTAATTTCTTGTTAAAAATAACAGCTATTCGCAAATTTAAGCCCGGAATGAATTCCGGGCTTAAATTTTTAATGTGGAAAAGCAAATTGACCCGGGGAGAGAAATGTGATATACTATATATAGTCAATAAGAAATATACTTAATAAAATTAATAAATATTTATGGAAAAATCAAGTCAAAACATGCTATTAGGAGTAGCCATTGGCGTGGTTGTGGTTTTAGCCGGCGGATTTGCCGTCTATTTCGGTAGTGGCTGTGTGGATGGGGATTGTTTGGGCTTTGTGCGGAGTGCTAAAATCAAGGCACCAGCGACCGTTGATGTGGCGGTTGATCAACCTGCCCAGCAAGTAGCTGAGCAGCCGGAAGAAGATGTGGATTTTACAAAAGTATTTGATTATACTGATGTAGAACCAATGAAATACGATAATATCTCTGTTTTTAAAGAAGCTAATGAGCCCATTGCTGGGGGCACAGGAAACGTTCCCTTGAAGGAGCCTGGTGATTGGCAGGAAATTGATTATCATCGTTATGAATTTCAATCTGATCAAATTGTCTCTGAGGGGACAGCAATTGCAGGTGTTCAAGATAATGATATAAGAGCAACAGGCATAGAAGATTGGTCCGATATAAATAATATATATAATTATGTTTATGTAAAATCTGAAGTTCTGCCTGTCCAAAATAATGACAATCAAGATTGGAATAGTGTGACAGCTTCAGCTGTTTTTAATTCGTACCATGTAGTCGGGCAACCCTATGTATATTTAATAGTCGAAAAGAAGGGATTAATTCCTACCCAAAATGTAGAAGTAGCGAGAAAAAGCATACCTATAAATAATGAGGGCCAAAGTTATTATATACAAACCGATCCTTTTACAATGGAAGCGGGTGAACAGTATCAAATGTTCACAGTGGTTAGCGTTAATAATATACCTGCCCATGAATCAGAAAGCATATATGGCTGGTTTTCAGAAGTAAATTATAATACTCCTTAAAGTTCGAGGAGATTGTGTTTAAAAAATGAGAGTGAATATAAACTGTCCTGCCCCTGAAGGGGTGGGACAGTTTTATGTATTTTAAATAATAATACATGGTCCGTTAACCCCGGGCACGGAGGCCCGGGCCAACACGGGCCATATATTAATATTATTTACTAATATATTCCCACTTACCTTCAGCCAGGCGGCCTAAATTATATTTTCCGATTTTTATACGTCTAAGATCCAGGACGCGGAAACCTACGGCCACAGTCATGCGCCTAATCTGGCGTTTTTTTCCGGTGGTGAGGACGATTTCAAAAAGATTGTTGTTTAAATATTTCATGCGCTTGGCTTTGACCAGGCCGTCACCTTCGCCGATGTCGACGCCGGCTTTGAATTTCTTGATTATTTCAGCGGCTATGTCTCGTTTCTTTTGCGTGGGCATGTCAATCAAGACATGATAAACTTTTTCATGTTCATTTTTAGGGTGAGTGAGTTCTTGCATAAGTTCGCCGTCATTTGTCAGGATGACCAGACCGCGGCTGTATTTGTCTAATCGGCCGGCAATAAATAATCTTTCTGGGATATCAATCAGTTCAAAGACGTTTTTTTCTGTTTCAAAATCCCGGTTTGTACAAGTGTAGCCTTTGGGTTTATTCAGTTTTATATAAATTTTCTTTTTTTCTTCTTTAATGACCTTTCCATCCACTTCAACCACGTCACCTACGTCCACTCTCGCGCCTAATTTGGCCGTCTGACCGTTGATCTTGACGCTTCCTTGTCTTATCCGCTCTTCGGCTTTTCGGCGTGAACAAAGGCCGGAATTGGCGATGTATTTTTGTAATACTATTTTTGGCATGTTTTTATTATAGTCATTGAAAGCGGATTTCACAACTCCGCCTGTATAGATGCGTGAAATAAAAGGCGGGCATGTGATGCCCGCTTTCAAATTGATTTATTATATTTAAACTTCAGCGCTTTGAGCTAGTTCATCTGCCTCTTGCTGTTCCATCATATCTTTTACTTTCATGAGGGTAATCAAGGTTCCCCTTTCCTGCTCATTTAATTTAGCAGTAATATATTTGATGGTTTCCGCATTATTAGGAATTAAAACATATTCTAAGGCATTTACACGACGTCTAGTTTTTTCCACTTCGGCGGCGAGGAGCTTGGCGGAATGTTCGATCTGGGCCAGCTTGATCATGTCTGGTAATACATCGTTGAAGTTTTTTAGAGCGGAATCTAATTCTGAAGAAGTAGATTTTAAAGAGTAACAGAGAAAGTCACCTTCTGATTTGTATTCAAATTGGGGCACGTCTACGCTCATGACGTTTTTGGTAGTGGACTTAAGGGAAGTCTTTTTAGCCGGAACAGACAATGCTTCTTCCATGACTTCCGGCCTCATATCAGCCGCGGCAAAAACAAAAGACTCAAAACCTTTAGCCAGCTTTTCTTCGATGTTGGTCCGTAATTCTTTAGCCTCGCGAATAATGGCCATGAATTGTTTCATTAAACCATCACGCTTTTCTTTTAAAAGCTTGTGACCGCGCTGAGCTGTTTTTTGCTTACGCTTAAGTTTGATGAGCTCTTGCCTGGTTGGATTTATATTTAGGATCATATTTTTCTTTGTGGTTCGCGCGCCCTCGTCGGGAGACTCGGGCTATTGGTTAATTCAGACGGCCTTTGCTATGGCCAATAGGGCGAGTCTCCTGACGAGTCCCGCGCGTACCAATATCATTAATCTTCGCCTTCTTCTACCTTCATATCAGAAACTTCTTTCTGAGTAGAAGCTTCTTTGGCTAGTTCTTCCGCCTCTTCTTTTTTACTTTCTTCCTTCATTTTTTCCTTAGGAAGATATTTTTCAATTTCTTCTGGTTTAACACGCTTTAATTCGGAAACAGGGAGGATAGATAGCAGTTCCCAGCCAAGGTCTAATGTTTCAATGATGTCACGGTCTTCATTAAGGCCTTGTTGAACAAATTTTTCTTCAAACATATTGGCGAATTCCATGTATTTCTTATCAGCTTCAGATAGAGCCGCTTCACCAAGAATGATAGCGAGTTCGCGAGCTTCTTTACCAGTGGCATAAGCGGCAAAAAGCTGGTTCAGGAGACCAGAATGGTCTTCCCGAGTCTTGCCTTTTCCTATGCCCTTATCTTTTAATCTTGAGAGAGAGGGGAGAACATCTACATTGGGATAAATGCCTTTTTTATAAAGTTCGCGGGAAAGCATGATCTGGCCTTCAGTAATATAACCGGTAAGGTCAGGAATCGGATGAGTCTTGTCATCTTCAGGCATACTAAGAATTGGAATCTGTGTTACAGAACCAGGTCGGGCTTTGATTCTTCCGGCTCGTTCGTAAAGGGTGGCAAGATCAGTGTATAAATAACCAGGATAACCACGACGACCAGGGATTTCTTTTCGAGCAGCTGAAATTTCACGCAAGGCTTCACAATAGTTGGTCATGTCAGTCATGATAACTAGTACGTGGTAACCTTTTTCAAAAGCCAGATATTCAGCCACAGTCAGGGCAATACGAGGCAGGGTAATACGTTCCACCACCGGGTCATTAGCCAGGTTCATAAATAGAGAGGCTCTTTCAATCGCGCCAGTTTCCCTGAATTCGTTGATAAAGTATTCCGCTTCTTCAAAAGTAATACCCATAGCCGCAAACACGACCGCAGATTTTTCATCACCTGATTTGGCTTTTTCTGAAATAACTTTAGCTTGACGGGCGATTTGAGCCGCAATTTTGGCATGGGGCAGGCCAGAACCGGAGAAAATAGGAAGCTTCTGTCCGCGCACTAAAGGGTTCAGACCATCAATAGTAGAAATACCGGTCTGGTAAAAGTCATCCGGATAATCACGGGCATAAGGGTTGATCGGATAACCATTAATGTCTAGTTTCTTTTCCGCTATAATTTCCGGGCCTTTATCTTTAGGCTTACCAGCGCCATCGAAAATACGACCGAGTAAGTCTTCAGAGACGCCGATTTCCATGGTTTTGCCGAGGAAAGTAGCTTTGGTTTTGTCTATGTCGACACCGCGCGTGTCTTCAAAGAGCTGAACCACCGCATAGTCTTCGGTAATTTCCAGAACACGGCCGCGTCTTCTTGAGCCGTCGCCGGTTTCAATGTCCACCATTTCTTCATATTTTACATCCTTTACTTTGTCGACAACCATCAGCGGTCCGGCGATTTCTTTGATTGTTTGGTATGTTTTCTGCATATTATTTTTATTATATTTAATTGATAATTTTTATTCGCCCTTCGGTACAATCCTTCGGTACGGCCTTCGGCCTACTCAGGATCACTCAGGGCTTTGCTTATATGAATAAAATCCTGAGTGATTTTGCATAGCAAAATCGTATCGAAGGATTGATTATTAATCTTCCGCTTTCAAAGCCTGAACTTTAGCCGGGATTTTTTTAACAAGTTCTTCCAGTTTATTCAAATCTTTTTCTTCTACCATTTTGGCACGAGAGATTTCAATTGAAAGATCTTCCAGAGATTTAAGCTGGGCCAGAGTAACGCCTTTTTTCAAAGCAGTTAGTCCTTCGTGATAGAAAATATTAATAGACTTTAAAATATAATATTGTTTTTTCAGAGAAGAGAAAGCATCAATATCGTCAAAAGCATTTTGTTGCAAGAAGTCTTCTCTGATAGATTTAGTCATTTCCAAAAGCCATTGTTCATCAGGAGAAAGAGCATCCAGGCCGACTAAACGGACGATTTCTTCTAAACCAGCTTCTTCCTGTAAGAGCTTCATTGATTCGGCTCTTAGAGTAGGCCAGTCTTCGGCTGTTTCTTGTTTCATGTAATCTTGAGTATCATCAAGATAAAGAGAATATGAAGTCAGCCAGTTAATAGCCGGATAATGACGCCGGTATGCCAGCGTACCATCTAAGCCCCAGAAAACTTTTACTACTCTTAATGTGTTTTGAGTTACTGGTTCAGACAAATCTCCGCCCGGAGGGGAGACAGCGCCGATAACGGTCAGAGAGCCTTCTCTTTTTTGAGAACCAAGAGTCATAACTTTACCAGCTCTTTCATAAAAAGCCGCTGTACGGGAACCAAGATAAGCCGGATAACCTTCTTCACCAGGCATTTCTTCCAGACGACCAGACATTTCACGCAGAGCTTCAGCCCAGCGGGAAGTAGAATCAGCCATTAAAGCCACTTTATAGCCTTGGTCGCGGAAATATTCAGCTAAAGTAATACCAGTATAAATAGAAGCTTCACGAGCAGCCACAGGCATGTTTGAGGTATTAGCAATAAGAATTGTACGCTTCATCAGAGGTTCGCCGGTTTTCGGATCTTTCAATTCTGGAAACTCAGTCAATACGTCAGTCATTTCATTACCGCGCTCACCGCAACCGATAAAGATAATAATGTCAGCGTCAGACCATTTTGATAGGGCGTGCTGTACAACCGTCTTACCAGCGCCAAAAGGACCCGGCACACAAGCAGTTCCGCCTTTTACAACCGGGAAGAATGCATCAATAACTCTTTGGCCGGTGACCAGTGTTTCCTTGGGAGGAACTTTTTCGTTTACTGGGCGGGGGTTACGAATTGGCCAGACTTGCATCATAGCAATATCTTTACCATCAATTTTAGCCACCGCGTCTGTAACAGTGTATTCTCCTTCTTTAATGTCTTCGACTTTTCCAGATATGCCAGGAGGAACCATGATTTTATGAGTAATCAATGTTGTTTCTTCAACTTCACCAATAATATCTCCTTCAGATAGTTCATCGCCTACTTTTACGGTTGGTTTGAATTCCCATTTCTTTTCCCGGTTAATTGCTTCAGCTTCAATACCACGGGTAATAAACGGACCAGATTTTTCCATAAGAGATTCCAGAGGACGTTGAATACCATCGTAAAAGTTTTGCAGCAGTCCTGGGCCAAGCTCTACGGATAGAGGTTTACCAGTTTGGTAAACTGGTTCACCCGGCCCGATGCCAGATGTTTCTTCATACACCTGAATAGAAGCGCGGTCGCCTTTAAGTTCGATGATTTCACCAACCAGCTTTTCTTCAGATACCTTAACCACGTCGAACATTTTCGCGTCTGTCATGCCTTTGGCAATAACCAGAGGGCCAGCTACTTTCGTTATAATTCCTTGTTTTTTTTCTTCTGCCATATTTTTTATTGTGAGACGCGATAAATCGCGTCTTTACAAAAATTAATTGTTTATTCGTTAGATAAAATATCAGAGCCTACAGCTTGTTCAACAATTTTGGAGATATTCTTGAGGCCTTCGCCAGTGGTGCCTTCCTGAGAGGGAATAGAAATAATAGCGGGTAAGGCTCGGCCTTCCAGCTTGAGAAGCTCTTTTTCCAATTTTGGCGTCCAATCTTCAGTAATGAAAATGATGCCGTAATCTTCAGCTTCCCTAATTTTTTTCAATACTTCAAGACCTTGTTCCTGAGTCGCAATATCATGCGTCTCCAGGCCCAGAGCCCTGAATCCCAGAATAGCGTCGTGATTTCCTAAAATGGCGATTTTATAGTCCATATATTAAATTAATAAATTTCCCTAATTCTTTCTTTGATCTTTGCTGGCTCAACTTTGTTGAGCTTGCCGGTCATGATCAGACGGACGTTGCGGATAGCGTTTCTTTTAGCATAATAATATGCCACCACAATTTCGGGACCACAACCAATTCTTTTTGCTCCGCGTAAATATTCTAATTCTGCTTCTTCTACGTTCTTTTCTAGTCTCCAGAGATTCTTATCGTTTAAAAATTCCTGAATAGCTTTATCTAAGAGGTTGTGGAAGGAAACAGTGCGGAGAGCTTCATCAAGATCGCGGTCATAGACAGCCAGATATTTTGACGAAAGATAGTTCTTTGCAAAGGCCGAGTCTTTACCCATCAGCTTGGCACGTATAAAAAATTTGAGGGTATTGGTTTTGTGCTGCAGAGAGAAAAGACCCTTAATAAACCGGTTGTTCATATTTTTTACAGCTGTTTCCACAGCTTGAAAATATGCTTCGTCAAAATAGGCGTCAATCGTAAATGGATCGTGATCCTGGGCTAAATCAACTTTAGCCTTATCAACTATAGTTTTAACTTTTTTCGGTACAGTAACAGCGGCGTCATCTTCTAAAATATATTTTTTTAGATTATCAGTTTCTGCTGTGCCAAAGTCTTTAAGATCTTCTGATAAATCTTTGTCAGAAAATTTCATCTTAAATAGAACTTTGATGTTGCGGATATCATTTCTAATAAATAGAAAATCCCGCAAATTTTCATTTTCGATCAATGCGTTCAATTCATCTCGAGCCTGCCGAAAATCGTCATCTAAGGCTTTTTTAAACTCATGCGGCAACACGTCTGAAATATTGTCAGCGTAATCAGTATCATTAAATACCTTAAAAGCTGACTCCAGATCGGGAGCGTCTACCATGCGTTCAATATCAGTTTTAGTCAGCAACCGGTTTTCCATTGAGCGGAGCTTGCCGGCCGCATACTCGTAACTAGCCATTAAATAATATGTTAGCGATGTCGGTTTCTAGTAAATCCTGTTGCCTTAAGACAATCTGTTCCCAGGTGTTGTCGATAATCAGGCCTTCGGATTTAAATACAAAGCCGCCTTTACCCTTAGTTGTGTCAGAAGAAATTTTGTACTTTGTACCGGCTTCAGAGGCAGCTGCTTTTATAGCAGATTCTGCACCTTTTACTGGAACAATTTCTCCTTCTTCAATTTTAGGCAAGGCTTTAATTAGATTTACCAAGATTTTTGTGGTGGCTGCGTCATTCAAAGAAGACAGCTTTTCGAGAGCTTTCTCGAAAACTTCGTCAATGACTTCTCTTTTTTTCTTTAAGATTTTGCCACTGACTTGAGACTGGACCTGGAAGCTGGCCTGGCTGACTTTGCGATCAGCCGTAGCTTTCAAGTTCTTCAAGATTTCTTCTTTTTTATCGTGCAGTTTTTTTTCAAATTCGGCTTTCAAAGCATTAGCTTGTTCCTGGCCGGATTTTCTAATCTTGGCGACTTCGTCGTCAGTCTTTTGATCAATTGCGCTTAAAATGTCTGTCAGCGCCATATGATTATTCTACGTTAATTCCATTAACTAAGAGGATGGTAGCCAGTAAGCCGATAACGGCATATGTTTCTACCATAGCGGATAAGATAATAGCCTTACCCATTTCTTCCGGCTTTTTAGCCAGAACACCCATACCAGCGGCAGATACTTTTCCCTGATAAATACCAGAAGAAAGACCAGCGATGGCAATTGGTAAACAAGCGAATAACAGAGCTAAACCTACGCCTGTTGATATTTCTACAGCGTCGCCGCCGAGAAGACCAATTTTTTGCAGTACCAAAACGGCACCCAAGAAACCATAAATACCCTGCGTACCTGGCAGAGCGTCCAAGAGCAGGACTTTACCAAATTTTTCCGGGTCTTCTGAAACTACGCCAGAACCTGCTTGTCCGGCCAGACCCATTCCGATAGCAGAACCGGTACCAGCCATGCCCACGGCGAGAGCTGCTCCGACTACTGCTAGTGCTAATCCAATACCCATAATTTTGAATTATTATTAATTATTTACTAACTATATTGATAAACTTTGCTTCTTTTCTCAGCGGTTTGAAGCGGCTGCCGCCCCCTTCCATGAATTTGCCGAAAAATTCCACAAATTGCAGACGAGAGGAATGGATAAAGGCACCAAGCACATTAATAACCATATTGAAAAGATGTCCGCCAATGAAAATGAAGATCGCGATGAACCAGCCGACGTAAGGCACCATATCGACAACTAATAAAGCGATCAAGTTTACAACCATGGCAATAATGCCAGTGGCTAGTCCCAGGGCAAGGAGACGAGAGTAGGAGAGTACATCTGAGAAATAACCAACTAAGCCGTAGAGAGAACCAATTCCCTTAAGCAGTTTCATGATAATGTTTTTTTCTTTACGTCCTTGCGTCAGGATCAGGATCGCAATACCTGCATATACTATATATAAAGCAATTTTTCCTAAACTTTCCGGTAAAACTCCTACCATAGTAGTGATCCAGAACATAACAGCGATAATAAAGAACATCCAGGAGCCATGATCTAAAATACCATCTTTAGCCCGGCCTGCCTTGATTTCATGGAACATAGCAATACCGATACCGAAGAGGATCTGGATAATACCCATAATTAAAGTAATAATCAAGACCGTAATCGGATTAGCAATCGGATCAATGATTCTAATGGACATCAGGAAGTTTCCTAGCCAGGCTGGTAGTTGTTGATCCAGAATAATTCCGAACCAGCCGCCAAATAAGGCGCCGATCACAAAAGTGAAGAGACCGCCCCAGATAAGCACTTTGAACAGTTTGCTTTTCTCAGGCGGGATCTTAAAGATTTTGATGGCCAAAAAGGAAGTTAAAGCTAAAATAGCACCATATCCAGCGTCAGTCAGGCACATACCAAAGAAAATCAGGAAAAAACCAGTCAGATATGGAGTAGGATCAGGTTCTTTGGATAATGGCATGCCGTAAATTCCAGTTACCATTTCAAAAGGATAGAATAATTTTTTGTTTTTCAAAGGAACAGGTACATTTTCATCTTCTTTAATAGGTAGCTCATCAATTGTATACTGTTTGGTGAATTTTTCGATTTCTTTTTTAATAAGCTCAATGTGGTCTTTTTCCATCCAGGCCATAAGAGCAAAAGTATCTTCAGTACGAGAAGTGCTATTTCCAGCTTCATTTTTTTCTAGCTGCCAAGATAAGTAATCAAATATTACTTTCATATTTTTATCATGCTTGGCGTATTTCTGGATTTTTTTCTTGGTAGATTCTATTTCTTTTTCCGCTTTTATTACATTTTTTTCCAATTCAGAAATAGCATCAGCCGGTTTTTGATCCGGATGGGGAATATTCGCGTCTTCCCAGGAATAGTCAGATAAAATACTTTTCATTTTTGGCCAAGCCTGTTTTTCCGTAACTATTACTAAATATTGTTTTTTGTCGTCTTCTGTAATTTTTATGATTTCACTAGATTTTTCAATTTTTTTTATTTTTCCTAAGAATTCTTCAAATTTATCTTTGTCTAAACCGCCAATTATTGAGTTGGTATATTCGGTTTCGCCAAGTTCGGCCGGATTAAAATCAAGCCCTTTCCACATGGTAAGAGCTTCAATATCTGATTGATATTTTGTAATATTATTGGTTTGTTGGTTTACTTCAGCTTCTAAGTCTGAAATTTCTTCAATAATACCTTTATAATCGAATTCATCAATGATTTCCTGGTATTGTTTTTCCGTTATTGTAATACCGCCTTCTTGAATTTGTTGGATCTTTTTCTTTAAAGGAAGCTTGGCTTCGTATTTTTTAAGGAATTTTAATGCAAAATTGACTTGAGCAAGATTATATTCCACATCAGATGAGCTTGCTTCCCGTGATTCTTCGGATTCTAAAATCTGGACCACACCAGCTTTATGCAGGAGGTCTATGATCTGATCTTTGTGCCTATTGAGCGAGATTAGATTTATTTTTGATACTGGATTTACAGCCATTTGGGGTTTATTCGCTTATACTGGTTACAACTTTTTCAACAGCTTCGGACATTTTTTTTCCCGGAATGTTGTCCAGAGCTGCCATTTCCTCCTTAAGTTTGGCTTGTCCTTTGGTTTTTATTTCTTCAATCTGACTTTTTGCGTTTTTTAAAACCTGTTCGTTCTCTTTTCCGAGCTGATTTTGGGCATTATTCAGGTTTTCTTCTTGTTCTGCCTTTAAAATTCTGCGATTATCCTCCTCTTTTTTCTGGGCAGACGCAATTTTTTTATCTGATTCTGCCTCTTTTTGCTTGATTTGGTCGATTGAGCTATTTTGCGTCATAAAAATCATTAGTGATTTTAAAGAAAAATCAATAGAATTAGGATTAAATTTAATAATAGTCTACTGCAATATAATTAACATGTCAATAAAATTTAAACTCAAAAAGTGGATAAAATTTGACCAAGAATACCCAGATTATGCAAGATAGACCGCAGATTACGTAGATATAACTGCAGATTACGCAGATTTGGAATGGGTTTTTTTAAAATATGCTAAAATAGGGTTATGAAAGATGTATTAGAAGGATTAAATCCAGAACAGAAAAAGGCGGTCGTTCATGAGGGAGGACCGCTTTTAATTGTGGCAGGAGCAGGGACCGGCAAGACCACAGTGGTAACCAGGCGCATTGCCTGGCTTATTAATGATAAAAAAGTACCAGCTGACCAGATCTTGTCCATGACTTTCACTGATAAAGCGGCCGGAGAAATAGAAGAAAGGGTGGAAGCCATGCTGCCGCTCGGGTATTTTGACATGTGGATATCCACTTTTCATAGCTTTGGAGAAAGAATATTAAAGGAACATGCTTTGGATATTGGTTTGCCCACGAATTTTAAATTGTTGTCTGAAACAGAACAGTGGCTTTTAATAAGAGAGAATTTAGATGAATTTGAACTTGATTATTATAAACCTAAGGCCAATCCGACGAAATTTATTCAGGCGCTAGTCAAGCATTTTTCGCGTGTGAAAGATGAGAACATCACGCCGGAAGAATATATCAAGTTCGCGGAAAGCAAAAAACAAGACAAAGACGCCATGATGAATGACGAAGGTGAAAAAGATGAAGCGCAGAGACTAATGGAGATAGCTTCAGCTTATGCCATGTACCAGAAAATTCTTTTGGATAATTCCGCTTTGGATTTTGGTGACTTGATTACTTACACGATAAAACTTTTTAAAGAGAGACCGGCGATTTTAAAAAAATATCAGGAGCAGTTTAAATATTTTTTAGTAGATGAGTTTCAGGATACGAATTATGCCCAGTATGATCTGATCAAAATGCTGGCTTTGCCGGACAACAATTTGACTGTAGTTGGAGATGACGATCAATCAATTTATAAATTCCGCGGGGCGTCTGTTTCCAACATCATGGAATTTAAAAAAGATTATAAAGGCTGTGAAGAAGTCGTGCTTGTGGATAATTATCGATCCGGCCAGAAAATCCTTGATTTGTCCCATGAATTTATTCAACAAAATGATCCGGATAGGTTGGAAGCAAAATTGAGAATTGATAAAAATTTGATAGCAAAAGCGGTTGAGAAATCTGAAATAGAATATATTCCTTTTAATACGCAGGAAGAAGAAGCCAGGGGCGTAGTTCAAAAAATATTAGAACTAAAAAATAAAAATAATAACTGGAATGATTTTGCCATTTTGATCAGAGCAAATTCCCAAGCTGACCAATTTATGCCGTACATGGATCGGGCAGAAATGCCGTATCAGTTCTTAGCGTCCAAAGGGTTGTTTAGCAAGCCGATTATTATTGATCTGATTTCTTATTTAAGATTGCTGGATAATTACCATGAGTCTCGCGCATTATTTCGTGTCTTAAATTTGAAAGTCTTTGATATTAATTACGAAACCATTCTTCAATTATTAAATTACGGAAATAAATTTACGCTTTCCCTCTGGGAAGCGACGCTTAATGCGCGGACTGTCTCAAAAATAGATGAGAAAGAAATAGCAAAAGTTGAAAAAGTTGTAGCCTTAATTGAAGAAGGCACTAATTTGGCGAGAGAAAAGTCAGTTGGCCAAATTTTATTAAAATTCCTTGAAAAATCAGGGTATTTGAAGGAAATAACCAAGCAAGAAGGGCGAGAAACAGAAGAGAAAATGTTATATCTAAATCAGTTTTATAAATATATAGAGAAATTTGAAAAAGGCACGGACGATAAGAGCGTACAAAATTTTGTTCAGGAAATGGATCTGGTTCAGGAAGCAGGCGAAGAAGGTAATTTGCGTCCGGATTTTGATGAAGGCCCGGATAAGGTCAAGATCATGACTGTGCATGGCGCCAAAGGCTTGGAATATAAATATGTTTTTATAGTTAACCTGGTTGATAAGAGGTTCCCATCTATTAAGAGGAACGATCCGATTTTAGTTCCTGAGGAATTGATTAAAGAAACTTTGCCCGAAGGCGATGTGCATCTTCAAGAAGAACGGAGATTATTTTACGTGGCTATGACGCGGGCCAAGCAGGGTTTATTTTTAACATCAGCAGAAAATTACGGGGGCAAGCGCAAGAAAAAACCATCGCGATTTTTAGTGGAAACCAAAATGGTGCCTGGGCCTGAACCAAAACCGACTGGTAAGGTCATATTTGGATCACGAAAGCACGAAGAGACGAAAAGCGCGAAGCACGAAGGACCCGAAAAGCGCGAAATAAACAAAAATCAGAAATTTTCATTTACGCAATTAAAGGCATTTGAAACATGTCCATGGCAGTATCGATTTGGGCATGTGCTGCGCATACCAACTCCGGGCAAGCCAAGCTTTTCATTTGGTAAAACTATGCATGCCACTATGCATAAATTTTTTCTGGAATTCACTCGAAGAGGTGAAGGGCAAGCAGATTTATTTAATTCTGGTGATAAAAAAGAAACTAATGCTCCTTCTTTAAAAAGATTATTAGAAATCTATGAAAATGAATGGATAGGCGAGTGGTATAAAGACAAATGGCAGGAAAAAGAATATCGAGGAAAGGGCAAGAAGGCCTTGCAAGAATTTTATAAAAAACACGAGAATAATTGGCCCAAGATTAAATATCTGGAAAAGCCGATTAATTTCAAATTAGGTGAATATACATTAAAGGGCGTGATAGATAGAATAGATGATGATTTTTCTGTGGTTGATTATAAAACCGGGAAATTTCCTAAAACAAAAAAAGGCGGGGAACAATTGTTATTATATGCCCTTGGAATTGAACAGACTTTAGATAAGCTGCCGAAAACATTAAATTTTTATTATCTTGAGGATAATCAAGAAATGGAGATAGATATGGACGAAAAGAAGCTGGAAAAAGTGGAAAAGTGGGCTTTGGATCTGATCGTGGGAATCATGACGACCGATTACAAAGCTACGCCCGGCTTTGATTGCAAGTTTTGTGATTATGCTTCAATTTGTGAATTTCGGAAGAAATAGGGTTTGCATAAAAACCAAAAAATTGTTAAAATATGAGAAGGAAAAATAAGTAATTTTCGGTTTTAAAGTGCCATGTCACTAAGAAGTTTTGTTATTTTAATGACTGTGGCCACCATTGTTTTTTGGGGGGCCTGGTTTACTGTCTTGTTTTTTATAGATCCTTTTTCAACCAATTTTATCGGCTTTTTGTGTTTTTATGTCAGCCTGTTTTTTGCACTAGTGGGATTATTTACTCTTATTGGCTTTGTAATCAGGTATTTCTGGAAAAGGGGCAAACCAGCCTTTAAATTCGTGGGAATATCTATTCGGCAGGGGATCTGGTTTTCACTATTAATAGTCGCGTCCTTGATTTTACAAGGTGAGAAGCTGTTTACTTGGTGGGCCGGATTATTGATGGTATTAGTTTTAGCAATATTTGAAGCATTTTTCTTAAGTCGAAATATGGAGGGAAGAAAGAAGTATCAAAAATCACGAACTTAATTTATGGATAAAGAAAAAATCAGAGGCCTATTAAAAGAAGCCGAGGCAAAGATTGGAATAGCCAAAGGCTTAAATGAAGTAGAAAAAATTAAAAAAGAATATCTGGGACGGAAAGACGGCCAGATTTCTTTGATATTGCGCGGTTTGAAAGATATGAAGCCGGAACAAAAAAAAGAAGTCGGCCCGATGGCTAATTCAGCCAAGATTGAAATTGAAAAGATGATCAAAGACAAAGAAGAATGGTTTTTACTTCAGGGACAGGAAGTGGCTGGGTTTGATATTACGTTGCCAGGATCAAAAACAACTACGGGCCATATGCATCCGATTGAAATTGTCCGGCAAGAATTAGAAGTTATTTTCAATTCAATGGGTTTTGATGTGATTGAAGGCGATAACCTGGTATCTGATTATTATAATTTTGAATCATTGAATATTCCCCCTGACCATCCGGCCCGTGATATGCAAGACACTTTTTTTATTAAAGGGCACAAAGAACTAGTAATGCGGACACATACTTCGGCCATGCAAGTAAAAATTATGGAAGAGAGGGAGCCACCTTTGCGCGTGGTTGTTCCGGGAAGATGTTTTAGGAATGAAGCGACTGATGCCTCTCACGAGCATACTTTTCATCAACTGGAAGGATTTATTGTTGATAAAAATATTTCTATCAGCAATCTGATTTATACACAGAAGATGATTTTGAAAGAAATTTTCAAAAAGGACGTGAAAGTAAGATTACGGCCGGGATATTTTCCTTTTGTTGAACCTGGGTTTGAATTGGACTGCTCATGTCTTATATGTGATGGTAAAGGCTGTCCGGTTTGTAAGGGTTCAGGCTGGGTAGAATTGATACCTTGCGGCATGATTCATCCTAAAGTTTTGGAATCTGCCGGATATCCCAAAGGCAAGTACACTGGTTTTGCATTCGGACTTGGTCTGACCCGACTGGCTATGATGAAATTTGGCATAGACGACATCCGGTTGTTTATGGACGGAGACTTAAGATTTTTAAAACAGTTTTAGAGTGTGTGGACTCGCCGGAAGGCTCGCCCTATTGAGTAATAGCCCGAGGCTTCCGCCGAGGGTAAAAAGTAAAATATAATATGAATTTATCCTATAATTGGTTGAAACAATATATTGCCTTACCGCCCAAGCCAGAAAAAGTAGCGGATGATTTGACTATGCATACGGCGGAAGTAGATGAAGTGAGAAAGCTGGGAGAAAACCTTGATGAGGTAGTTGTCGGTTTAGTAGAAAGTATTGAAAAGCATCCTAATGCAGATAAACTTTTAATCGCTCAAATAAAAATCGGGCCGGAATCAAAACAGATCGTGTGCGGAGATTTGGATTTGTCAGAAAGGCAATACGTGGCTTTCGCAAAAGTCGGTGCTAAAGTGAAATGGCACGGTGAAGACGACTGGACTAATTTAGAGGAAGCTGAGATTCGAGGAGAAAAATCATTTGGTATGGCCTGTGCCGGAGCAGAGATTGGCTTGTCTGACAAAATGGAAGTCAATGTGATCGATTTAAAAAAAGATTATGGATTTTCTGAAACAGAATTAAAATTAGGCACACCATTAAACAAGCTTCTTGGCATGGAAGATTATTTGTTGGATATTGATAACAAATCATTGACGCATAGATCTGACTTATTTTCTCATATTGGTTTTGCCCGGGAATTGGCCGCGATTTATAGCAAAACAGTGAACCTGCCAAAATTAGGAAATTTGAAGGCGGCCAATAAGGTGAATTTAAAAGTGGAAGTGAAAGATAAAGAATTGTGTCCGCGTTACATGGGCATTGTTTTGGAAGATATTAGAATTGAGGAATCACCAGAATGGATGCAGAAGATGCTCGTGTCATATGGCATGAGGCCGATTAATAATGTTGTGGATATTACAAATTTCGTTATGCTGGAATACGGCCAGCCAATGCACGCATTTGATTTGGAAAAGTTGGCAACCCCTAAGATTATTGTCAGACCGGCCATAAAAGGCGAGGAAATAATTACGATTGATGATCAGAAAAGAAAGCTGACTCCGGAAGATCTTATTATTGCCGACGAAAAGGGTCCGATCGCGATCGCTGGTGTGATGGGCGGGGCCACTTCAGAGGTAAGTGATAAAACCACAACCTTAATTTTAGAATCTGCGAATTTCAATAAGACCTCCGTCAGAAAAACATCAAACCGCCTGGCCCTGCGTACGGAAGCAGTACTGCGATTTGAAAAAGGCCTAAGTGCGTATTTGCCAGAAGAGGCAATGCTAAGAGCAGTCGACCTATTAAAAGAATACGCGGGGGCAAAAGAAGCTTCGGCCTTAAAAGATGAATTTAAATTAAAGCCCAAGGTAAATGAAGTTATTGTTAGGAATGAATATATTTATCGTTTAATCGGCGAAGACATCAAACCGGAAAAAGTAAAACAAATATTATCGGCATTGGGTTTTATTGTGAAAAAAACAAATGGTGCAATAAAAGTTATTGCTCCAAATTTTAGAACTGATATTAATATTCCCGAAGACGTAATAGAAGAAGTGGCCCGTATTTATGGTTTTGATAATATTACGCCAAAACCAATCGTGAGCGCTATTAATCCACCATCTTATAACCCGACTATTGTTTGGAAACGGAGAATCAAGGAAGCCCTAATGGATCTTGGTTTTACTCAAATGATGAATTATTCTTTTTACGGAGACAAAGAACTCAGGAATCTTAATTTTGATCCGAAGACACATATTGAACTGGCGAATCCATTATCTGAAGATCAAAAATATCTAAGAACGACTTTACTTCCTGGTTTGCTAAATAATGTCGAGCGAAATCTTTACATTGATGAAAATCCGAAATTATTTGAAGAAGGGCATATATATTATCCAGATAATGAAATGGATATGGTTGGCGGCGTCATAGTTGGAGATAGTGAAAAAGTTTTTTTCGACGCAAAAGGACTGGTTGAAATGTTGTTAAAACAATTGAATGTTGATTTTGAAATACGGCCGATCAAAGAAAGAGCAGAAAAATATTCTAAGTTCTGGAATATTTTTAATAACCAAGCAGACACGGAAATCAGAGCAGGCGATCAAGTAATTGGCACTTTGTCTTTGATAAGTCCGGAAATACTTCTAAATTTTAATATTTCCGGGGTAGGTAATTATGCTGAAGGCAAAGATAAATTTGTTGTTTATTTTAATTTTTGGCTAGATGAATTAGTAAAAGAAGCAAACAATGACAAGAAATACAAACCTCTGCCAAAATATCCTGATGTTTCTATTGATTTATCCATAATTATTTCAGAAGATATAAAATGGAATGAAGTTGAAAAAGAAATCAAGAATGTAAATATATCTCTCAGAGAAATAGAGCTTTTTGATGTGTACAAGGGCAAGTCGATTCCGAGTGGCCAAAAAAGTTTTGCCATGCATCTGAAGTTCAGGGACGATAGTAAAACTTTGGAAATGGATGAAGTGGAAAAATATCGGAAAGAAATCATGAATAAATTAAATAAACAATTTAAAGCAGAAATAAGAAAATAATTATATATATGGCAAAGAAGAAAACCGCAACAACAAAGAAAAAAGGAGGCAAGAAACAAGAATACGGCGCAAAGCAAATTAGTGTCTTAGAAGGATTAGAACCGGTCAGAAAAAGGCCGGGTATGTATATTGGTAATACAGCCCATGCGGGTTTGCACCACATGATCTGGGAAGTGGTTGATAATGCTATTGATGAAGCCATGGCCGAAGAATGTGATGAATGTATCGTCACTTTACTGCCAGACGGATATTGTTCTGTAGAAGACAATGGCCGAGGAATTCCTGTGGAAAAACATCCGGTTACAAAAATATCTACATTAGAAACGATTTTAACAAAGCTGCATGCTGGCGGTAAATTTGGCCAAGGCGGTTATAAAGTTTCTGGCGGTTTGCATGGCGTGGGCGTTTCTGTGGTAAATGCCTTATCAGAAGAACTGCATGTGGAAGTAAAGCGAGAAGGTTCTCTTTGGGATCAGGATTACAAAAGAGGTAAGCCGGTCAGGAATGTTAAGAAAGTTAAAGCGGCCAGGGGCACCGGGACCAAAATTACTTTTAAACCAGACGCAGAAATTTTTACAGAATTAGAATATGATTGGAAATACATTCTTGATCATTTACGCCAGCAAGCTTATTTAACCAAAGGCTTAAAGATCGTGCTTTTGGATGAAAGGAATAAGGAAGAAAAAAATAGTTATGTTTTCTATTTTGAAGGCGGCATTGCTTCTTATGCCAAGTATATCAACCACAACAAGGAAGTAAAACAAGAAAAAGTTTTTTACGTGGACAAAGACGTTGATGACATGAAAGTGGAAATTGCTTTGCAATATAATACTGATTATACGGAAACTGTATTTGGTTTTGCTAATAATATTTACACAGTTGAAGGTGGTATGCATATTCAAGGCTTCCGAACAGCCCTGACACGTGTTTTAAATAATTACGCAAGAAAACAAGAGATATTAAAAGAAAAAGATCAGAATCTTTCTGGCGAAGATGTGCGTGAAGGCCTGACGGCAATCATTTCTGTAAAATTACCAGAACCGCAATTTGAAGGTCAGACCAAGGCTAAACTTGGTAATGCCGAAGTGCGTCCGGCGGTAGAGTCAGTTTTTTCTAAAGCATTTCAGACTTTTTTAGAAGAACACCCGCGTGATGCCAAGGAAATATTAGGAAAATGTATTTTAGCGGCCCAAGCCAGAGTAGCAGCTCGGGCGGCCCGAGATACAGTTCTTAGAAAAGGAGCGCTTGAAGGCATTACCTTGCCCGGCAAACTCGCTGATTGTTCTTCCCGCGAACCAGAAGAATGCGAACTATATATTGTTGAGGGTGATTCGGCTGGCGGTTCTGCCAAGCAAGGCCGGGATAGAAATTTTCAGGCAATTTTACCGTTGCGCGGTAAGATTTTAAATGTAGAAAAAGCCAGACTAGATAAAATGCTTGCCAATAATGAAGTAAAGTCCTTAGTACTGGCATTGGGTACGAATATAGGGGACATGTTTGATATAGAAAAACTTAGATATCATAAGGTCGTTATCATGACAGATGCTGACGTGGATGGTGCTCATATCAGAACATTGCTTTTAACATTGTTTTACAGACATTTTCCTGAATTAGTCAAACAAGGCCATTTATATATTGCTCAACCGCCTTTATATCAGATCAAGAGGGGGGCAAAAATGGAATATGCTTATTCGGAAGCGGAAAAAGAAAAAATTATTAAAGAAATGCTTAAAGATGTAAAAGGCAAGAAACCAGAAGTTGTGGAAGGAGAAGTTGGTGAGGAAAAAGAAGAAGGGGAGAAAAAAGCCGGAGAAATTGAAGTTGGAGAAAAAGTAGCCGGCGTGATTATTCAGAGATATAAAGGTCTGGGTGAAATGAATCCGGATCAGCTCTGGAGTACGACTATGGATCCGGAGCATCGCCTGACTAAGCAGGTGGAAGTGGATGATGCGCAAAAAGCGGATGAAATTTTTGACATCTTAATGGGCTCTGAAGTGGCGCCACGAAAAAGATTCATTCAGACACATGCAAAAGACGTAAAGAATTTGGATATTTAGAAATCCGGGTTCGCCGGAAGGCTCGCCCTATTGCTAATAGCCTGAGCCTTCTGGCGAGGGCAGACATTAAACATGCTCTCAGTCATCCTAAAATCATTATGGTTCTTTCTGCCGATCGGGGCAGCGAACATGACCCCGGTCATATCCAAGGGGATTTTGAAATCCTGGGCCGTACCGATTAGTGAAAAGTGGCTGGGTAGTCATAAGACCTGGCGTGGTTTAATTTTAGGCGTACTGGCCGGTGAATTGGTGTATTTGATCCAGTGGTATGGCAATTGGGATTCTCTTAGTTTGTTTAATTATCAGGAATATCCTTGGTGGGCAGGTTTTGTACTTGGATTTGCCGCTCTTTTTGGAGACGCATTGAAAAGTTTTATCAAACGTCGTTTAAACAAAAAACCAGGCGCAACATGGTTTCCCTGGGATCAAATTGATTACACGGTCATGGGTTTGCTGGTTGGTACGATCATTTTTCCGATTGGTTGGGAGACATGGGTGATTGTGATTTTACTTGGCATTCTTCTTCATATAATTACTAATAATATTGCTTATTGGTTGAAATTAAAAGATACGAGGTGGTAATTTTTTGACATATATAAGTTATATGTTATTATCTAATCAGGAAATAGAGGCTCGGTGCCTCTGTTTTTTTTGTGTTTAGAACCAGGATGGACCTTAATTATTAAAATTAACCTTGATTATATATGAAAGACGAAATATTAGAAAAAATTACTTATGATGTTATAGGGTGTGCCATGCGCGTGCATAACAAGCTTAAAAGTGGATTTCAGGAATTGATTTATCAAAGATGTTTGGCAATGGAATTCGAAAGAGAGGGAATTAAATTTGTTCGGGAAAAACAAATAGAAATTATTTACGACGGAGTTAAAGTCGGATTAAGAAGAGTAGATTTCTATCTGGAAGGAGGGATTACAGTGGAGTTAAAAGCTGTTTCAGATTTAGAATCAGTCCACCTCGCCCAGGCTAAAAATTATCTTGAAGCATTAAATATTAAAACTGGTTTATTACTAAATTTTGGCGCAAAGAGTCTCCAATACAAAAGACTTTACAATAATAAATAACCTAATCATGGCTAATCATCATAATTATGGTTAATTCTGGTTCCAAAATTAAAAATTAATAAATAGGATTTGAACCAGAATTAACCATAATTTGAAAGATTATCCATGATAATATCATAATTAAGGTCAATCCTGGTTCCATTTGACAAATTTTTCAGTATTCTTTATTATATAACCAGGATAACAAAGGCCCGCAGGGGCTTTTTAAGATACAATAATAAACAAACAAAATGGCTGATATTAAAGGAAAATTGATGAAAAACATGCCCACTGCTCAGAAAGAGAAGAAGGAGGGTAATATTTTGATTCGATTTTGGACTTATTTAAAGGAATCCCGGGAAGAGCTTAAAAAAGTGTCTTGGCCGACAAGGAAAGATACTTTAAAAGGGACGTACACAGTGCTCGTTTTTACGTTGATTGTGGCCGTCTTTCTGGGCGTGCTTGATTACTTTTTTAATTTAGGATTAGAAGAATTTTTAACAAGATAATATGCCAAAACAAACAGCACAACTTGGGCGCCGATGGTATGTTTTACATACATATTCTGGATATGAGGAAAATGTTTCCGAGAATTTAAATCAAAGGATTGAATCGATGGATATGGAAGATAAAATTTTCAATGTTATGGTGCCGACAGAAAAAAAGATCAAGATCAAGAACGGTAAGAGAAAAATTGTAACGGAAAAGATTTTCCCTGGTTATGTCCTGGTGGAAATGATCGTGACTGATGATTCCTGGTACGTGGTTCGAAATACACCGAACGTGACCGGCTTTGTCGGATCAGGAACAACTCCCACCCCTGTTTCTGAAGAAGAGGTGAAGAGCCTGCAAAAAAGGATGGGTATTGAAGAACCAACATACAAGATTGATTTCAAAGCTAATGACCCAGTCAGCATTATTGACGGTCCGTTTAAAGATATGGAAGGCAAGGTTGATGATATTGATGAAGAACGCGGCAAGGTCAAGGTTCTGGTTTCCATGTTTGGCCGTGAAACACCGGTTGAATTAGATTCATTACAAATTAAGAAATTATAATAATTAATAGTGAAAGCGGATTTCAGCAAATCCGCCTCCAATTAAATAAAATATGGCAAAAGAAGTAAAGACACAAATTAAATTGCAAATTCCGGCTGGCAAGGCTAATCCAGCTCCTCCAGTTGGCCCAGCTTTGGGTCAGCATGGTCTGAATATTCAGGAATTTTGCACAAAGTTTAATGATGAGACCAAAGATAAAATGGGGGATGTTCTTCCCGTAGTTATTACTGTGTATGAGGACAGGTCTTATGATTTTGTTGTTAAGACCCCTCCGGCAGCTGAACTTATTAAGAAAGCAGCTAAGCTGAAAAAAGGCTCAAGCAAACCACTAACTGAAAAAGTTGGAGAAATCACGCTTGCTCAGGTTAAAGAAATTGCAGAAATCAAAATGCCTGACCTGAATGCTTACGATATTGATGCAGCCTTAAAAATTATCGAAGGCACAGCCCGACAAATGGGCATTACAGTAAAAAAATGACCGCAGATTACGCAGATTTAACAGATTGCACAGATATAATTAATAAAGTGGGAGCGCTGTTAGTCAGCAGTGCGCTAAAACCACAAAATATATAATAATATGAAGAAAAGAAGCAAGCGCTATAATGAGGCGCTGAAGCAAATCGACAAGTCCAAAAAGTATCCTTTGGAAGAAGCTTTAAAATTGGTTTTGGCTGATAAGACCAAGTTTGACCAAAGCGTGGAAGTTCATCTGCGTTTGGGCATTGATCCGAAAAAAGGTGAACAATTAGTCCGGGGCCAGGTCGTATTGCCACATGGTACGGGCAAAGAAGTGAAAATCATGGCTTTTGTCGGACCAGAAAAAGAAGCAGAAGCAAAAGGAGCTGGGGCTGACATTATCGGCGGTGAAAGTGAGATACAGAAGATTAAAGAGACTGGGAAAATTGATTTTGATATTGCCGTAGCCACACCAGACATAATGAAAAAAATTGGTCCGATTGCAAAAATTTTAGGCCAGAAAGGCTTAATGCCTAACCCTAAAACAGGTACTATTGGTCCTAATGTGGCGGCAATAATCAAGGAACTTAAAGCTGGTAAAGTGGGATTCAAAAATGATGATTCAGCCAATATACATCAATTAGTGGGAAAAGCTTCCTTTAATGAAGATAATCTAAAGGAAAATATTAACGTCTTTATTGCGGCCGTTCAAAAAGCAAAACCGGCCAAAGCAAAAGGCACTTATATTAAGGGCATGACTATCTGTACTTCCATGGGCCCGGGCATAAAAGTAATTGCATAAAATTATGACGGAGGAAAATAAAACTCATAAACGACCGTCCTGGGACGACTATTTCATGGCTGTTTGCCGGATAGTAGCGGCCCGCTCTACCTGCGACAGATTGGCCGCTGGTGCTGTTTTAGTTAAAGATAAACGTATTATATCAACTGGATATAATGGTTCGCCTCCGGGTCTGCCGCACTGTGATGAGGCTGGCCACCTTCTTGAAGACGGCCATTGCGTTCGCACTATTCATGCGGAACACAATGCATTGCTTCAGGCAGCTGTAATTGGCGGTGTTTCTACGGAAGGGTCTACTTTGTATACTCTTTATAGCCCATGTATTCATTGTTCAAAATATATTGTGGCAGCTAAAGTAAAAAGAATAGTGATTGGAAAAGTATACCGAAATCAGCAGGTAATGGATTATTTAGGCAAGGCTGGAATAGAAGTGGATTTTTATGATCCAGATAATGACTGGAATACCCGGGTTTGCGACATGTTTACAAAAAACATTGAAGAAAGAGAAAACGAAGGCGAAATAAATTTAGAAGGAAATAAATAATGATTATTTTGGGCTTAACAGGCGAAAAATTATCAGGCAAGGGGACCACCTCTGATTATTTAGTTGAGAAATACGATTATAAACATTATCGTTTTTCTAAAATTTTGGATGATATTGCTGACCGTTTATATCTGCCTAATACCCGTGAAAACCTGATAGAAGTGGCACTAATGCTAAGAGAGAATTTTGGCCCGGAAATTTTGGCCCATGTTTTAAAAAAGGATATTGAAAAGGACAAACCTGAATTTGCAGTTGTTGATGGTATCAGATATTGGGAGGAATATAGTATTTTAAAAAATTTGCCTGGTTTTCATCTGATTTATATTACGGCTTCTTTGGAAAATAGATTTGCCAGGCAGCAAAAACGGCATGAAAAAGTAGGAGAAAGCGACATGGAAATGGAAGAATTTGAGCAGCAGGAACAAGGGCCGACAGAAGTGCTTATTAAAGAAATCGGTGAGAAAGCGGAATTTACCGTTGATAATGACGGATCTTTCGAAGAGTTGTATAATAATATAGAAGACATATGCCAGAAGCTGAATTAAAAGTCACATTAATATCATACACAAAAGACCCGGAGCAGACCGTTTGTGCGGCTATTCGGCAGTGTTATTCGAATAAAGGCGGAACTGAATTAAAAGAAAAAACCAAAGAAGAAGTTGTTAAGCGTTTGATCAAACAGATTATCAGCTCTGGCCACACTTCAACCATAGAACATGCGAATTTTACTTTTGCAGTTGAGGGCGTGTCCCGGGCATTAACCCATCAATTAGTACGACATAGAATCGCTTCTTTTTCTCAGCAATCCCAGAGATATGTAGAGGAAAAAGGAGAGCTGGATTATATTATTCCTCCGAAAATAAGGAAAGACAAAAAGGCTTTGGAAAAGTATGAAGCGGACATAAAAAAAGCTCATGATGATTATAAGGCCTTAGTAGAGCAAGGCATTGATAAAGAGGATGCCCGGTATTTACTTCCTAATGCGGCAGAAACCAAGATTGTCATCACCATGAACGCTCGTTCGCTCTTGAATTTCTTTGAAAAAAGATTATGTACGCGAGCTCAATGGGAAATTAGAAGAATGGCTAATAAAATGCTAGATGAAGTGAAACCAGTGGCTCCGACCATATTTAAGTATGCCGGTCCGACCTGTGAGACAGAAAAGATTTGCTGGGAAGGGGACTTGAATTGTGGTAAGTGGGAAATTATAGAAGGAGCGGAATTAAGGTCTAAGACATGAAGGGCAAATTTATCACTTTAGAAGGCGGCGAAGGGTCAGGAAAATCCGTGGCTGCCAAGCACTTAAAGAAACTCTTAGAAAAAAAGGGCAAGAAAGTGATGCTGACCCATGAACCAGGCGGAACTGTTGTGGCTGATAAAATCAGGAAGATTATTTTACATGAAAACAGGGAAAAGTTGGCGGACAGGGCCGAGCTTTTTTTATTTCTGGCTTCCCGGGCCCAACACATGGAACAGAAAATAATTCCCGCTTTGAAAAGAGGAGAAAATGTTATATGTGATAGGTTTAACGGATCTACTTTTGCATATCAGGCTTTTGCCCGGAAAGTTGCGGATCTGGCCTTTATGAAAAAGATGGACAAATTTGTGAGGTGGGATGTGGATCCTGATTTGATTTTATATTTGGATGCTGATCCTAAAATCGGTTTAGCGCGTAGAAAGGGAGATAAGTCTAAAAAGTTAACTCGTATTGATAAAGAAAAATTAGATTTTCATAAAAAAGTGAGAAGTGGTTTTAATAAGTTATTGAAGTCGGAAAAAAATTGGGTCAAAATAAATTCAAATAAATCAATAAACGAAGTTTATAATCAAATAGATGAAGTTATTAATAGAAAAGTTAGATAAAGAAGCGAAACTGCCAGCTTACGCGATGCCCGGAGACGCCGGCATGGATTTTTTTACGAATGAAGAAAAAATCCTGAAGCCCGGCGAAAGACATTTGTTTTCTACAGGCATTAAAATTGCTGTGCCAGAAGGACATGTCGGCCTGGTCTGGGATAAAAGCGGCCTGGCCGTTAATCTTGGCCTGACAACCATGGCAGGGGTTGTTGATGAGGGATACAGAGGAGAAGTAAAGATATTGGCTGTTAATTTAAGTGATGAAGATATTAAAGTTGATAGACATTCTAAGATCGCACAAATGCTAATTCAGAAGAAGGAAAGTGTAGATATTGAGGAAGTTAATAAATTAGAAGAAACTGAAAGAGGAGACGGGGGCTTTGGTTCAACTGGCTTAAAATAAGGCTAATAAGGCGGACATGTGATGTCCGCTTTCAATTAATAAGATGGAAGCGGATGTCACCACATCCGCCTCTGTAAAAACATATGAAAAAAAATTACAAATCAATTGAAAAAAAGATAGTAAAGTTCATAAAATCTGAAATTGGCCCCAAACAGGCAATTGTGGGCTTGTCTGGCGGCATTGATTCCGCGGTGGTGGCGTATTTAGCTGTTAAAGCTCTAGGCAGTAAAAAAGTTTTTGGTATCATGACGCCTTCATCAGCCAATGTTAGTGATGATTTAAGATTGGCTAAAAAAGTGGTTCGTAATTTGAAAGTTAAATCGTCTGTGATAGAGATTGAACCGATTATTAAAATAATGGAAAAAAAGGCCGGATTTTTTAAGAAGAGGCTGCCGCACGCTAATCTGACGGCCCGAATTCGCATGATAATGCTCTACGGCAAAGCTAATGAGCTGGATGCCATAGTCCTGGGTACAGGCAATAAATCCGAGCTAATGACCGGATATTTTACTAAACATGGCGACGGAGCTGCTGATATTTTGCCGATTGGTGATCTATACAAGACTGAAGAAAGGGGATTGGCTGGTTATTTAGGCGTGCCTGAAGAAATCATTAATAGGACGCCGACAGCAGGCTTATGGAAGGGCCAGGAAGATGAAAAAGAAATGGGTGTTTCCTACGAAGAACTGGATTTAATTTTAGAAGCTTTGGATAAAAAGAAAAGCCTGGGATCATTTTCCCAGGCTAAAGTAAATAAGGTTAAAAAGATGATGGCCATGAGCGAACATAAGCGTGAATTACCCCCGGTTTGCCAGCCGTGATTCTAAATCCTTAATTTTATTTTTTAATTCAATCATTTTAATTTCCCGGCCGACCATGGCTTTATTGGTTCTTTCCAGTTCATCCATTTTTTCCTGTAAGGCTTTTTCGGCAATCCTTTTTTCTGTAATGTCCCGGATAATATTCACAAATCCGACTACTTTATTATTTTCGAGTTCTTGGCTAGCAGATATATGGATATATTTGATTTGTCCGTTTTTACATCTAATTTTTAAGTCCAGCTCTGGTGTGGACTTTCCCTTAACTAGACCTTCTTTAAATAATTTTGCCAGATAAGGAATATTTTCCGGCAAAATAATATGGCGTAATTTTAAGAATGATTTTCCCGCTACTTCTTCTTTTTTATAGCCGACAATTTTTTCTAGTTGAGGATTAATAGTGATTATTTTACCATTACGGCCGGAATAAAGAATGCCATCTTTGGAATTTTCAAATATTGTACGGTATTTTTCTTCAGATTTCTTAATTTGTTCTTCTGCCTGCTTGCGTTGGGTGATATCTGTGCAACTGCCGATCCATTTTACCGGCCTGCTATGTTCGTCTAAAACAGGTTTGCCTCTGTCTTCCCAATAAGCATAAGAGCCATCTTTCTTGCGAACCCTGTATTCCTCAAAAATCGGCCGTTGGCTTTGGCGATGGAGCTTTACTGAATCTATTAATCGCGTGCGGTCATCAGGGTGCATTAAATCAATCCAGGCTTTTATGGTATGTGATATTTCTCCAGGTTTATAACCCAGGACTTCGTCAATCGGGCCAAACCATTCCAGATTGTCATTTTTTACATCCCACTCATATATGAGGTCAATACTAACATCGGCTGCCATTTTAAGGCGTTCTTCTGCCTGCTTGCGATCAGTCACATTTCTTAATGAAGCGATAATTGCCCGTTGTCCTTCATAATTTATCAATGTTCCCCAGGATTCAATCCAGAATTGTTTTCCTTTAATATCTTTAACTTTATATTCTGATAGATAATTGCCCTTGCCTTTAATAACATCAAATATTTCCCTCAGCACTAATTTTTTCATTCCTTCTGTTAAAAAAATGCTGATATTCATCCCGAGCGCTTCTTTTATATCTTTGAATCCGAACATTTTTGCAGCTGCCTTGTTTCCGAACAATATCTTTCCCTTGAAATCAATAATAATGACAGAGTCCAGGATGTTTTCTGATAAATTCTTGTATTTTTTCTCACTTTCTATAAGCCCTTGTTTCATTTTTTTTCTTTCCGAAATATCCCGGGCTATGCCGAGAATGCATCTTTTACCTTTTAGTTTTATTGGAAAAGATTTTATTTCCACTTTAATTTTTTTGCCGCCTCTTTGCAGAAGGGTGTATTCTTCCGGGCCGGAGGGCAGGCCGCGCAGATTGTGGGCCAGGGATTTGGCGGCTTTTTTAAGGTCGGCCCGACCGAGCATCCTGGTGCGGAACAGGTTCTGGCCCGCCATTACCTTTTTAGAATAACCGGAAATCTGTTCCACCATTTTGTTGGCGTCAATAAAATTTCCTTTCAGGTCGATTATAAACATGGCATCAGGGGCTGAATCAAATATAATTTTGAATTTTTTTTCGCTTTCTTTTAGAACACTTTCACCTTTCTTTTGTTCTGTTATGTCTTGCCCGGAACTTAGAGTATTAATGATTTTTCCTTTTTCGTTTTTAATATAAATGTTATGGAAGGAAAGAAGCCTTTCTTCACCCTTTTTATTAATTATTGGATTTTCAAAATATTCAACATCTTTTATTTGACCGGCCATTAATTCATTGAAAACATCACGAACATCTTTTTTCATTCGGGCCGGAAGAAAGTTGGTAAACCAATTTTTTCCAATAATTTCTTTTTCCGGATATCCTAGAATTTTCGCGCCTTTTTTGTTTATTCTAGCAACTTTTCCTTCATTATCAAGAAGAACCAGCATAACCTCAGCAATATCGAAATATAAATTAGATTGTTTGAGATCTTGCTTACATTTTTTTATTTCTTCTAGGGGTTTTTGCAGAGCTTTGTCCATATATTTATAATAATATTTTAGAATTCAATTGATTGACCACCAAAATAATTAACTAATCGACCAGCCAAATATCCGACAATCAGGGCGATGCCGCCGAGGATGAGTATGCGCAGGCCGGATTTGAGCCAAGAATCGACCGTATAGCGGGAAGTGATGGATCCGAGCAGGAAGAGACCGAGCATAGTGCAGACAATGGAAATATATATGGACGCAGAAATCGGCAGGAAGAAATATGCGCATAAAGGAATAAAACCGCCGATAATATAGGAAAAAAACATGAATATGCCCAGCTTAAAAGCACTGACATGAGATTTGCCGCTGAGATTAAGCTCGCGCAAAGACATTTCTTTAAGCATGAGCTGTTTGTCTTTTGAGGCTGTATCCGCCATAGATTTAGAAATTTTTTCAGGCCAGCCATCTTGTTTATACATGTTTGCCAATTCTTCTTTTTCTGTGTGAGGCGATTCATCAATTTCTGAACTTTCTTCCTCCAGTTTTTTGGCGTCAATGCCTTTTTCTGATTTGTTAGCGACATAAGAGCCGATGCCCATAGAAATGGACTCGACAGAGATAATCACGATTCCTGAAAGAATAACCATGAATTTGTCCTGGCTACCGACGGCTATGCCAGTAATGGCTCCTAGAGTTGATACCATACCGTCCTGCATGCCAAAAATTATTTCCCGGATGGCCGAGAGCTTAGTCGGTTTTTGATTATGAATTAATTTTGCTCTACTTTTTTCCATTATTATTTCCTTTTTTCTTTTTTAATTTTTTGTCTTCCGGTTTTTTTATAGTGAAATAATAGATGATCGCGCCGATAATGCCGGCCAGGGCCACGACCAAGACCCAGACGATCTTGTCGTTCTCGTTCTTAAAATCCCTTTTGGCAACATCGACCAGCATCAGCACCCAGATAACAAGAGAGGCAATAATAAAGGCAAGGATAAGCAAATAAAAACCCATCCACAATAAGAAAAAACCGCCCATTACCAAGGGGATGATTAGCACGGCTAGGTCCTCCATATATTTATTTTAATTTTAATTAGAAGTTAAAAATTTGCATTCAGGCGTGACTTCAACAAAATGACTAGCTTCCCGGGAGCGATAACTGGAACATTGATTTTCGGCAATGTCGTCAACATCAGTGCGCGGAGAATGAGCCACATCACAAACCCAATCAGGTTCGCTTTCCATGGGATCGCCCAAACAAGGGCTTTGTGACAGATCGTGCCCGGTATTAAGCGCATCCTGGCACAAGCTAATGCATTGGTTTGAAACAGATTGCTTCTCATTTTTTGTTATTTCATTTTGACTGCATGAAGCTCCCATTGCCAATAAGAAAAAAGGGACGATTAACAATAGTAATTTAATTTTCATATCAATATTATACCATTATTTCTTAATTTTCCAAACATGGACAATAGGCTTGTCATCATCAGCCCTATATTCCATGATAAATAATCTATCATGCTTCTGGTCAAAGGCAACTGAGCTGATATGACGTTTTTGTTGAGCAGATGTAACATTGTACATGAATTCGTCTATATCCATGGTTGCATAGGGTTGCGGTTCCCAAGGTTTTAATTTTCCTGATGCGACTTTTTTTAGTTTTTTAGGATTGTAAAATAATAATTGGCCTTTGAATCCGGTTGACCACCAGCCGCGATCGTCGTTAGGTGGGTCAGGGATGGGCGGATAAGGAGGGTCATCTGGCCAAACCACACCATTGGCAAACCCATACCAATCCTCGCCCGTGCCTTTAGTGCCGGCGAAAATAACCCCTTTTTTATCATTGGCTTTGATCCAGGCGCCGCCGATCCATTCGTCGGAATGATGATAGTTATTTAGTTTGTGTTGAGTGGTTGCCTCCCAATCATCAGAAGCCGTATATTTTATCAAGGCTTTACTTTTTAGGGTGGCCTGAGGAGAGGGGACCTGGCCTTTGCCCCAGGGGCCGTAAGCGATCAAAGAAGGGCCCATGCCGGACCAGCCGCCGTCTCTAAACCGGCCGGTGGCCAAACGTTTGCCTTTGCTATTATTTCGCACCCATTTTTGGGGAATCTTAAATAAATAATCGCCACTGGTATAATTTGTTCTTTTACCCAAGTACCAAGGGCCTTTGGATTTTTTCTTGTCCAGAACAAGAAGGGACATGGCATGGGATTCCTGCAAGTCTTCATAAAAGTGCTGGCCCCAGGAAAAATGAACACGACCTTTTTTTTGATCACCGCGTGGTCCTAGATATTCAAGGCCCATACGCGGGATTTCTCGGTCGCCAATACCCAGGCCTTGTCTGATATTAGTAAAATTTTGGATAGTGCCGGCTGTATTTAAATCGTTCAGGTTGTTTGAAATAATTGGTTTAGGAATATTAATTTCGGAAACCCATTGGTTATGGTCGTGGCCAGTGGCGTACAAAGAGCCAC